>JAGAAC010000039.1 GCA_017615475.1 Clostridia bacterium
CAAGCACATCGAAATCATCATCCGCCAGATGCTGCGCAAGGTTCGCGTGGAAGACAGCGGAGATACCGATCTGCTGACCGGCTCCCTCGTGGATATCTTCCGCTTTGAGGAAGCCAACCGGAAAGCCATCATGGAAGGCGGTACCCCCGCCATCGCCAAGCGTATCCTGCTGGGCATCACCAAGGCTTCCCTGGCCACCGAAAGCTTCCTGTCCGCGGCTTCCTTCCAGGAGACCACCCGCGTGCTGACCGAAGCCGCCATCCGCGGCAAGATCGACCCGCTGATCGGTCTGAAGGAGAACGTCATCCTTGGTAAGCTGATTCCTGCCGGTACCGGTATGAAGCGCTACAAGGATATCGAGATCAAGGATTCCTACAGCTTCTGATAGCTGACAAAAAGGAACCGGAGCAATCCGGTTCCTTTTTTTGTGAATTCATAATTCACAATTCATAATTCATAATGTTTATACTCCGTGGATCGGAGGGACGGTTTATTTCCCACAAACCTTTGGAATCATATCAAAACGCCCCTGTGTCATCCTGAGCGGAATAAGCGAAGCGAATGAAGTCGAAGGATCTCCCACGGATTCAGATTATTTCCATAAGCAGTAGACCAGGGGGACGGTTCCCCTGGCCTACCCCATGCTTAAAAGGCATAATTCATTCATCAAAAAAGAGGAATGCTTTCGCATTCCCCTTTTTCTTATCACTCTCAGAACTTCGTAAACGTCCTGATCCTGATGATTCCCTGCAGCTCCTGCAGCGTTTCCAGCGCATGCCTGGAGGGCAGCTCTTCCATCTCCATCACGGTCACAGAGAAGTCCTTGCGGCTCTTGTTGACCATGTTCTCGATGTTAATTCCCTCTTTGGATGCTGCTGCGGTAATGTTGGAAATCATGTTCGGGATATTCTCATGCAGTACCAGAACGCGGACCGCTTCCGGCTCGCCCAGCTGCAGTTCAGGATAGTTCACGCTGTTGTGAATGCTTCCGTTCTCCAGGTAATCCCGGATCTCGGCAGCAGCCATGCTGGCGCAGTTCTCTTCGCTTTCCGGCGTGCTGGCTCCCAGGTGCGGGATGCAGACCACGTTGGTTGCGCCGATGAGTTCATCGTTCGGGAAGTCAGTCACATAGCGGCCGATCTTTCCGCTTTCCAGGGCGGCCAGCATATCAGCGTTGTTCACCAGTTCACCGCGGGCAAAGTTCAGGATGCAGGCGCCGTCCTTCATCTTCGCGAACTTATCAGCGTTGATGGAGCCGCGGGTCTCATCATTCAGCGGGCAGTGGAAGGTAATGAAGTCAGCCTGCGCCAGAACTTCATCCTCAGAAGCCGCACGATGAACAGAAGTGCTCAGGCTCCAGGCGCGTTCAACGGAGATATAGGGGTCATAACCGATAACATTCATGCCCAGGCCGCGGCTGGCGGCGTTAGCCACGATGGATCCGACAGCACCCAGACCGATAACACCCAGGGTTTTGCCCCGAACTTCAGCGCCTACGA
This sequence comes from Clostridia bacterium, assembly GCA_017615475.1. Taxonomy (GTDB): domain Bacteria; phylum Bacillota; class Clostridia; order Christensenellales; family Aristaeellaceae; genus Aristaeella. Next base: position 1,500 of record JAGAAC010000039.1, read on the forward strand.
ACTGGCTCTTTCCTTTTTCAACCATCTTGGCGACTTCAGCACCCTGGCCCTTCAGGGTCTTGACCCAGTCAATAGCTTCAGCGATCTTCCGGCCGCACATCATCATACCGGTGACCACCAGTTCAGCTACCGCGTTGGCGTTGGCACCGGGGGTATTAAAGACTACGATACCCTCTTTGGCGCAGCGGTCCAGCGGGATATTGTTGACGCCGGCACCGGCACGGCCGATGGCCAGCAGTTCCGGTCCGAACTCCATGTCATGCATGGCGGCGCTGCGTACCAGGATTGCGTCCGGCACGGGCTCGTCCTTGCTGACCGTATACTTGTCAGCGCTCAGCTGTGTATAAATCACATCCGAGATCGCGTTCAGCGTCTGAATCTTATACATGGATAATACTCCTTTATCTATGTTACGGTTCGGAAGCAGACTAACTAACAATTATTCATTGTTAATTATTCATTGTTAATTTCATTCAGAACATTGTTCTGAATGATCAGGCGTTCTCCGCCTCGAACTTCTTCATGAAGTCAACCAGTTTCTTCACGCCTTCAATGGGCATTGCATTGTAAATGCTGGCGCGCATACCGCCGACAGAACGATGGCCCTTCAGGTTGACCAGGCCTTCAGCCGCGGCAGCCTTCACGAAGGCAGCGTCCTTATCAGCATCGCCGGTCACGAAGGTGACGTTCATCCGGCTGCGGAACTTGGGTTGGGCAGTCGCCTTGAACAGCTTGCTGTTGTCCAAGAAGTCATACAGCATAGCAGCCTTTTCAATGTTCACCGCTTCAACAGCCTTCACGCCGCCGATGCTCTTCAGCCAGTCAAAGGTCAGGCCGGCCAGATAGATACCCCAGGTGTTGGGAGTGTTGTACATGCTTCCCTTTTCCACCTGAATCTGCCAGTTCAGCAGCTTCGGGCAGATATCCATGGCATGGCCAACCAAGTCATGCTTCACGATCAGGACGCACAGACCGCTGGGTCCGATGTTCTTCTGGGCGCCGGCATAGATGGCGCCGTACTTAGTCACATCCATTTCCTCGCTCAGGATCATGCTGCTGGCGTCGCAGACGATGGGAGCCTTGCACTTGGGCAGCTCCACAAATCGGGTGCCGTAGATGGTGTTGTTCTGGGTGATGTGCACATAGTCGGCATCATCCGTGAACTTAATCGCATCCAGATCCGGAATGTAGGTATAAACGTCTTCACGGCTGGAAGCCACAACGTTCACTTCACCGTAGCGCTTTCCTTCTTCAGCAGCCAGGTGAGCGAAGTTACCGCTGTCGATATAGTCAGCCTTTTTGTTGACCATCAGGTTCAGCGGAACAGCAGAGAACTGCTGGGTCGCGCCGCCCTGCAGGAACACCACGTCATAATCTTCGGGGATGTTCATCAGATCACGGAGATCTGCAACAGTCTTGTCATAGATATCAGTGTACATCTTGCTGCGATGGCTCATCTCCATTACAGACATACCTGTATCGCCGTAACAGACCAGATCTTTCTGCGCCTTTTCGAGCACAGGCAGAGCCAGCTGGGAAGGTCCGGGAGAAAAGTTATAAACACGTTCCATGATTCATCCTCCTCTTATTGAGTGGGACGCATTTGTCCCACAGGGTTATTTTTTAACCACGAGGACAGTATGCCATACATTTCTGAAAATTGCAACCCAAAATGCAGGAACAAAACAATCTATATAATCATAGATTTTTTCGATTGTTTAAATGCATAATACATAATGCGTAATGATGTATTCTTTAACCGTCCCGCGCGCTTCTGCTGTTATCCCAAAGCTCAGGAAACATATCGAAACTCCCCCGGTGTCATCCTGAGCGGAATGAGCACAGCGAATGAAGTCGAAGGATCCCCCACGGATTCAGAATTCTTCAAAAGACACGGGAACCAATACCCTCCGCCAAAATGTCATCCCGACTAAGCGAAGCGCACGGAGAGCCGCACCGAATCATTATACATTGGTAACAGTCCCTTACTACGCCTATGCGCATACATAAAAAAGAGCAGCATCTTCCGATGCTGTTCTATCCGCCATTTTTATGTTTGAAATTTGCAATTTAAGTATTCATTATTCTTCATTCATTCCTTACCCGCCTCCGCGGATAAGCCTGCCACATACAGTTTCTTTCCTTCCACCCTGAACCGTACGTTTCTTCCTCCGAACTCAAACGCGTACACTCTTTCCGGATCATCCTGGTACGCCGGCCGCGGATCTTCCCTCAGTACAGCCTTCAACGCCTCCAGGTCCTCTTCCGGCATACGCTTTGCGTATTCCTCCGGAATTTCCACTTCCACCGTCCGTTTTTCCGTCCGGTCCGTGAATCCGCCGGTGGCATCCGGTACGCAGTCCGCATAGGGCAGATAAGGCTTGATATCATAGATCGGTGTGCCGTTCATCAGGTCAGCTCCGGCCACTTTCAGCACAGTGCCTTCCCTGCCCTTTTCCACGCCCAGCAGCTTCACGCAGCTCAGACCGATGGCATTGGGCCGGTACGGTGACCGGGTGGCAAATACGCCGACCCGCTCGTTTCCGCCCAGACGCGGCGGCCGCACCGTCGGGGCCCAGGTTTCCCGTTCTGCCCGGTCAAAAGACCAGATCAGCCATAGATGGGAAAACTCCTCGATCCCCCGCAGTGCCTCAGCCACCCGGTATTCCGGCTCGAACACGATGGTGGAGACTACCTGTTCCACCAGGCCGCTCTGCCGTGGCACACCGAATTTCCCGTCATAGGGGTTCCTGATCCTGGCAATGATCTTCATCTTACATTACAACCGTGATGTCGTTCTCGTCCTTCAGGTCGCTTTCCGGGATCACGCCGGCCGCGCGTTCCACGCCGTTCAGGATCACCTTCACGGGCGTGCCTTCCTTGTGGGCGCTGTTATCCACGGTGATGTACAGCTTCCGTCCCCGGAAAACCTTCTCCATCGTGAAGCCGTCCCATTCCTGCGGGATCGCTGGAGAGATCTCAATGCCCTTCGTTGTGGGCCGCAGGCCCAGGATACCTTCCACGCAGCCGACCATCACCGTGCTGGCGGTGCCCGTCAGCCAGTGCACATGGCTCCGTCCGGCGAAGGGGCTCTCATGGCCCTCAATGAACTGGCCGTGGACGTAGGGCTCGATCACCCGGCGGTCCGCGTCATCATTATAGGAGGCAGGGCTGCTTTCCTTAAAGTACTGGAAGGCCCGGTTGCCGTGTCCGCACAGGGCTTCCGCCAGGATTGCCCATCCCTGGGGCTGGCAGAAGATACCGCCGTTCTCCTTGGTACCCGGGTTGAACAGCCGCATCCGGGCGCCTTCAAAGTATTCATACCGGTAGCTGGGCTGCATCAGCTCCAGGCCGTAAGGCGTATTCAGCTTCTTGCAGGCGGTCTCCAGGATGATCTCCGCCTGCTCGTGTGTCGCGGCACGGCTGATGACGGCCCAGCTCTGGGGATTCAGCCATGTGGCGGCCTCGTTGTTTTTCCGGCTGCCGATGATCTCACCTGTATCGCGGAAGCCGCGGATAAACTGGTCTCCCTCGTAGCACAGGCTGTTCAGGATCTTCAGCAGGTTATCCGACGTCTCGTTCAGGTATGCCAGGTATTCCGGCTCGTTTTCACAGAATTCCTTCATGATGTTCAGCGCGTAATACAGCTGGAAGGCCACAAAGGTGCTTTCTCCCTGGGAGCCCAGCACCAGGCAGTCGTTCCAGTCCGCGTGCAGGCCGGCAGGCATGCCGTGGGGGCCCAGGTGGGTCATGCTGAAGTTGATTGCCCGCTTCAGGTGCTCCCGGACCGTTCCGGTATCCTTGTCCGCAAAGGGAATCACTTCATCCAGGTAAGCGGTGTTACCGGTCTCGGCAATGTACTTGTACACTGTCGGGAACAGCCACAGCGCGTCGTCCGCCCGGTAGCTGGGATGGCCGGTGGCCTTCACATAACTGTCCTGCTCCGGCGTGTCCTCATGGCCCGCGTTGTGGGAGAACTTCACCAGCGGCAGGCCGGCGCCGTGATGTACCTGTGCGCTGAGCATAAAGGTCAGCTGTTTCCTGGCCAGTTCCGGATCCAGGTGCATGATGCCCTGGATGTCCTGCACGGTATCCCGGTAGCCGTAGCCGTTCCGCTCACCGCAGTAGAACAGGCTGGCCGCCCGGCTCCAGATAAAGGTGATGAAGCACTGGAACGCGTTCCAGGTGTTCACCATGGTATCAAAGTTTTTGTCCGGGGTGCAGATCTTCAGGTTTGCCAGTTCCCCGTGCCAGTAATTCTTCAGTTCTTCCAGTTCCCTGTTCACGGTCGCTTCCGTATCGGCGTAGCGATCCATGATCTCCTTCGCTTCAAAGACGGTCTTCTGGCCCAGGAGGAACGCTGCCGTGGTCTTTCCGGCAGGTTTCAGCACGGCGCTGAACTGCAGCGCACCGCAGGGATTGCCGTTATAGTTCAGGCTGTTGTCGCATTTCCCGTCCAGCAGCGCCTGGGGCTTATCAAAACGGTTCCGGCCCAGGAACTGCTCCCGGCGTCCGGTATAGCTCGCCACCTTCGCGCCGGCCAGGCCGAAGAAGCGTTCACGACCGGTGGTTCCGTCCGGCCGCGGATAGTTGAACTCATTGATCTGTTCCAGGATAAAGTTGTCATGGAACTCGGTCTTGGTGATGAACTGGGTATACTGCAGGTTCACCAGGTCCTGGGTATAAAAGCTCTCGGTTGTGAATTCAGCATAGGCAAACACGCTGATCTTCCGTTCCCGATCGGTCAGATTCTCCAGGCTGATCCTCCACACTTCATGCGTGGCCCCCAGCGGCACATAATACAGTGCCCGGCTGCGGATGCCGTTATACTCACTCACAAACTCGGTATAGCTTGTGCCGTGATGGCATTCGGAATGATACTCATCCAGCGGCTTCGCCACAGGCTTCCAGCTGGCAGACCAGAAATCACCGGTTTCCTCATCCCGCAGGTAGATATACCGTCCGGGCTCGTCAAACTGGTTAAAGGTATAGCGCAGGATCCGTCCGGCCGCGCCGCTCTTCACAAAGCTGTAGCCGCCTGCGTTCACTGTCACGATAGCGCCGTATTCCGGCGATCCCAGGTAGTTCGCCCAGGGGGCGGGTGTATTGGGATTGGTAATCACATACTCTCTTGCGTTCTCGTCAAAATAGCCGTAATTCATTCCTCTGACCTCCTGCGGTAACCGTATTTATTTCCTCGCCTTTGGGGTTCTCCTTTTTCAAATCCATTTATTTTAACATGGAAAACGTTTACATGCAACATTGAAAAAAGGGCGGTCCCATGCGGGACCGCCCCTGTGCAAACGATCAGAACGCCCAGTTTCCGTTCCGGAAGATCGGTACTGTCTTCCCGTCCCGGGTTTTCGCATCGATGTTCAGGTCCTTCGTGCCGATCATGAAGTCCACGTGGATCATGGAATCATTGATCCCCAGGGCCCGGCACTCCTCCAGGGTCTTTTCCTCAAACCCTTTGATCGTATCCGCGAAGCCCGCGCCGACAGCCAGGTGGCAGGCGGCGTTTTCATCGAACAGCGTATTGTAGAACAGGATACCGCTGTTGCGGATCGGGGAATCATAGGGCACCAGCGCGCATTCGCCCAGGAAGCTTGCGCCTTCGTCAGACGTCAGCATGTTGGTCAGCAGCTGCTCATTCTTTTCAGCGTGCCACTCCACGGCCTTGCCGTTTTCAAAGCGGATGCTGAAATTCTCGATCAGCTGGCCTTCCCGGCTCAGCGGCATGCTGGCCACCACCAGGCCTTCCGCCTTTCCCTTCATCGGGGAAATAAAGCATTCCTCCGTGGGGATGTTCGGATTAAAGAAGATCTTCTGCAGGCTGGTGTCCCCGCCGCCCTTGAATTCCGCTTCCGGGATCATGCCCACCGTAAAGTCCGTTCCGTTTCCGGCGGTATAGTGCAGTTCCTCAATGCCCAGGCTGTTAAGGTATTTGCAGCGGGCAGCCAGATCCGCGTTGTGATCCTTCCAGGCCTTCACCGGATCATCGGTTACCCGGCTGGTGAAAAGGATCGCTTCCCACATCTTTTCGATGGCCTGGTGTGTTGTCAGGCCCGGGAACACCTTCTTCGCCCAATCCGCGCCAGGCACAGCTGCAATACACCACTGGTACTTGTTGTCCATTTCATCCCGGTAGCCTTTGATCAGCGGATAGCGCATCTGCTGTGCCTTGAGCATTTTATTCTGGTCAATACCCTTCAGGCCGTCCGGATCATCGGAATCCAGGTAGATCCTGCAGGGCAGTTTCTCCACATAGTGTTCCCAGCGGGCTTTCTGGTAGTTCGTCAGGCCGCCCAGGGTTTCCACGTCACAGTATTTCACATGGATCTTTTGCAGGGGCGCGTAGTCAAAATCCACCACGACCCGGCTGGCTCCCAGCTTGTAGCATTCCTCCACCAGCATCTTCACGAATTCCGGCTGGTCCAGCCCCGCGTTGATAAAGACTTCCTGTCCCTTCTGCACGTTCGCGCCGCATTCAGCGATCAGCCGGGCATATTTCCTCAGTATGGTTTTCTTCATGGGTGTTTCTCATCCTTCCTGATGTCCTTGCCCGTTTCCGGGCACCGGGTATTATACCACAAGTGTTGAAAGGAATCACGGCATAAAAAGAGGACGGATCATATTCATGATCCGTCCCGGTTCTTTGTCTTCTTCAGATCGTTTCCACCCGTACACGCCAGAGGTCATGCATATTCTCTTCTGTCAGCTCAATCCGCAGTTCCGCCTCTGTGGCATCCTCAATATCCATGTAGGTCAGGCCGCCGTCTTCGGACACCTGCCACTGGTAAGTAAAGCTCCGTCCCTCCGGATCATCCACAATGGCATCCAGCACCATGATGTTATCCTCGACCAGGGTAGCTTTCACGGTTACGGTGATCTGCGGTTCTTCGTCTTCACCTTCCGGATCCGCGGTTCCTTCCGCCGCGCAGCCTTCCGCTGCGGGTGTTTCGGGAGCTTCGGTTTCCCCGTCCTCAGTATCGGGCGTTTCATCAGCAGGTGCTTCCGTTACCGGTTCTTCACCGGGCACCTGCTCTTCTCCGGGTTCTCCGGCTTCCGGTTCCTCCGCAGCGGGCTCTTCCGCCGCAGGTATATCAGCAGCAGGCTCTGCCGCCGCGGGCGTTTCCTCAGCAGGGGGTTCAGCCGCCGGCTCTGCCGTTGGAGCTTCTGATGCCTGTTCTTCCGGAGTCGGTGCCGGATCTTCTTCAGGCGTCGTTTCCGGCGTTTCCGCGGCAGCAGCTTCAGGCGTCACATCATCCCGGTTTTCATCGGGAGCAACCGTCGTCGGCGGGTTTTCAGTGATCTCTTCCGGTACGATTTCCGCCGGTTCTTCCGGCACGGTTTCCGCAGGCGCTTCCGTTGTTACCGGAGCTGGAGTGATCTCTTCGGGCACCGGTGTTTCCTCAGCAAAGGAAGGTACGGAAACGCAGACCATTACCACAGCCAGAATCATCGACAGGATCATTCTGATGCGCCTGGTCATTTCCGTCACCTCCTTTCGTGACAGGTCCCGGTTGTCCTCCTATACTCTCTTTCGTCTGTATTATACACCAAAACTAGTTGCACGGACGGTTACATACAATTATTTTTCCATTTTTTTCTTCTCACCAGCAGCAGGACCATCGCCAGCAGGATCATTCCCAGTCCGCCGGCTGTGTAGAGCGTCGTGCCTTCCCCGCCGGTACTCGGCAGCGCAAGCCCCGGTCTGTTCCTCACTGTAAAGGTGGCAGTATCCGCGTCATAGGTTACATGACCTGTGTCGCTAAAGATGATTTCACCGTTCCGCACCCTGAATCCCGCAGGCATGCCCAGCGCTATGTATCCGGCAGGCGCTTTGATTTCCTCCAGCGTGTACGATCCGTCTGTCAGTCCGTCCACCGAAGCCCGGCCCTTTTCTTCTCCTTCCGTGCCTACGGTGATCCCTTCCTTAAACACTTCCCAGCTTGTCCCGTTCAGCTTCAAAAGCCGGAATTCCGCGTCCGCCAGTGCTTCGCCGGTATCCGCGTCAATCTTCAGGAGATGGATCTCTGTCCGGCTGTTCGTGATGACCACATGGTTTTCCTCATCCGGTTCGCTCACCAGGGCCTGCCAGGTCTTTCCGCCGAGCGTAACCATATCGTCCGTCACGTCCGCCGTCTCCCGGCCGTCCGTAATACTCAGTTCGCGGATGCTGTAGGTAATGAGATTGCCATCCTCGTCATAGACCGGCAGTTCATCGAAGGTGCGCTCCGCAATCCTGGCGTCTTCCCCGAAAGTAAGGGTGTGCGGATTGCCTTCCTCATCCTCCGCCGGTTCCGGATCTCCGCCGTTCACACTGCCGTACAGTCCCACGGTGATCTCCGTTACTTCCGACGGCCAGTGCACTGCTGCTCCGTTCTGCTTCCAGGTCTTTTCCGCGGAGATGGATGTGATCTCAATGTTGGTAAAAGTGACACTGTCCAGGGGATCATCTTCGAGGGAGACCTGCTTGCCTTCCTCATCGCTGTAAACCGCATCGCCGTCCTGCTTCCAGCCGTCCGGCAGATTGATTTCCTCCACTTCATAGGTGGTTCCGAACGGGATACCGTCAATGAACACCGTACCCGTTCCCTCAATCGTCACGGTGAATTCCGCGTTTTCTCCCTCGCAGGTGAAATCACTGATGGTGCCGTTTTCCACCTCCAGGTCCAGCATCTTCAGCTCAATGCCCGGAGGCAGCAGCATCTCGACGTGGAACTCAAAGGTCTTTTCCGCAGCGGCTTCTATGCTGGCTTCAGGAACCTGTTTGACGATCTCCAGCGGGCCGAAGTGGGAGGTGTTCTCCACCTTCAGCTTGTTGGGCCCGTCCCTCGTCAGCAGCACCCCGGTTCCCATGTCGGTCCAGTCGCTGTCATTGTGGCCCTGCTTATAGTAGGTCACAGGTTCAAACACGTCGGTGGTCAGGTATACGTTACCGGCCCGGTCCATATAGCCGGTTTCCACGATCCGGTATTCATACTGCTTCTGTCCGTTTCCGTTCGGGAAGATCGCCACCTTGTCGATGGTTGCCTTCCAGTCATTATCCCTGCTCAGCACGATCCGGTTGGTAAGCTGGTTGTATACGTCGGAGCCGCTTGTGATGAAGTGGTTCTGCGACAGACTGCCCAGTTCCATCTCCGTGTTGATCACGGACAGGTAATCCTCATACGGTCCGTTGGATCCATATTCCCTGCGTTCCACCCGGACATAGACTTCCTGCACATTGGCAGCCACCCGGTCATCCGCCCAGCCCTTCTCGATATCCAGGGAAGTACCGGGGACGTTCAGCATACGGTCCTGATCCTGCGCTGTCTGCAGTTCCGAAACACGCACCTTGTTGCCGTTCGCGTCCCAGGCATAAGGCAGCCAGGATGTCCACTGCCCGCCGATCGGGTTCAGGTTCCCGTCATACACCTGTACTTCCTTGTAGATATACTGGTACCGGACGACAATGATCGAGTTGTCCGCCTTCCTGTAAAGCCCCTTGGTAGGCAGGCCGTGATATATGTTATTGTCCTCAACGTTGAAGTTCCAGGAGCCTCGGGAGCTGACCGCGAACGGATTGGGATTGTCAACATAGTCATTTCCCGCCGCGTCATAGCCAAGCTTTATCGGTTTGCCGTAATTCTGCCAGCCGGTAATGTAGACGTCTTCTCCCGAACTGTAATCGATGGTCCGCCGCATCATCTGCAGCTCAATGATCATATTGCTCTGGGACTGATCCTCACCCGTGGTGGTATACAGACTCTGCCCGCCGTTGCCGTTATCCCTGTATTCAAGGAATTTCTTCTTCAGGTCCATCTGCATATAACCGGGCAGCTTGTTCAGGATCTTGATCTCACCGTGATTGCCGATATTCGCGTTCCGCGGCTGCTGGAAGTGAACCAGGGAACTCCAGTTGCCTGTATCGATGACGTCACGGCACTTATAGCCTTCAATCATGATCGGGAATTCATCGATCAGCGGATCCGTCCGGACATGTTCGTCCGCGGAATCCCAGTTAGGCTTGGTCAGCGGGGTTTCAATAACGAAATACCGGTATTCTTCCGGCAGGTCTACCGGGCATTCCCAGGTCCAGTTGTTATTGTAGCTCAGCCAGATCCTCGTATAGTCAAATCCGGTATCGTCCTCATAAGGCTGCGGATTTCCCCAGCCGGTGGCCGGAATATAGGCCAGCGCGAAGGAAGCGGCCGGAAGATCCTTTGTCTCCTCGACGGGAACGCCCATCCACTCCTTGGTGACCCGGATGGACTTCACCTTCGTGGTCACGTTGGTAACCGTGATCACTTCTTCGCCGTCTTCATTGAATTCAGAGTCGTAAGACGAGAGATACCGCTTATACCGGTCATCCGGCACATAGTTTGTGCCGTCATAGCTGAACCGCAGTTCTCCGTTTTCATAAACATTGTAGGAAGTCTCCCGAACCGTATAGTCGATCAGCTTTGCTTCACCGTTCTCATCGACCATAAACTTCGGCAGGTTTGCGAAAGTCCTTTCCTCAGCGGGTGTATCCTTCCGGATGATGAGATGATCCCCTGTCGGAGTTTCATCCGCCAGCAGCTGGAAAGATGCTTCCCAGGTGAAGGAATCATCGTCCGCAAAGTCAGGCCAGTTCTTTTCCACGATCACCGTTGCCGTTTCAGTCTCGTTGGTGATCGTTGCCATGCCATGGTTCAGGTAATCCCCGGTCATGGTCACCGCGCCGCCTTCGGTTTTGTACATGGCAGCCAGCGTTTCCCCGTCCGTGATCCAGCCGTCCTCCGGCACTTCGCCGTCCACCAGTTCACCGAAGTACACACCGGTTTCCTCAACGCTGTAGGTGTAGGCTGTCCGCTCTTCCTCCGGCAGTTCTCCGTTCACATACTTGTCCAGGCCTTCCCAGTATACCTGCCAGTTGTCTTCCGCCTTCAGCGTTACGGTGTCGACGACCTCAGGTTCTCCGTCGCCTGCCTGCCGTTTCAGCACAAACTGTACCGCGGTGGCTTCCAGAATATAGTCCGCGGTTCCCCAGTCCTTGTTCGCGGTAATGTCCACTACAGGCTTCCTGGGGTTAATAAAGGACGCGTCAACCGTCACGTTTTCGCCGCCCTCTATGGTACCGCTGGCGTTTTCAAATTCCGGTTCATAGTATTCCGGCGTGTAATCGGCTTCCGTAATGTTGTATTCCGTGCCGTTCGCCAGGTTCTTAATGGTCAGGCTTTCGCTATGCTTCAGTTCAACGGTGGCGGTTCCGTCCGTAAATGTCAGGGTTCCCTCCCGATTAACGCCGCCGGAAGTCATCACGGTATCAAAGGTTTCCTCCCCTGTGTGACCGGGCAGCGTCACGGTAAAGGTGAACACCTGATCCTCATTGATCTCCTCGCCGGTGACCGTTTTGGAGATCTTCAGGTCCGCAAAGGTATCCAGCGTGTTGGTAAAGTCAACATGCTTTGTGTTGGCGGCCTCAATGGTGCCGTCCTCACCTTCCCGTTCAGCCGTATATCCCTCCGCGTCCTCGGTGACCGTAAATGAGGCGCCTTCCGGAAGCTCCAGGGCCTTCTTCATTTCCCCGTTTGTCAGGGTGAAGGTCGCGGTGCCGCCGGTGAACGTCATTGCGCCGTAATCCCCGTCCGGGATCGGCTGGCCCTCCGCGTCCACAACATTCACGGTAAATGTGAATGCCTTCGTCAGGTCTGCCGCGTTACCTTCGATCTTTTTGGAAACGATCAGGTTGCCTGTTGTCGGATTGATATAGGTATTGGTAATCGTCAGCACGGCATCCTCAATATCCGGTGCCGCGACAGGCGCGCCTGCCTCATCGTCATAGCCCGCCGGAACGTTCTCTTCCTCAACCGCGTAATAATACGGCTGTCCGTGTTCGTCATAAACGTCCAGTTCCCCGACAACCTTTGTCCAGTCTTCCGACAGGCTTACCGTAACGGTCTCCGACCAGGCCTCGTCCTTGCTGTAGCCTTCCGGCAGCGTGGACGCGCGCAGCCTGCCGACGCCCGATGTGAAGCCGGCGGAAGCGGTATACCTTGCCGCCCTTAAGCCGGCGGTCAGTCCGTGCGGTTCATCTGTCCGTCCGGACACGCCGATGCCCTCAACCGTTATCGGGCTGGTAAAGCCGTTGGGGAACCAGGGATCCAGCGCCTCGATCGTGATATCCCCTTCCCGCTGGATGGTATAGTTGTACACATGCCTGCCGGCTCCCTGGAATGTGGTCACCCGCTGGCCGTTGATGTAAAGCTGGCTGCTGAGATCATTGGTGGAGTACGCGATCTCAATGATAGTCCCGACCGCGAATTCCTTTTCATAAACGTCTGTGATAATGTTCCAGGAAACACCACGCTGCTGGATATGCTTCGCGGTCACCTTGACAAAGCGGCCGTAGGTGCTGGTAAATTCAGCGTTCGTTGTTCCGTTGGAGTATACGGTAACCGTCATGGGCTCCGTTGTGCTGGCATAGCTGTAGCCGGAAGGCGGAGCGCCGTTGGACACAGTGGCTGTAACCGTATAGGTACCGGCGGGCAGGGTGTTTTCCCCGGGCTCCAGCTGGTAGGTGGTTCCGTTGCCTGTGCAGGAATAGGTCACCGCGAATCCCGAAGGCAGCGCCGGGGAATTCGGCAGGCCGGCGGAAACATGCGTGATGTTCAGCGTGCCCGCGTTCTGGGAATAGAAGCTGGTAAACTCTGCGGTTACAACGTTGTTTTCAGGCACGTTGATCGTAACGGGATCCGATGTGAAGCTGTAGGTATACCCGAAGGGAGCACCGCCGTTTGTGACAGTCGCGGTCACGGTATACCGTCCCGGCGGCAGGGAATAGGATCCTGCCGGCACATCGGAAGCGGACACCGGTCCGACGTAGGAATAGGTCGCGGTAAAGCCTTCCGGCAGTTCCGGGGAGGCCGGGATTCCGGAGGTGATATGCGATATGTGCAGGACACCCTCCTCCGGTTCCGGAGGAGCTTCCTTCTTGTAGCGGACAAGCTTCAGGGTAAGCGTTTCATTGTCGTAATGGGCCGCGTCGTCAGACCAGATCTTTTTCACGGTCGTTTCGGTCTTGGCGGCCGCGTTGGTGATGGTCACCTTTCCGTCCGAGAAATCAACCTCGTCCTGGGAAGGCTCTTCCTTTTCGGCGGTCTGGATGTACTGGCTGATGATATTCACACCGTTCTCGGTCACAGACGTTTCTTTGGCGAAATAGTCCAGCTCCCATTCATTGCCGTTATCATCCCGCCAGGCCCCGGGCATGCCTGTGAAGGTATCTGTCCAGTCCTCCGCGGCATCATTCGTACTCATGACCAGCACCTTCTGCATGGTCGGGTCAAAGATCGGGTCGCCGTCCACGGGCAGGTATTCCTCATAGTCCGGCCAGGGAGCCAGGTTGGCCACCGGCTCGCCGTTATTTGTTTTCTGCCGCTTCGCGTAATACAGTTCGAAGGTCACCACGGCATTCGCCGGAACCGGTGTGCCGTCCGCCCAGATCTTCTCCACTTCCAGGCTGGTATGACTGGTGTTGACGTAGACGTTGTAAATGTAGAACTCAATAATTCCGTTTTTCTTCTCCACGTTGTCCAGCCGTTTGAAGGTGCCAACCACCTCGGGAACCGCGGCGTACACCGGATCATCCATAGTGTAGATCTTGCTCAGGTGCCGCGGATCCGGATAGGCTACCTTGTCGTCATACTTGTTGCCGCGGCGGACGTATTCAGTGGCGATATAGGTTTCCTTGTATTCCCAGGTGTCACCCGACGTGTCCACAAAGGACTGGGCAATGGTGCTCTTGTCTTCCGTCACGTAATACATACCGGGTTTGATGGCATAGTCATACACGACCGTCATGCCGTTGGGCCCGACAGCGATATTCTTGGAATGGTATTTGGTATAGCCGTTAGGAATGAACTCCGTTCCGTACTGGTTGACGTTGACCTCCGCCACGATATTGGGATTGGCCACCAGGCCGTTCGCGTCTTTGGCCGTGTTCCCGTAAATATCCACGCTGTGGATGATCTTCTCGGCCGGATGGACCAGCAGTCCGTTTTCATCCACGATCTGCTTCGTCACTTCCAGCGCCACGACGTTCGTGCTGGCCGCTTCGGTGTCGCCGCCCAGGATAAAGTCCATGCCGCTGCCGTCGATGATGCCGCCGCTCTGCCACAGGTCATAGTTCCAGTGGACAGGCGGGCATTCATTGAGCGTGTCATAGTAGGTGAAGCTGGCCGTCATATCCACGTCCATGTTCAGGGACAGCGGCTTATAGGTACCGTCAGCCATCTTTTCATACAGCTGGCCCCGGTCCGGATCCACCATGTTGAAATCTTCGTTCTTGACCGCCGAGACCACATAGGTGATCTGGTTGTTCAGCCGTTCACGCTTCATGCGGTCGGAGTTGGTATCCTCCCACCAGTTATAGGCCGTACTGACTTCCGCCACCTTGAACCGGCCCTCGATACGGACCTGTACGGCACTGACGTCGTTATGGGCGTTGGAGGAATAGCCTGTGATGACGAACGCGTCATCCAGCTCGTTGTTGTTCTTGTCATACGCCTTGATCGTGGCGTGCTTCATGTCCTCCGGATCAATTTTGACATTGGTGCTGAGGTTCAGCGAGGTGTTTGTGGTAACGGTGTATTCGATCATCTCGCCCGTTTCCGGATCCTGGTAATAATACGTACCGTACGCCAGGGGCACATTGACCCTGGATTCACCGGCTATGGAGATGTCGATATGGTTTACGGAATGGTTCCGGGCAATGGGGTCCCCGACCTCCGTCGGGTCCGCGAACAGAATCTCCACGCCGTTGTCCGCCGACTGCTGGCCCACCAGGCGTACAGGCACGCCGTTGCTGTTCAGCTCAACGCCCAGGTGATTATTGCCGTTCCAGGGTTCCGTATAAACCTGCTGGTTGTAATAGTTCACACTGGCGCTGTTCTGGGAGCTTGTAGGCCTGTTGATGGTGTTGGGATAATTGATGTTGCCCTCGTCGTCCCGCCAGGCCTGATTATAATGCGGATCAAGGGAAACATTTCCGCTGTTTTCCTCGGACAGGGCGTTGGCCTGGCTCGGATCCAGGTACCGCCTGTAATAGTCAGACGGCAGCTGGTCGGAAGTATATCCGGCGGCTTCCGACCTGAAGTAGATATGCTTGTTCGGATTGGTTCCGTCAACGGTCCACAGCATGGGGTTGTCCACCGCCACGCGGTTGTTCACGGGATCATATTCCACGCGTGTCAGGGTGGCGTCGTTGTTGACGATATAGTATTCCCCGTCATATTTCACAAGGACCATGTATTCCTTGCCGTTTTCCATGACCGGGTCCGCAAAATTCAGGCTGAAGACGTCATCGTTTGAGCTCCGGGCGTACCATCCGGCAAAACCGGAACCGCCGTTGAACTCGTTCAGCCAGAAGGTAACGCCGCCGCTGTCCGTTGACAGCAGGTAGCCGTTTCCGTTTCGCGTTACCCGGAATCCCTGGGGCGTGTCGCTCAGGCCCGCGTGCGCCCGGCTGGCATCGCGGCGGTCCAGGCGCATATACTTCTTGTTGCCATCAGAGTCTGTTGTGAAAATGTTATAGACGCCTTCCTGGTCTGTCGCCTCAAAGGTCCAGACCGCCGCGTCATTGGCGTTCCTGGACTTATGGAACAGGTTTGTGGTGGCGCTGTCAATGGTGCTCGTCACATACTGCCCGTTATGGCTCATGGTGAACCTTCTGCTGTCCAGGTCGCCCAGGTCGTTCTGGGGCTGGCTGGAAGGCATGGTGATCACACCGTATACCGAGAAGGAATCTGTTTCAAACTGAATGCCGTCCTGGGCGCTGATCTCCGTGTCCAGGATATCCGGCTCCTCCTCGGCGAAGTGTACCACCAGCAGTTCGTCTGTTTTCTCGTCCGGCGTATCCGCCAGGCTGATCTTCACGGACACACTGCCTTCCGGTTCGATCTTCTGCCCGCCGGACAGGATCTCAATATCGAAGAACCGTCCGTACTGGTCTTCACCGATATATACGCCCTCCCCTTCGCCGGGCGCTTTCTGTTCAGACTGCTCCAGGGCCGCCTTCACAGCCTTTTGCAGGTGTTCCGCGTACCGCGGGTCTCCGGGCTGCAGTTCCGTCACTGCCAGTTCCGCGTCCGCCGGGATCTCCGCGTCGGGACCATAGGTCACGCTGATCTCATAGGTGTTCCCGTCCGCAGCCAGCACCTTCTGGGTAATCTTTTTCCGCTGCACCACACCGAACACGGAGAAGCTGCCGGAGCTGAAGGATACCGTGTCGATCGCTTCGCTGTTCCGCTTTGCTTCGTCCTCATTCGAATCCGTTTCGGATTCAATGACGACCGCCTCATGATTTTCAATATGAACTGCCTGGACGTCATGCTCTTCCGTCAGTTCAATGACGTCCCGGAAGAGGATCTGCACATCCACGTCCGCCTGCGGTTCCACTTCCTCCCCGCCGCTGACAAAAGTGATGTCAAAATACCGCTCCAGGGTGATCTCGCTCCAGTCCTCACCCAGCGTTTCTTCCGTCATGCCGCTGTAAAGGGCATATTCCGGTGTACCCTGTCTGATCTCCCGGACCTTCATTTCCGTATCTTCCGGGAAACCAGCTTCCGGACCGTAGGAGGCAGTCACAGTATAGTCGCTTGCTGAGAATTCCTGTGTCACTGTGCCGATCTGCACCCGTTCCAGCAGGGCATAGCCAAAGGGTTCCATCCCGTAGTCCGTGATGATAACCGTCCCGTCCTGCGCCTCCAGGACCCCGGCATTGTCCCCCGCCCGGAACCACTCCGCGCCTTTCGGTGCCTCATGCGTTGTGAAGCTCAGCGTCAAACCGGCCTGCGGATGAATCTCGTTTCCGTCCGTGTCTTTTAGGGCCGGCATCCAGAACCGGTTGCCCTCATCGGCCACCTGCCGCTGCCAGGTATCGTTTTCCTCATTCCGGATCAGCTTCGCGGCGGATTTCAGGGCAGCATAAAGCTCCGCGCCTTTCACCGGCATAAGGGACAGCACGGTGTTTTCCGGGAGGCACGCCTCCGCGGGATATTCGATTCTTACGGTACCTTCCGCCGTCTCCAGGGTCAGCGTTCCGGGGAAATATACGCTCTCCGGTTCCGCGCCGGTTTCTTCTGTCTGATCGTTGTTTGTATTGTCTCCGGCTTCTGCCGCCGTTTCTTCTTCATCCGGATTCTCCGGCAGTTCCGTGTCCGTTCCGGATGCGGGCATGTCTTCAGCCGGTGTTTCCCCTGCCGGTTCGCCGGGTTCATCCGTTTCGGGGACCTCCGCCGCATCTTCCGCGGCAGGTTCGTCTGTGGCAGGCTCCGTTTCTTCACCGGTCACAGCCGCATCCGCCGGAGCGGGCGTCTCTTCCGGTGCCTCCGTATTCTTCACGGGCACTGTAACCGGATCAGAGTATATTGTCTGTGCAAAAGCGTTCAACCCGCAGGAGGAAAAAAGCAGCATGAAAGCACAGAGGAAAGCGGTCAGTCTCCTCCATCCCTTTACCTGCCGGATTTTTCGCTCCGGATCATTTCGGTTGAACATAAACACAGCCTCTCTGAAACAAGTAAGCTTATACGCTTTCAGGTATTGCTGAGATTGTACAATTATCCACCTTTAATTATGTATTTTTTATTACGATTTGTCAATGGAATTCATGTAACTAAAAGGCTTTAAACCTGTATTTTGAACACATTTTTATGCTTTTCTTTGGATATTTCTGACAATTCGTCCTATAAGCTCCTATCTTCTCTTCTTTTTGCCCGGGAAAAGGACCACCCAGAGGATCAACAGAAGCAGAACCGGGGCCGCAATGAACGGCACCACATACAGCGGTTCGACCTTCAGCGCGTCCGCTGTCACACGCACGTCCAGCAGCTCCTTATCGTTCTCCACCCGCACGCCCCGAACCAGCAGCCGGTGCGTGTTAATGCCGTAGGGAGTGCAGGTCATCAGCGTGCAGTAATCCTTCCCCGGAAACAGGGACAGTTCGGAACTGTCCTCCGGCAGGATCACGCTGATCTTGTCCACCTGATAGGTCAGCGTCTGGTCCAGGATCGTCAGGTAGAACACGTCCCCCGCCTCCATCGCGTCCAGGTCGCTGAACAGCTTGGCGCTCGGCAGGCCCCGGTGGCCGCTCAGTACGCTGTGAGAGGCGTATTCCACTTTGCTGAAATCGTCCGGATCCGGATGGACGCTGCCGGCCGGCAGCGAGGTGCCGTCTATATGTCCGATGGATGTCTGGAGTACCGCGTCGCTGGTTCCATGATACAGGGGCAGATTCACATCGATCTTCGGAATGGAGATAAATCCCATATTGCCCGTGCCGTCCACGTTCAGCTGCCGTTCGTAATCCTCGATATCCTCATCCTCCATGGCCCAGGGATTCGGGTCTTCCGCCAGCCTGCGGTTGTAGTCCAGTGCCGCCTCCCAGACCGCGGTGTATGCCTCGTTGTCCAGCTCCGCCACGCGCTCCGCGTAGCTCTGGATAGCCCGGGTCTGGTGCATGCTGTTCCAGTAATCACTGAAAGCGGGATAAGCCGCGATGGCTATACCGGCAAGCAGAATCAGCACCAGGATCGTATTCGACACCCGGTGGCTTTTCTTCTTTCCGGTTCCGCCCTGCAGAGCTTTTCCCGCTTTCTTCATGTTTCAGCTTCCCTTATTTCCGGTTGTACAGGCAGTTGGCTTCCATCGCCAGGGCAATGTCCGGGCAGACCCACTGCAGCGTGTTGCGGCGGATGATGCCGAACCGTTCCCCGCTGCCGGTAAAGTTGCCGTTGTCCCACCAGACGCAGGTGATACCCCGGGCACTGGCGGACGCGACATAATACGCGGTGAAGTTGACCCGGTCCTGCAGGTTGCCGTTCTTGTCCAGCGCGCCGAATTCGTCCATCATTACCGGAATGCCGTTTTTGATGAACGTGTTGTACAGATCGTTCATAAATCCGGCTATTTCGCTCTTTTTGTTCTTGTCCTTCTCCAGATCAAACCGTTTGTCGCTGCTGCCTGTATTCAGCGCAAAATTGTAGGGCGTATAGGCGTGTGCTGATACGATGATCCGGTTTTCCGCTGTGTCATCCGGAATCCGGAAAACCTTCCTGACCGCGTTCCAGGGCGCCGCGCAGTATGCCGGTACCGCCAAGTAGCGCGTGGCGTTGTTTCCGCCGGAACTCCGGACGATATTCACAAACAGCTGATTCAGCTCATTGATATATTCAGCAGCCTGCTGGCATTCCGACGAGTTGTTGGTCCAGTTCCATTCATACACTGTGCCCACCAGCCTGGGCTCATTCATGGACTCCAGGATCAGGTGGTCATCACAGTCTTTGAACTTCTCCGCCATCTGGTTCCAGACCGCGGAAAGATACTCTTTGGACCGGCTGTAATGAGCTTCATCCGGATAGTAATACTTCACATCATTGTCGTGATGCGTGTTCACGATGACATACATTCCAAGATCCAGCGCCCAGCCGGCCACTTCCCGGACCCGATCGATCCATTCCGGATCGATTACATTATTTTCGTCCACATGGTTGTGCCAGCTCACCGGGATCCGGATGGTATTAAAACCGGCCTCTTTGATTGCGGCGATCAGTTCAGGGGTGGTTTTCGCGCCGACCCAGCTGGTCTCCATAGCGGTTCCTTTGGCATGCAGGCTGTAACCGTTATATGCGTCAAAGGTGTTGCCCAGGTTCCATCCGCACTTCATGTCTTTCAGGAACGCCATGGCATCATTATCCGGAATCTCAAACTTCTTCATATCCACGACCACCGGGATCATGATCCCTTCCGTCTGTACCGGCGGCTCCGCCAGTCCTGCCGCCGCGCTGACAATCAGGCACAGGGCCAGAAGCAATGCTGCAAGTGTTTTCTTACGCATGAATATATCCTCCAGTGCAAAGGTTTTCGTTCTGCTGTCATTATATGCGATGAATCCTGTTTCTTCAAGCAAACGATTGTACAAATACATTATGAATTATGAATTGTTATTTTCGAATTGAGCTTTTTGATTCAGAATGAACAATTCCGAATCAAAAAGCTCCCCGGTCCCATCCGGGCCCGGGGAGAGGGTTTGCTTCAGGATTTCTTATTCGTGAACCTTGCGACGGGCCACCAGCACGATGCCCGCGCCGATGATCAGCAGTCCGCCGATCACATAGAAGATCGTGGTGCCCGATCCGCCGGTGCTGGGAAGAACTGTTCCTTCGTTGTTCTCCACATCAATCTCGCCAAAGGAATCTCCGGATGCCTTGACCGGAACAGCGTCCTTCAGAATCTTATAACCGCCGGTCGGCGCTTTTGTTTCCTGCAGGCTGTAAGCCTGTACGTCGATATCCAGGCCGTAGATGCGCACTGTTTCACCGATGGTGGTGATTGTCTCAGTCGTTCCTTCCTCATCGGGCATGGCGATCCGGTATTCCTTCCCGGCTTCCACCTCTATCAGCTTCATCGGAGAGCCGCTCAGCAGGAACTGGAATTCCGCTCCGGCCAGCTGGTCCTTTGTGTTGCCGTCGATCTTGTTGAACTTGAAGTCATAGGTTTTGACTTCCGCCGTCTTGGGCTTTGTTGTGTAATGCTCACCGTAGTCCAGGGTCACAGAGTTTGTTTCAGGATTTTCTGTCTGGGCATCCCCGTCCAGGACCGCTGTACAGATGATCTCAATCTCCGTGACTTTGGTGCTTTCATTTTCCGCAGCCGCCGCAGCATCCGCGACCAGTGCCGCGGGGAGAGTAAGGGTAAAGCCGTCTGTGGTGGTCGCTACAGTATAGTTGCTTGCGCCTACATCCGTTCCGTTTGACCCGCCCATCTTCATCGAGTCGATGGACTTGAAGCGCAGGCCGGCGGACATGGTATCCGTCAGCACGATCTCATCATTGGCTGTGGACGGAACCTTCACTTTAATGGTGAAAGTGATCTCATCCCCGATCTGGGCATCTTCATCTTCCTCATCAACTTCCTTGGTGATCGTCGGGAATTCGTTCTTTTCCTTGATTTCAACCGCGGTCAGCGTCTGCACGGCTACATTTTTACCGGCGGTGGATGTAACGTAGTAATAACCGGGAGCTACGGTGCCGCTGGTCGCGGTGCCCGCGACTTCTGTCTGGCTGAATGTGGCAGACGGGAAAATGCTGAGGTTCATCGTTCCGATAGCAGCCGCGAGTTGAGCGCCGCTGATATCCGGATCAATCAGTTCCACATACCACCTGCTTGATTCACCAACCCGGGTCACTTTGAAAACTTTGGTTTCTGTGCCCGGAATTGTCGCGGCCGCCAGGGCATCTGCCTTGGCCTGGCTGTCCGTATGGTAGGATACAGCCCCGCCGGACTGATAGACGTCATTGATTTGCGGATCTGTACCGATATCGGCTTCCAGGATCCGGTAATACGTGTACTGGGTCGTATCAACAGCCGCTTCTCCATCTTTCGAAGTGGTTTTGATCGTGATGCTCGGAGTTGAAGCCGTGCCGGTTGTCGTCTGTCCGCCCCCGGTATCTCCTCCGTCACCTTCCGCGAAGGCACACACCACTGTCACCATCAGAGCCAGTGCCAGCATCAAAGCAAACAGTTTCTTCATAGTCAGCATCCCCTCATTCATTATTTTGCCGTTCGTGGTTAACGCTTATATTGAATTACTTACAGGATTCTCCTTGTTGAGTAACATTGTATACACGTCTTCTATTGTGATGTAATTATAGGCGTGTTTCCAATAGTTGTCAATGCTTTTGCGTACATATGCGGTAAATAGTGACTTTCAGCGGATCATCCCGGTCAGAAGCCAAACCAGGTAAGCCTGTCAAACGGGTAGATCCGGGCCATCGGTTTGCCGTAGATCTCCTCCTGCGAAACGCATCCGAAGTTGGTCGCCCGGCTGTCAAAGGCAAAGTCCCGGTTATCCCCCATCACAAAAAACTGTCCCGCAGGAACGCGAAAGGGAAAGTCTATATCACACTGTCCCAGCGCGTGCTCGGAAATATAGCCGTCCTCCTCCAGGAATTCCCCGTTTACCTTCACATAGCCCTTCTCGTCGATCTCCACCTTGTCTCCTTCTCCGGCAATCACCCGGCGCAGGAGCAGTTTATTGTTGAAATAGAACCCGCAGACATCCCCGGTCTTCACATCGTCTGTTTTCACCAGGATCACAATGTCCCCGGGCTGGAGTCCCGGTTCCATGTTATGCCCGTTCGTGATCCGAAGCACGGGCAGGAAAATAAAGGCAATGATCACCGCCAGTGCCGCCACGATCACAAAGGTCCCGAAGGTTCCCTTCAGTGCCTGCCTGAACCTGCCCTTGCTCCGGACCTGACTCATCTCAGTCTCGATCTCGTGCAGTTCCGGCAGCTTATCGGCTTTCCCGGTCTTCCTGGCCATAGCAGATCCCTCACTCAGTTACTTCTTTGGTTTCTTCCGTGCCGGTTTTTTTCTCCGGTTCCGCCGCTTCCTGTCCGGCTGCCTGTTCAATCTCATCCTCCGTGGGCATTTCCGGCAGTTCGATATCCACCATGGTCAGCTTCTGCAGCAGCCGCAGCTGTTCCTCGATCTTCTTCATGCGGATCTGCAGGTCTTTCGCGGCGCCCTGCATCCGGAGTTCCTCGATCCGGTTTTCATAATCCCGGCGGGCGTAATCCAGCTGCCTGTCCGTCTGTTCCCGGATCTCGGCAACCTTTCTTTCGGCCGCTTCACAGCGTTCCTTCAGCTCCAGGTTTTCTTTCCGCATGTTGTAGATCAGTTCCAGCAGTTCAAAGCGTCCCAGATTCTTCAGCATGTTTTTTGCCATGCGCTGTTCCTCCGCAATCCGGCCGTATCTTCTTACGGCAGCAGTTCAAAATCATCATCCGTAATAGCGGGATCGATTCCCCTGTCCACCATGGACTGGTACACGTTATAGTAACTGGATGCCACTATCGCATCCCCCCAGGTGATGTACTGGATGATGTCATAGTTCATCAGGTCGCTGGTGTAAAAATCATAGTACACATTGGAGTATACCGGGATCAGCGGCAGCATGTCGCTCAGTTTTTCCTGGAACGTAATCCACTTCTGCACAAAGCCCAGGGCATCATCCGGCATGGTCTCGCACATCAGGCGGGCATATTCATACATCTGGGCATGAACCCAGGCCAGGCTGTCCTCCGCCGGCGCCTTCGGATCCCCGGGCAGGAAAAACAGCTGGGGATCAAACTCGATATTAAAGTCATCACCCACGTAGAACATGTCAATGCCTTCAATGTCGCGGTCGTGGTAGGCATGCACCAGATCGTTCATCTCCATGGGCACCAGGGTCAGGCGGATGCCGGCTTCCCGCAGAGGCTCAACCAGGCTCTTTTCCATTGCCTCCGCCATTTCATTGCTCCGGGGGTATGCGCAGGTCAGGTCCAGTGTCAGCAGCTCGCCCTTGACGATCTTACAGCGTACGTCATCCTGTCCTTCCCGGAAACGGTTCCCCTGCTCATTCATCGTCCAGCCATCCGCGTCCAGCAGGCGGGATGCCTTGGCAATGTCCAGCTCATAGTGTTTCACACCGTCCAGAGACAGGGATTCCCACTGCCCGATCCGTTCGTCGTATTCGGCTTCCTCCTCCGGCGTGGGATCTTCCGGCAGGCTTTCCGGATACTCTTCCGTTCCCCTGACCATGCCGTACATCCACTGGCCGATACCGATCATTCCGTCCACGGGAATGCCGTACAGGTAGGTATATTCATCCCGCATGGCGTTCTTGTCCATGCAGCAGGCAATGGCCTGTCGGACGTTCTTTGCCTGTACCGCCGGGCTGTCCGGCGTAAAGACGATGAATGTCAGGCCGATCCGGGGATAGTTGGTCAGCGTAAAGCCTTTTCCGGAGGAAACCAGGTTCATTCCCTTGTCGATCGTATCCCGGCGAACCACTTTGTTCAGCAGCTGGAACTCATCCTTCTCCAGCTTTTCGATCATGTCCTCATCCCGTGCCAGGGTAAAGCGCAGCTTCGGGATCGTGGGTTTGAATCCTTCCGTGTTTCCCTTGAAATAAGGGTTGATCTCAAACGTGCAGGTTTCTCCGTCCCAGGAAGTCAGCGTATACGGGCCGCTGCCCACCGTCGGATGGGACAGGTAGCCGCTGTCCGGATCCATCACCGTGGCCTCAAGCAGTTCCCGGGTAAAGATCCTTTCAGTCACTTCCCGGTCCTCATTGCCGATATAGACGCCCTGCCCGTCATCATAAACCCTGCAGCCAGGGGCGATCTCATGGATCGGATACGGCAGGAACCCGAGCCGGTACATTTCAAAGAAATACGGAAGGGCCTCCGGCTTCACCCGAAATTCGATCATTCTGTCATCCGTCACCCTGACACCTGAGAGATAAGGCACCTCGCCGGAGATGTATTCCTCATAACCTTCCAGGTAGGACAGGTCCATGGGCCGGCCGCCCAGTTCGGCAATTTCCGGTGCGATCTGGAACAGGACGGAGAAGGCATAGTCCCATGCCGTGATCTCGGTTCCGTCGGAATAATACAGGTCATCCATCAGCTGGAACCGGTAGATCCGGTAATTCTGCTGGTCCTCAAACACGCCCTGCGCGGCGCACACCACCGGATTGGCCCGGAAAAAGCCGGTGTCATAGCCCCAGGAAACCAGGTAATAGGCGTGCACCAGCGTCCGTACGTCAATGTCAGTTGTGGCGTTGCCCCACATACCGGTAAAGAATTTCCCGTCCATCCGGGTGGGGTTGCCCACTGTCAGCTCCTCATAATCCCTGTCCGGATAAGCAGACACGGCCGTCTCCGCGGACGCGGGAATGCCGCTCAACAGCAGCATTCCGGCAGCAAGCAATGCGATCAGTCTTTTCATGAATCCTGAACCCCCGTGATCTTTTCTTCCGGCCCTCATTCAAAACAGACCCCGACATGGATCTGGATATTGCCAAGTCCCAGGGAAGCCTCATAATCCTCAATGGCAATGGTTGTTTCTCCCGGATTTGGCTGCAATGCAGGCGCGTGTTTCGGCACAGGCGTATTGTCTGTTACGGGCGCGGGTGTCGGAACCGGTTCCCTGGTAGCCTTCGCGGGCTTCTTTGTGACTTTGGCCGCGGGTTTGGGTGTAGTTTTGTCAGTCGGTGCCGGGGAAACAGACGGTGTTGCCGTGTTGTCCGGCGATTCAGAAGGAGCTTCGGCCGGCGTCGGCGAAACCGAAGGCGCAGGTGTTGGTGTCGGCGTGACCTCAGGCGGCACAAAAGGCGTAAATGTAGGCTTCAGCGTCGGCGTGGGACTGGGTGTGGGCGTCTCATATTCATACTTGGCCATTGCCCGAACCTGTACATTGCCGGAGCTGTTCGGCACAGCCAGCAGCATCGAGCTCATCGTCAGGCGTTCCGGTCCCGATGTCATCTCAGTATAGTAAATGCCGTGTGCCAGGTTCCTGAACTCCAGTTTACCGGTATCATCGCTGACCGCGCTGTCAGTCGGTTTGATTTTCCTGTCCGCGATCCGCTGCCTGATCTGGCTCAGGGTTTTGTCCACGGAAGCGGATCCGTCCTTCCGGATAAAAACAGTGATGTCACGGAAATCATCTTCCATTGTCCAGTCGCCGTAATCTCCTGTGGCGATCAGGTAAATGGCCAGATGGATCCCGTCCGGATCAAATTCGTTCTTGTCATCACCTATGGTGATGCTCAGCCAGCCGTCCTTTGTTTCCTCCGTACCGGCCGGAACAGACACAGCGGAAAACAGCAGCGCGAGAGCCATCGCGATGCCCAGCATCCTCAGTCTGCTTCTCTTCATTGCTCCTCAACCTCTTCGATCCTGTCCGGATTCTTTTCCGTTGTTTCTTTCTTTTCTCCTGTTATTTCCTGTTGTTCCTCGTCTTCCGGTCTTTTCTCGCCGGGAAGCCGGTAAATCCTTCCCCGGATCAGTTCAATGATCAGCAGAACCAGCAGCCCCGCGATCATCACCGGGCAGCCCAGGAACAGCACGTTCTTCCAGTTTTCCGGGAAGGTTGCCTGGTCCTCTTCCGCCAGCAGCGTCCGGGCTTCCCGGACGGGGATGCGTTCCGCCTGCACCATCAGCCGCCGGTCTTTCCGCGGGGAGATGATCGTCATCCGTTCCTCCCCCTCACCGGGGGTCAAGTCCATTTCCTTCAATCCCGCGGCTGATAGCATCTGGATGCCGGACACCCGGTAGACCATGGTCCTGTCTGTCACATTCAGGATAATCAGGGTACCGGGGATCATGCTGTCCAGGTCCTCCAGCATCCGGTCATCTGTCAGGCCTATCTCCCCGGGGATGCCTTCCGCCTGCAGGATACCCGGTCCCGCCAGGATGATATTCTCCCCGATTCCATCCGCCGGCAGGGAACTGGTATTCACATGCACCAGTTTCCGGGTCGCCGGTGTTTCTGTGCTCAGGTGCCAGATCGGAAGGGAAAGGCTGATTTCCGGGATCACCAGTTCCCCGATCACCCCGTCATGGACGTTCATCCGGTTCTGGTAGTCCCTGCTGGTCCGGCTCGTTCCCTCTGTGAACACGTCATCCATGCGGACCTGTTCCAGGCTGTCGTTCCAGGCCTTTGCCTGCTCAAACAGTTCCGTTTTCCCGTCCGCGTCCATTACCGCTGTCTTCGCCCGGTAGGCAGCCATGATCTCCGCGTCCCGCCGTCGGCCAAGCTGGTCGGAAACCGTCGGGTAAACAAAGTAGCCGATAACGGCAGCTGCCAGCAGAATCAGAATCAGGATCGTCAGAAACTTTTTCATTCCGCCGCCTCCGTTTCGCTTCCGGCGACAGTGGTCTGCCTGCCTGTCAGGTCCCCGAAGCACTGAAGCGGCCACAGGGCGAACTCCGCCCTGCCCAGGATCTCCTCATCCGCTACGGTATTGTAATCTGTTTCCCGGCTGTCCAGGGAAAGGCTCAGCTGGTCCCCCTGCACAAAATACCGCTCCTTGGGGACGATGACCCGCCGTCCTTCCGGCGCCGCGTCTTCTGTGCGTCCGGAGGTATAGCTCCTGTCGATCTCCCGGCCGTTTACCCGTGTTTCGGCATAGGGGCTCAGCACAACCCGTTCTCCCGGACCCGCGATCACCCGCTTCATCTGGGTACGGACCGGGTTGTTCACGGAAAAGGGAATCGGATCCTTGAGCAGATCCTGCCCGTAGGAGGCCATGACTTCCTGCAGATGGTATTCCCCGTTCTTCAGGTCTTCCGTCGCGATGGTAACCGTTCCCTCATCACTGCTCCGGAACACATCGGCGTTAGCCTGGTCCGCCAGCCATACAGGGGTACCGCCGGCTGTGGAAAAATACTGCCTGGTTGTTCCCACATCCCGGTAAAGAATGTACTTGCAGTACCTGCGGGTCTTGCCTTTCGGGCTCAGAATAGTCAGTTCCACCGGCTTGGCCAGCCGCTTTTCATACAGCAGGATATCGCCCGCCTCATAGGTTCTGCCGGTTTCCGGCTTCCGGACAATGACCACAGTACCTTCCGGAAGCGTACCTCCCATGGCGGCTCCGTGCATCACAGCCAGCTGGTAATAGCGATGGAAAACGAACAGTCCTGCCGCGATACTCAGGATCAGCAGGATGGACAGGCCGATACAGAGGCGTTTCCTTCTGT
This sequence comes from Clostridia bacterium, assembly GCA_017615475.1. Taxonomy (GTDB): domain Bacteria; phylum Bacillota; class Clostridia; order Christensenellales; family Aristaeellaceae; genus Aristaeella. The sequence goes on from JAGAAC010000039.1 coordinate 29,057, forward strand.
CAGAACGCCTCACACGCCGCATTTCCCGAAGCAGCTCTTCATCTCTGGGATGATAGATCTCCATCCGCATCTCCCTGTATCCGGTATTCCGGAATAATCCGGACGCTGATGCTTACCGGAAAAAATGATCAAAATATCTGTAGAATATACCACGATGAGTATATATCTTTTGTGTTTTCTTTTCAAGTTTTTTCCAAATGCGGTATTCTCTCTCCCATACAACATAAAAACCAGGAGGGATTCTTCCCTCCTGGTTTAAAAGTGTCTTTCACATTCGGCGGCAGCCGAATATTTCACATTGAACCGCCTGCGGTTCAATATTTCACATGCCGAAGGCATATTTCACATCGGCCACAGGCCGATATTTCATTCGGCTGCTTCGCAGCCGCTTATTGATATGTTTCCGGATACGCCACGGCCCAGAACGCAGGCTTCGGATTGCCCCTTCCGTCAAACAGCAGCGGATACTGGGTTCCGCGCCAGCTCATCAGGTCTGTCAGTCCCCATACCTGGACCGCTTCAAACTGATCGCTGTGCGCGATCAGGATCTTCATCACGTTGGCATAATACTGCGCCTGCTTCCGGAAAGAAGCTTCGCTGTTATTTCCGACCGTAACATCCAGCTCGCTCACCCGAAGTCTCAGGTTCAGCTCGGCAATGGTTTCCACTGCGGTTTTGATCTGCTGGATGGACGGGAATCCAACGTTATGGTGCATCTGGAATCCGTAACCGTCGATATTGCCTTCCGGGATCAGGTTCTGCAGCAGCCTGACAATGCCTTTCAGTTTGCCCGGAACCGCGGTGTTGTAATCATTATAGTATAGCTTTGTGCCCTCCGGCGCGTACTTCCGTGCGTAGGAATAGGCGAAGTTCGGATAGTCATCGCCGATGATTCTCCGCCAGTTGCTGTTCCTCAGCCAGTTGGAGCCGTCATCAATCGCCTCGTTCAGCACGTCCCAGGAAACCACAACGCCGGGATAGTTGGCATCCAGGTATTCAAACACGCCTTTGATATAGTTTTCCATTCGGCCCAGCATCACTTCCCGGTTCACATACGGCTTTTTACTGTCATATCCCTCATGGAAAAAGGACTCCGGCGTCTGGCTGTGCCAGATCAGTACATGGCCGTGTACCTTGATCCCGTACCGCTGAGCGAATCTCAGGAGCGATTTTGCCGCGTCAAAGCGAACCGCCACCGCGGTCTCGTCGCCGGTTTCCTTCAGAAGTTTCCGGCTGCCGTTCACGTCCAGCACAGAATCCGGTTTCATCTCATTTTCAGGAGTGAGAATATTGAACTGCTCCGTGATCAGCTTGGTCATTTTCGGATCCATAAAGACGGACTGGGGCGCCGCGGAACCGAAATCAAACTTCCCTGCGTAGATTTCCTTCAGGCTGGGGATTTCCCCCGCTTCCTCAATAACCATGGGAGCTTCTGTGGGCTTGGGTTCTTTTTCTCCCTCCGGAGCGGTTACTGTGAAGTTCCTGATCTCAAAATCCAGGGAGTCTGCCCCCGTTGTTTCCACATACAGAACGCTCCGTTCAAAATCGCCGGCCGTATATGTGCCGGTCAGGCGGGTCCATTCTCCCTTGGCGGCAGTGCCGAAGGCCAGGTTTTCATAGGTTTCCATGCCGCTTTTGGAATGGGCGATGGAGATCATGAAGCTGGCGCTGTCCATATCGTCCTGCTTCACTTCCACGCTCAGCTCATACAGGCTTCCCTCGATCAGCGGGAAATCCCGTCCCGGAGAGTTCCAGGAGCTCTGGCGGCCCACGGTTTTCAGCGTGCCGTCCGCCGTATGGAAAGACATGGCACCCCGGCCATACCAGCCGTCTTCGTCCTTTGTGAAATCAGAAGTGTAAACTGTCTTTGCGTCATCCGCCAGCGCAGGCATGCACCCGCACAGCATGCTCAGGATCATCAGAACAGCCATAATCTTCCTGATCATGATATATCATCCTTTCGGCTTAATTTGTTCGTACATATTCTACCTGCTCCGGCCGGAATAATCAAGCGCAAGTGCATGATAAAAACGGTCCGAAAGGTTTGAAAGCAAAAAAGGACCGTCCTTTCGGACGGTCCGGGAATACCGTGTTGGCGATTATTCGCCGGCGCCTTCTTCAGCAGCTTCTTCAGCGGCTTCAGCAGCAGCGGCAGCTTCAGCAGCGGCCTTTTCTTCTTCCTTCTGCTGCATGAAGGAATCGAAGTCATCAGAGGTCTTGTCGCCGTTGAACACGTCGCAGCGGAACTGCCACACGTCACGGGCGCTTTCAATGATTTCAGCGGGAGTACCGCTGCCCAGGTTCCACATCAGGGTGCTGCCCAGAACGGTGTTCTCATCGCCCAGCAGGTAAGTCTTGTTACCAACCGCACGCTTGGGATCACGCAGGGTCGCGAAGGTGATGTCAACAGCCTTGTCATCCGCGAAGGTGTACTTGTCACCGATCCAGGAAGTCTCGGCATCAACGCCGGGAGTGGGATAGGTGTACAGAGCGTAGATCTGCTCGAGCTTCACAACTGTTTCAGCATCGTAGCACTTGGCGGGAATAACAACGATGTTGTTCACAGCCGCATAGTAGTAGTCATCAGCATCGGGTCCCTTCGGGAAGGGTACGCAGCCCCAATCGAAGTCGCAGCTACGCATCAGGCAGCTTTCGTCGCCGAAACCTTCATAGTTCTGGCCAACGAAGAAAGCGGTTGTGCCCTGCTTCCAGAAACCTTCGAACCAGTTCCACTCGCCATCGGGAGCGAAGTCAGCCTTCTGGGGCATGAACCGATCCCATTCCTGACGCTGTGCAATACCGGTCTTGCAGGCATCGCTGTCAGCGCTGATAACCAGTTTGCCGTTTTCGTCCATGTCGAAGAAGGTAGCACCGTTGCCATACACGCAGCCGCGCAGGAGACGGTCGCCGTTACCGGTCAGGGCCCAGATGTCGAAGATACCATCGTTATCGGTATCCTGCTGAACCTTTTCCATGTACTCTTCGAACTTGGCCCAGGTCCATTCGCCCTTTTCGGCCAGATCGTAGATTTCGTTGTAGTCGATGCCAGCATCTTCCAGAACCTTCTTGTTGAAGAAGATCTCTTCACGGGGTTCCTGGTCACCAGCAAACACGCCGTAGACTTTGCCGTCTTTTGTCATCAGGTCGGAAACGGAAGTCAGCCACTGAGAACCGGACATATCAATGGTCCAGGGCTCGAGCAGGCCGTTCGCCAGAGGTCCGCCGGCAAAGTTGGGGTCGATAACAATCAGGCACAGGTCATCAGCATGGCCATCGTTAACCATGTTGGCCAGTTCCTGGGGGCTTTCCTGCCAGCCGCCCTTATCCCAGGCGCAGTTGACGATCTTTACATTGTAGGTAGCTTCGAGCCAGTCACGGTATTCATACAGCAGCTGCTCTTCTTCATCCGGATCAGCCTTGCGGGTAGAATGCTCAGCATCATCGGAAGACCACCAGTCATAAATGTAAACAGTCTGTCCATCGAAATCCAGACCTTCGATCTTTTCCGGATATCCTTCGGGCAGTTCTTCAGCGGCAGCGAAGCTGCAGCAACCGAGCAGCAGCATAGCCGCCAATACCAGGGAAATGATTTTCTTCATGCGAGAAAACCTCCTTTTTTATTTCCTTACAGATTTCCCACGGAAATCTGTATAGGTGCAATTGTAAGTGCGGAACCCCCGCTGTTCAGGATAATTATAGACCGTATTTTCCATTTAATCAAGTAGAGGTATGTACATTTTTCGCATTTTGTGTCTTATTCCTTGGAACCGGTCATAGCCAGACTCTGAACAAATGTTTTCTGTGTAAAAGCGTACAGAATGATCAGCGGAACGCAGCAGATGAACACGCCGATACCGATCAGCTGCATCTGACGGCCCAGAGGAACAGTTACGTTTTCCGTTGCGTTCCTGGCAAAGTACTTGCCCATGATGGAAGTGATGTTACTGAGCTCCCGGGAATATATCTTGTATCCGGAGATAAAGTTCCGGGTATAGAACAGATCTGTCCACTGCCACACAAAGCTGAACAGAAAACAGCTGGCGATCGTCGGCACAGCATCCGGCAGCATGATCTTCAGGAAGGTATGCATCGTACCGCAGCCATCCACATATGCCGCTTCTTCCAGGCTTACAGGAACGCTTCTGAAATACTGCCGCAGCATGTAGATATACAGACCATCCTTCAGGCCCATACAGGTCAAGCACATTGCCGTATAAGGAATCAGCGATGAGCGAAGGTTGATATCGCTGCCGGTTGTCGCTTTAAAAATCCCCAGAATATCAAAGTGTGTGAAAGACATAAACAATGCCGTCTGGATTGTCTGGGGCGGAATAATGATCAGCACGACAACACAGGCAAACCAGAACTTCTTCAGCGGGAACTCAAACCTGGCAAATCCGTAGGCCACCAGTGTGGTGGAAACGATCTGGCAGAGAGACATCACCAGCGAGATCCACGCCGTATTGATCATGGACTGCGGCATGGAAGTCAGTTCAGCCACAATGCGGTAATTGTCCAGCGTCACATTCCGGGGAAGCAGCCGGATAGTTGAATCATAAATATCCTCTGCTGCCATCAAACTCACCGAAAAGCGGGTAATGAGCGGCTGGATAATCATAAAGCACAGTCCGAACATCAGCAGTGCACGCACGATGGAAATAGTAATCTGACCGGCTGTGTGCTTCAGCAGGTATCCGTTGCTTCGGCGGTTTCTTTCGCGGAAGCTTTTACTTTCTCCGATGAAAACCGTGTTGTTCTTACTCATAGGATTTCACCGCCCTCGTGATAATAAACGTGCTGATGCCGATAAACACAAGAGCGACTCCAAAGTAGATCCAGCTTTCAGCAGAAGCCGCGCCAAAGTCCATCTGCGTTCCGTACATTAGTGTATTTATATGCTCCATGACCGTATTGTCATTTTTCATGAAGAAGTCGATGATCGTGTAGATGCAGTTGACCAGGAGCAGCGGGCTGACCATCGGGAAGGTGATCTTCCAGAAGGATTCCCACGCGGAACAGCCTTCCACTTCCGCCGCTTCATACAGCGAGGGTGAAATGGACTGAAGGCCGGTAAGGAATACGATGATCTGGATTCCGCTTGCCATGACGATATCGTATATGGAATCAATCATTTTGAAGATAACGTCAAAGACTTCCTGTGCAACACCGGATACAGAAAGCAGATTCTGCAGTGACCTGGACAGGTCTACTCCTGAGGATTTTTCAACGGCATCCGAGATACTGGTCATCAGGTTGAAGTACGCGTTCTGTTTTTCAATACCGGGCAGCACACCGGATGACAGGATAACCGGGAGGAAGAAGATAATCCGGCAAACTGTCCTGCCTTTGAAATTCTGGTTAAGAATCACTGCGATTACAAAGCTCATAACCAGCGTCGCAATCGTATTAATCGCCATCCGCCCGATCTCATCTACCAACAGTTTGTTGAAATCCGGATCGGAAACAAAAGCATAGTTGTAATTCCCGAAGGGAACTATCAGATTCTTCCCCAGAATGTTGAGGCTGATATTGAAACGGCTCATCGTTCCTTCAACCACAACCACCTTGCTCAGACTCATGATGAATGACAGGTAGAGCGGACGGACCATGAACAGCAGAAAGCCGATGATCAGAGGGAGGATAAAGAGTGTTCCGGTCCTGGCGCGGCGGGCCTGAATGGTACGGTATACTTTGTTGCCCGGAATATACATCTGTATTGCTTCCGTAATGCCTTCATACCAGTGATTACGCTTAACCCTGTTTTTCATTTCACACTCCCCCTTTCCACAAGATAATCACGGCCCGGAATAATGAGCGAACCCTGTTTGAAATCCATCCTGCCGTAATTGACATAGACATTCGTGCCATCTTCATACGTGGTCACATGCACGTCGTTGGTAATGAACTTATGACCGGTAATCCGAAGGCTGTTGAGTCCTGACATATCCTCCTGGTATCTGAGGATCATCTGTCTCGCGTCTTCCTTCCATCGATCATAGGATCCGCCTGTATAGCAGCTGTAAGCAGAATCCTGCAGGATACTTGTATCTGCTTTCATGAACGAGAAGTTCAGACCTGCGCCGTATTCCGCACTCTCAAGCAGTGCATTCTGGTAATCGCCGGACAGATTGATTGCTTCACCGGTATAGTTTCTCAGTCCATGGAGCGCAATCTGATAGAAAGGCACAGCCTGATCAATAATCGCGTATTTTCGTCCGGTCAGGTTCATATCCGTGATCAGATCCGCGTAGGCAATCGCGTAATCGTTGCCCTTCTTGATGCTGATCTTCATGCCAAGATCCTGCGCTTTCTGCAGAATCCCGACATTCATTTGCTTAACCTCTTCGCGTGTAACTGTATCGTTCTTGTTATAATCCGCACTCAGCAGGTTCCCGATATCCCTGAACGCGATACCGGAAGCGCTCCGGTCTTTTACCCCGTTAAGCAGATTGTTCGCATAATCGTTTGATATACGGGGTTTTACCAGATAGTATTCAAATTCTTCGGCGGCATCCATCTGCTGATAAGTCACAATATAGTACGGATACAGTCTGACAATTTCCCGCGTTGTGAATCTTGCAGCCTGCAGTGTCGGAATAAATCCTTCAGCCAGTCCGCTTTTATAGGCAAAGCAGCTGATACCGTCAAGGTAAACTGATACTCCTTTATCCTTTGCATCGGCAATCAGTTTTTTCAATCCGGAATCTCCGCCGAGCTGCCCGACTGTATGAACGCTGGTCAGGACCTTCTGCCGTACGCCTCCGTTGCTCCAGCCGGTCATCCGTATATTCAGGTGTTTTATCCCGTCAGCAAGCAGTTCATCCATAATATCCTGGGCTTCGCTGAATGTGGTCACCGGAATAACCGAATCTACCGGAACGCCAAACCTCTGGATTGTTTTATTGATGGCGCCGATCAGTTCCACATGGATCGGGACTTCCGGATCAGCCTGTTCCTGTTTGAATTCAGGCTTGCTGCGCAGATAATCGCCATAGGCCTCTGCCATACCGACGTAATTATCCGTATCCACGAAGCAGTAACGCTGAATGATCGTATCATCCGGTATTGTGTTTTCATACATCAGTACCTGTTCGTTGGTACGGCCGGAAAGCTTAAACTGTCCGTAATGGATCAGGTTGTATTTACAGTAAACCGTATTGAAGCTGTTAAAACGGCCTGCTATATCCGCACAGATACCGCCGTAGGAACTGGCTCCTTCAACTGTACAGATAAAGGATCCGTCAGGCTGTCCCATTCCAAAGACCGCAAATGTGTTTTCAGTCTCGCTGACAGCCTCCGTTCTTTCCATACCGTAATCCCAGCCGTACAGGTTGGCATAATATGCGTTCTGTGACAGTTTTCCGTTATTATATTTGATGATACCGCCGCTGCCTTCCGGAATAAAGATGAATCCTTCTTCATCCATACCGGCCGCGCCGAACATCGGTAATACGGAAACATAAGTCAGCGGATACTCTGCTTCATACTTGATCTCGTTGTAGGGCACTTCCACAACCAGCTGATCCCCGTCCAGCTGCAGGATCATCGTTGCATTGAAATACGGGCCGTGGTTTTCTTCCTTCTGTTCGACATTCTGCATGTCGATCTCATACTGTTCCTGGTCGTAACCGATCTTGGAAAAATAGCTTTCGATCTTTTCCTTGCTCTTTGTATCGGTATTCGCTTTCAGAATATACAGATTTCCTTCTTCAATAGCCGGATACATGGATTTCAGTTCTTCCAGATTTGACGCTTTCCCCAGCTGTTTGGCATCATACAGCGAGTAGAAGGAAGATACCTTTTTCTTGTCTCCTCCGGACATTTTACCGGTTAATTCTTTAAACCGTTCTTTTGTAATAGCGATCGGGATAAAATAGGTCCTTTCGATTTTACCGATAGCATATTCGATCCGGATAGTGGTATCATTTTCTTTATAGATATTGAAATTCTGGTTAACCATTGAATAACGGTAGTTATTCAGTTCCGTTTCACTGCCGGATATCGTATAAGTCAGGTTCAGTGTAGAAGAAAGGAAATCGCTGTTGACACCATGTGCGATCGGATCTTTATCCCTTCCCTCAGGATTGGACAGCCATACTTTTCCGGTATCCTTGCTTGTAATCTTAAACTGGGTCGTTGCTGCATCCATTTCAAGCAGCAACCGTTCATTCTCGATTACAACATTATTTCCGTCTCCTTCATAGAAAACCAGATGCGGCTCTCTTCCGGAAGATTTTTCTCTTTCTGAGTAGATCGGAACAAAGACGAAAACAACCAGGCACGCCAGCGCGATCACCGCGATCAGCCAGACAATCAGGCGGCGGATGATCTTTTTCTTAGACCTATTCATCATCGTCCCCCTCCTTAATTCAATCTGAATACAATTTCACGGTAGAAGCTGACAAAGAATGCCACTGCATCACTGAGCAGGCTGAAGAAAACAAGCACAAGGAACAGGATGACCGCGGCTCCGACAATGGTAACGATCATAAAGATAAAGGTTTTTCCGGGACCGTAGTCATGGATCTCCATCAGCCCTACAAATGCGAGGAAAGCGCTCCAGATTACGGAAATACTGATCATCACGCTGTACAGGCTGCCCTCTTCGAATGTCAGCATATTACTGATCAGTATCATAGGCAGCTGAATGATAATATAGGGCACAAGCGCATAGCACATGCCCATATATATATCCTTGAAACGCCCCTTACCTTCGAACAGCGTAGTCATTGCCCAGTTCGCAATACACAGCACGAGAAAGGGCAGCAGCAGCGAACCCATTTCTTCCAGGACATTGATATACTGAACCGGCGCTGAAATAAACTGGAAATTGGTCAGCATCAGTTTCAGGACCCGGATGATCAGGAACAGGAATAAAAAGGTATGTGCTGCCGCCATGGTACCTCTTTTTTCATGAACCAGATCCCAGAACCCGTCAAAGGGATGCGTGATAACATGCAGCGCATAGCGAAGAGAATCCTTATACCGGTCCAGCCAGGCTTTTGCTTTTCCGCCTTTCGTCTGAACAGATGTTTCATTTACGGATTTTGCTTTGCTCATGCATGATCACCTCCCACTTCGTTCTCTTTATCCGGCCAAGAATCAATGGAACAATGATTATCAGCACAAGTAACGCGATAATCCACCATATATTCTTTTCCACCCAGAGCTTCCGGTACTGCTTGAAAGCCCTGCCGTATTCCTCACGTGCATGCGCGCGTTCGAAATAATCCATTGCTTCCTTGTATTTTTCCTGCCGGAGCAGCGACCGCCCGATCCCGCGGAAGGCCAGACTGTAGTTGGCGTTCAGTTTCATAACGTCCCGCCACAGTTTATCACTTTGATCGTAATCGCCTTTCAGATACGTGTCGGTTGCGTCATAAATCATCTGACCGTATTCTGTAGGCGTAAAGACCGTGATATTGTTTTTCATTTCGTCCAGGACAAAGAGATCGTAGCCCATATGATCCAGCGCAATGGCACGGCTGAATGTACCGTCCATACTGCCCTTGGTTCCGAAGGCCCAGAGCATGATACCCTGTCCGTCATATCCGAACAGGCGGCCGCGCATTCTGTCAACCGTCACATAAATATCATTATCCAGCGCGGTAATATCCGCCATCTTGCTGGGGCCGTACTGCAGACTTTCCCTTTTCCAGTTCAGGTCGCCGACGGGCGGTTCCACATCATTTTTGATCAGGATATCATTGCCGATACCGTTGAGGCGGCGGATTGGGTTTGCATCGCCAAAGACATCTGCTTCCTTGAACACCGTGGTTGTCGCGTAGATGAATCCTTTGTCATCCATATACAGGTTTTCATATTCTGTAGGAACAAAGCTTTCGGTCACAGCTCTCTGTTCTCTGGACATGAAGTATTTTTTCCAGATGTAGTCAGCCATATTGAACTTTACGGCATTGGCACCGATATAGCCCGTGAAGGTGGTGTCATTTTCATACTTCATGAAACCTTTGTTGACGTTTGTGGCCAGTACGTAGACGCGTCCGGCAACATCCACGGCAATCTTGTTCGGAAGGAAAGCGGAACTCTGGTTGAATGTCGCATCAACAGGTTTCGTAAATTCCTTAACGAAATTCAGTTCTTTATCCACCATCACGACACGGTGGTTGTTCTGGTCGGCAACATAGATATTGCCGTTCCCGTCGGCAAAAACGTCCGCCGGATAATTGAACGTTGAGGGTTCCGTTCCCTGGATTTCCGATATCACGCGGGTAAATGCAGCCTGTCCGTCTTCATAGCGGAACTGGATAATCCGGTTATTGCCGGTATCCGCCACATAGACGTCATTCCCGCAGATAAAGAGACTCTGGGCTTTTGTGATCCCTTTGCCGCCGAGATTGTCCATTCCCAGTGTCGTACCGTCTATGACCAGCTCGACACGGTAGGGATCCGGAGCCATCTGTACGTCTTCCCAATAGTCGTAGATATAGGAATAGGAAGTGCTGAACCCGTCATCTTTCATGCTGTTGCTTTCATCTGCGCAGGCACAGGCAGCAATGCATAGCAGTAAGACGGCTAACAGTAAGGAAACTGTTTTTTTCATCATCATTCTCTCCTCCTTAATCCTTGATACCGGAAGAGGCCATGGTCTCCAGGATCCGGCTCTGGCTGAAGATGAAGATGAGGATCGGAACCATCGTCATGATCATCGTAGCTGCTGCCATTTCACCGGTTCGTGCAATATTGGTTGTAGTCTGGCCCTGGATCTGACTCATCGCATACACCAGCGGTTTCTTCGCTTCGGAATAGATGAGTGTAGTTGCCGGGTTATTCCACAGAGACTGGACGCTGAAGATGATCATCGTCAGCCAGGCAGGCTTCACGTTGGGCATCACGATGCTCCAGAACACCCTGAAGCGGCTGGCGCCGTCAATGGTTGCCGCCTCAATCAGAGCAGTGGGCAGGCCTTCCATAAACTGTTTCATCAGGAATAGGCCCATCGGCGCGCAGAACGCCGGAAGGATCAAGGCCCAGTAAGTATCCACCATGCCCAGTTTGCTCATGATCAGGTAGTTCGGAATACCGGTCACATAGCCGGAGAACATCAGGCAGGTGGTGACAAGGCCGAAGAACATCCGGCCGCCGGGAAATTCATACTTGGCCAGCACAAAAGCAGCCATGCCGGCAACAACAAGGTGGCCGAAGGTACCGACGACCGTCACGAAGAGAGTGTTCATCAGGTAACGGCTGAACGGAACAAAACTCTTCCCCATCGTCACAAACAAGTCGGAGAAGTTGTCCAGCGTCGGATGGCTGGGCCAGATGGGCGGCGGAATCCGCAGCAGTTCATCCAGCGGCTTCAGGGCCGAACCGATCATGAAGAACAGCGGGAAGAACATGGCTATAGCAACCACCAGCAGCATCAGGTAGATCACAATGTCTCCGCCGATGGAGCGGTTGGGATGGCGGCGGGTGATCAGGTGCTTTTTCGGCACTTCGATCTTCTGTCCCAGCCGTTCCGCCTGCTCATGCAGGATATCTCCCCTTGTTTTTGCCCTTACCGGCTTGTCCACCCAGTTTTTATCCATCTGACTGTAAAGCTTAAGACCGTGATCCAGTTCAAACACATACCGGGTATCATCCTTCAGGATGACGGTAACCTGACTGGAAGTACCTCCCCGGCGGATATTGTCCATCCGGTTCATCCGGGCGTAATGCCATTCGGCGATGGGCTCCTTTTTCCCTTTGGCGTAGAATGCCGCACCCTGTTCGCCGGCAACCAGCTCACCGCGGAATTTCTTTCCGCTGATCAGCTGAAGGGTACCGTTGGATCTGACCGTATTGTTCTCACTCATATCAGGTACCCACCCTTCCCAGCAACGCGGCGATTGCTTTTTTACTCAGGATCATAGCCAGGAACAGGATCACCGCGACAGCACTGGCGTAGCCCATCTCGAACCGGACGAAACCGTAGTCGAACAGGTGGGTAACCACCGTGCGGGCGGCATAGTCCGTGGAGGGGAACCCGCACAGAGCCCGCGGAACGTCACTGATGTTGAAGGAGGAGGCAATACTCATAACCGCGCCGAACAGCAGCATGGGCTTCATACTGGGCAGCGTGATGTGATACAGCTCCTGCCAGCGGTTGCGGACGCCGTCCACATAACCGGCTTCATACATGCTGCGGTCAATGCCCTGGAAACCGGCGACAAAGCTCAGGAAGCCAGTACCCATGCTCATCCACAGGCTGACGATGATCACGATTGTCAGCATATATCGGGGATCCAGCAGCCACATAAGCGGCGCGTTGATAATTCCCCATTCAATCAGGATGGAATTGAGCCAGCCGTATGCATCGGCACGGAAAAGCGTTGTAAACACGGTAATTACACCGGCGCCAAGCGAAGGAGCGTAGAATACGATAACCGCAATTGCCCTCAGCCATTTCGGCAGCTCATTGATGAACCAGGCGAACAGGAAGGACAGAATGTATCCCACCGGTCCGACAATGACCGCGCAGACAAAGGTGTTCTTGATGGATGTCAGGAAAACCTCGTCCTGCAGGATCAGGTTGATGTAGTTCTGCAGCCCAATATACCGGGGAGGCTCCAGGATGTTATAGTAGGTAAAGCTCAGGACGATGGATGTTCCGATCGGCAGGATAAAGAAGGTGAAAAACAGGATCGCGTACGGCGCCAGGAACAGGTAGCATCCCTTGTTACGCTTTGCCAGCGTCCATCCATGAGCCATCTTTTCCCGCTTCATGGTCAGGAATCTTGATGCAAAAGACTGTGACTGCATGATTGCTTTTCCTCCTTCCTTAATCGATCGGCAGGTTGAATTCCCGCCGTTTGATCTTGATCTCTTCGTTAATAGTCCGCGCGTAGGTCAGCAGCGTTTCCCGCTTGTCTTCCTTGTTGTTGATCACGCGGCGGATGGCGTTGATCAGGTGACGCACCGTGGAATAACCGCCGGCGATTTCAGGCCAGCCCCGGGTGTATTCCGCCTGCTCCTGCAGCACCTTCAGCTGTTTGCTCGACCAGGCCAGCTGTTTCACCGCTTCCTGGTTTGCCGTCTGGTACCGGGCGGACGCGCCGAGGATGCTTTCCATTTCACGTCCGAAACGGACCTGCGTATCGGTGCTGACCCACCACTTCATGAACTCCCAGGCATTCTGTTTCATCTTTTCATCATCCGTGGCGATCATCATGCAACACAGGCCGCTGGTCTGTCCCGTATGGTCGATGGTGCCGTCCTCCTGTTTCGTGCCGGGCAGCAGGGTGAAGTCCCACAGTCCGCGGATTTCAGGCGCGGAAACCATCAGCTGGTTATATGTATCATAGTTGGACACACCCATAGGCATCTGGCCGCTGCGGAAACGGCTCTTGAAGTCGAACACCGTCGGCAGGCCGTAGTCGTTATACAAGCTTGTATACAGTTTGAAGCCCGCCACGCCGGCCTCGCTGTCCACCAGGGTCTTCTTGGCGTCCTTGTCATAGATAGAGCCGCCGTTCTGGAAAATCATCGAGTCCAGAATGGACGCATCCGCGTTGATGATGTCCGGGAAGGAAACGCCGAATTCCAGGCTGTTGCCCTGGAGAGTCGGCAGTTCAGCAATGATCTCATCCCAGGTCTGGGGAATCGGCAGTCCCAACTCCTCCATAATGTCCTTGCGGTAGAACAGCACCGGATAGTTCATAGTTTCCGGCAGGCCGTAAACACCGGAATGGGTACCGTCGTTATAGATCATCGGCTCAATGATGCTGGCTTTGAATGGCTTGGTAACTTCTTCATAATCTTCGAACTGTGTCAGGTCTTCCACCGCATGGCGCATGGCGTAGTTCACGGCGAACCAGCTACTCAGGTTCAGGGTGATGTCAGGCCCGTTTCCTGCCACAACTGCCGGCAGGATCGCGTCCTGAAGCACCAGTTTCAGGTTAACCTTGATACCGGTCTGGGCTGTGAAGGAATCGTCCACCATGGCCTTCATAACCGTACTCTGGTCACGGCCGGTGGTGATCCAGATTTCCAGCACGTCGTCCGTGTCGTCGTACTTGTCGCCCAGGCTGTTGTAGTCGATTGTAAAGGAACTGATGCAGCTCCGGATCTCATGGAAGATATCCTGGAAGACGTTGCTGTGAATCTCAGGAACCTTCACATTCTCTCCCGTCACCATGATCAGGTCCACGTCCAGTTTGCTTTCGGACATATTCTGCATGGCCGTACCCAGGGATGTAATATTATCTTTAAAATTGGAAAAAGACTCCGTAATCCTTTCATTGTATTTGACAAACTGTTCAAGCTGATTGGCCAGCGTCTGGGCTGCGGCGATCCGGTCGCTCTTTTCACCGGTAGTGGCAACCGTTTCATCCACAATCTTGTACAGGCGCTTGCTTTCCAGGTCCATGGCCTCAATGACTTCAGGATAAACCTGTTGCAGTTTATAATCACGGTACCGGTCCGGATTGACGCCGGTCAGCACCAGGATTTTACGGTAGATTTGGTTCAGGCGGTAAATGCTGTCCTCCACTTCTTTCAGGATCGGTCCCATCTCGCCCAGGGTGACTTCCATCCGGATGGTATGGTCGCCCTTGGTCAGGTAGAAGCGGCAGGGATTGCCATCCTTGTCGCTCAGGGTGCGCATTTCCCAGTTGTTCCTGTAGCTGAAGGTCACGGCTTCAAGGTCCTCAAAGGGAACCTCGCCGTCTATAAATACCGTGCGGGCGGACAGGGCGCCGCGCTGATACATCTGTCTTGCCTTGATGGAAATGTTATAATAGCCGTCTTCCGGCACATTGAAGTCCCACTGAATCCATTCACCGGGATGTGTCCACGCATCGCCGCCGATGTAGTTCAGGATCGTATTGCTGACGGAATAGGGATCTGTCAGGGCGGAGCTGCGATCGTAGCGGGCATAAAGGCTCGGCTCGCTCCGCAGCTTAGCGTCTTCGCCCTGGATCGTCTGGCTGTAATTCAAGGCCTTTTCCGTCATAGCGGCTTCAGGCTGCGCGGCAATATACTCCTCATAGGTCGGGAATACCGCGAGGGGCAGCATCCTGACGGCGCACAGAATCATGGGTTCGTTGACCGCCCGGATGGTCAGCTCGTTTTCGCCCTCATTGAAGTAGAAAGCATAGGGCTCCGACTGGTAACCCATGTCATCCACGCAGTAGGAGGTCTGCTTTTCAAATCGTTCGACCTGCGTGGGACGGATATCATTTCCCTGGTTGTCCTTCCGCACTTCACCGGCGTCGGTCCACAGTCTGGAAAAAGAAAGCGTGCTCGCGCCGGAGAAGGGTACTTCCCCATTGATCGCGATCTCACGCTCAATATCGATACCGCGGCTTTCCACGGTCTTGTATTCCAGCTGAATGTTGTACAGGCCTGCCTGGGGCATGGTAACCTTCCAGGTAAGATCCGACTCGTCGCCCGTCATGATGCCGTCCGCGCTGACTTCGCCGCCTTCGCCCTCGAAGGAAGCCAGGTCCACTTCAACGGCTTCTGTAACCGCCGGCAGATCCTTATACTTTGCCAGATAGGCAGTATAAGTGTTGCTCCGCCCGATACCGGTTACATCGGTGGACAGGTCGACGCCCTCGTACTTGCTCCTGAAATTGTTCTCGGACCGGCTGAGCAGCCAGATCCCGCCAATCACAAGAACAGCGACAAGGACGCCGATGAGAATGTTCCGCCATTTCCTTGACATGAGTTCATCTCTCCCAATCACGGCGCTGAAACGCCGTAAAAAATCAAGTATCCGGGATTGTTTAATTGGTTGGAATTACACAATAAATAAACCTGTTTAATTATATAGATATTACTGTTGCATGTCAAATGTACGTACAACAAAGCGGTGCCATTTTGGCACCGCTTTTCGGAAATGTTTTCAGTGTTGAAAAACCTACAGTTATCTGATCTCTGCCCCGAGTTTGAACTTCAGGTTGCCGAGAATTTTTTTTATGTATTTATCCAGTTCTTCGGGCTGGAGGGGCTTGTCATCCGCCTCAAAGGTGATCTTGAAGGCCATACTCTTGCGGCCCTCGCCGATCTGTTCGCCCCGGTAGATGTCGAACAGTTCCACATCGCTGACCTTCGGGCAGGCGCGGGCAATCTCGTGCATCAGGTCACCGCAGGGTGTTTCCTCCGCAACGGTCAGCGCCAGGTCGCGGACAGCGACCGGGAACGCGGACAGCGGGCGGTAACGGAAACTGGCGGCCATATGGCTCATCATGGTTCCGTAGTCAATTTCACCCAGGAAGATCTTGTGGTTGGATTTCGCGTCCTTGTGCAGTTTCAGTTCGCCGGTGACTTCATTCGCCAGCTTGCCGAAGCAGCCGATCCGCTCCCCTTCGCACAGGATGTAAGCGGCAATGCCGGGATGCAGCCAGGTTACATCTGTTGCCCGTTCCACATCAAAGCTGAGGCCCAGGGCCTTCCCCAGGGCTTCCACCGTACCCTTGACCGTGAAGAAGTCTTCCTCTTCACCAAAGGCGGCAAAGCCGAGGTGCGGCCGTTCGTCCGGCAGCTCCCCGCCCTCCCGGGGAATATAGATGTTGCTGATCTCGAAGATCCGGCCTTCGTTGTTGCCCTTCTTCAGGTTCTCCACAACCACGTTCATCAGGCTCGGCGCCAGCAGGGGCCGCATGATGGCCAGGTTTGCGGAGATCGGGTTCTTGATCCGCAGCACGTTCCGTTCCGGCGCGTCCTCCGGAATCCGCAGGAAGTCCAGATCGCTGTCGGCATAGAAGGACAGCGTGTAAGCTTCATGGTATCCCTGTCCGCACATGATGCGGCAGACCCGCTCCTTCCGCTGCTGGGCAGGAGTTTTTCCGCCGGTGGTCACGGTGGCGTTCTTCAGGAAGGTGGGGGTTACATGGTCATAGCCGTACTCGCGGATTACTTCCTCCGCCAGGTCCGGCTCGCCGACCTCGATATCCTCACGGTACCGGGGTGCGGTCACGTCCAGGGTATCCCCGTCCTGCTTCACTTCAAAGTTCAGGTTCTTCAGGATCCGCAGCACGTCCTCCGCGGGCACCTCGATACCCAGGATCGCGTTGATCCGCTTCAGGCTCGCGGTGAAGCGCTTGCCGGTCCGCGGCGCGCCTGCGCTGCAGTCAAAGGCACTGGAGGTGATTTCGCCGCAACCCAGCTCCTGGATCAGGTGCAGGGCCCGGGCCATGCCCAGCTCCGTAATGTATTCGCTGATGCCCTTCTCAAACCGGGCGGAAGAATCACTGCTCTGTCCCAGGGCACGGGAAGTCCGGCGCACGTTGTCCCGGGCGAATTTTGCCGCTTCAAACAGCAGCTGTGTGGTATTCTCCGTAATCTCGCTGTTCAGGCCCCCCATGATACCGGCCAGCGCCACCGGACGGTTGCCGTCGCAGATCACCAGGTTTTCAGGCGTCAGGGTGAATTCCTTCTCGTCCAGCGTCTGGATCTTCTCCCCGTCCTTTGCCCGGCGCACAATGATCCGGCGGTCCTGCAGCTGATCCATGTCAAAGGCATGCATCGGCTGGCCGATCTCCAGCAGCACATAGTTGGTGATGTCCACCACGTTGGAAATGCTCCGCAGTCCGCACAGGGCCAGGTTGCGTTTCATCCACCGGGGGCTTTCGCCTACGGTAATGTTCCGCACGCCGTGTCCCAGGTAACGGGGGCACAGGTCCGGTGCTTCCACCGTGATATCCAGGCCCGGGAACACATAGTCGCTCACGGTGTAGTCCGTGGCGGGCATTTTCAGTTCCTTCCCCAGCGCCGCCGCAACCTCCCGGGCAATGCCGAGCACGCTCTGGCAGTCCGGACGGTTCGCCGTAATGGAGATATCGAAGATATAGTCGTTCATCCCGACCACTTCGCGGATGTCGGTTCCCGGAACTGTGTCCTTCGGCAGGTCCATCAGTCCGTAAACCTCCGCGCCGGGATACAGGTCATCGTTCAGGCCCAGTTCCTCACCGGAGCAGAGCATGCCGTCGGAGGGAATGCCCTTCAGGGGCTTGGCCTTGATGGTAATTCCGCCCGGCAGGGTGGAATTGTCCAGCGCGGCAGGCGTATGCATGCCGACATAGACGTTCGGGGCGCCGGTCACAATCTGGATCGGGTTGCCATAGGAACCGCAGTTCACCTGGCAGATCTGCAGGTGCGTGCCTTCCACCGGTTCGCAGGAGAGCACCTCGCCCACAACCACGCGGCTGACCTCCTTCCCCAGGTCGATCAGCTCCTCCACTTCAAAACCGCAGCCGAAGAGCTTCTCTTCCAGCTCCTCCGCCGTGATGTCAATATCCACATATTCCTTTAACCAGCTGTATGGAACCTTCATTTTTTATCTCTCCTGCCCTGCATTTTCGCCTTTATCATGAGTATAAACCACTTTGGATTTACACTGTATCATTCTGCATTCTGCATTCTGAATTCTGCATTGCAGTTTAAAGAATGTCTCATTCTTTAAACTGCCTGAGGAACTTCATGTCGTTCTCAAAGAACAGCCCGATATTGTTGATGCCGTACTTCAGCATCGTGATCCGCTCAATACCGATACCGAACGCGATACCGGAGTATACATTCGGATCGATGCCGCAGTTCTCCAGCACATGGGGATGTACCACACCGCCGCCGAGAACTTCAATCCATCCGGTATGCTTGCACAGGCTGCATCCCTTGCCGCCGCATTCGAAGCAGCTCACGTCCACTTCGACGCTGGGCTCAGTGAAGGGGAAATAGCTGGGCCGCAGGCGGGTCCGTACGTCCTTGTCGAAGATCTGCTGCACAAACTTGTCCAGCATTCCCTGCAGGTCGCACAGCGTGATGCCCTTGTCCACCACCAGGCCTTCCATCTGGTGGAACATGGGGGAATGAGTCGCGTCGCTGTCGGAGCGGAACACCCGGCCGGGCACCAGCACCTTGATCGGCGGCTTCTCCATATCCATCACCCGGATCTGTCCGCCGCTGGTCTGTGTCCGCAGCAGCAGCTCGTGGTCCAGATAGAAGGTGTCCTGCATATCCCGGGAGGGATGGTCCTTCGGCACGTTCAGGCGGGTGAAGTTATGGTCATCGTCCTCGATTTCAGGGCCTTCGAAAATCTCGAAGCCCATACCCGCGAACACGTTGATCATCTCGTTCTTCACCAGGGTCAGCGGATGCAGTCCGCCCAGCGGCTGCTCCTTGCCCGGCAGGGTGATGTCCACCTGCTCCCGGCGGTTCCGGGCAGCAAGCTCCAGCTCATCCATCTTCGCGCTCAGGGCCTGGTACTTTTCCTCCACCAGCACCTTGAACTCATTGATCACCTTGCCCATGGCAGGCCGGTCTTCCTTGGCCACAGCGCCCAGGCCCTTCATCAGGTCCGCGACAGCGCCTTTCTTGCCGAGAAACTCCTGCCAGAACTCAGCCAGCTTTTCCTTCGTGTCAACCTGGCCGATTTTCTGCTCCATCTGTTCCCGCAGTGCCTTGATCTTCTGCTCCATGTGCTCCACTCCCATATCCGCTGATAAATAACATCTTCATCGTGCTTTGCGTTGTTCAGAACCACCGCTCAGCATACCTATGAATTATGGATTATGAATCATGAATTGTCAATTATTTATTGGTTTTTATCGGTATTCCCGCTGTTGAATTATACTGTTATTCCTGCCCCATATACAAACAGGGAGCAGAGTCCTCTCTGCTCCCCGGTCACTATCCATTATGAATTATGAATTATTACTGCGCGTTCTTCACCAGTGTCTTGATATCTTCCACCACTGCCCGGATGTCGGTATTCGCGGTTGTGTTCGCTTCCACCGTCTTGCAGCTGTGCAGAACCGTGGTATGATCCCGTCCGCCGAAGACATTCCCGATCTGGGGCAGGCTCATGCCCGTCATTTCCCTCGTCAGGTACATGGCAATCTGCCGCGGCACGGTGATTTCCCGCTTCCGGGTAGGTCCGGTCAGATCATCCATCGTCAGGCCGTAATAGTCACTGACCGTCTGCATGATCAGTTCGGCGGTGATCTGCTTATGCCTGCGGGAATCAAAGATTTCCTTCAGGGCCCGTTCGCACAGATCCACGGTAATCGGTTCCTTCACCAGTGTGGAATAAGCCACCAGCCGGGTCAGGCATCCTTCCAGTTCACGGATGTTGCTGTCAATCTTGCCGGCGATCAGCTGAAGCACTTCGTCCGGCACTTCGATATTCTCCTGCACGGTCTTTTCCCGCAGAATGGCTACACGGGTATCCACGTCAGGACGCTGGATATCCGCCACCAGGCCCCATTCAAAGCGGCTGCACAGCCGTTCCTCCAGGCGCTGGATGTCCTTCGGCGGCTTATCGCTCGTCAGGATAATCTGCTTGTTTTCGTTATGCAGTTCATTGAAGGTGTTGAAGAACTCCTGCTGGGTACTTTCACGGCCCGCGATAAACTGAATATCGTCCACCATCAGCACGTCAACCTTCCGGATCTTTTCCCGGAATTCATAGGTCTTTTTCATCTGAATGGCGCTGATCAGCTCATTGGTAAAGTTTTCGCTGGTCATGTACAGGATCTTCTTCTGGGGATCGGACTGGTGGATGAAATGCCCGATAGCCTGCATCAGGTGGGTTTTACCCAGTCCCACACCGCCGTAAATAAACAGCGGGTTATAGGCTTCCGCGGGGCTTTCCGCCACGGCCAGTGCGGCCGCGTGGGCGAAACGGTTGCCGTTGCCGACCACGAAGCTCTCAAAGGTATATTTGGGATTCAGGTGGGGATCGGTATCGTCAGGGATCTTCTCCCCGTCGCCTGCATCCACTTTTGCTTTCATTTCTTCCTTGTTCAGCAGTACAATCCGGACAGGTTTGCCCGCCACTTCAGTCAGCTTCTTCTCGATCAGGGCGGCATACTTGTTCTGGATCATGGAGATCATGCGTTCCATTTTGACCATGATGAAAAGGGTATCATCCTCCAGCAGTCCCGGAACCATGTTGCCGTCGACCCACGTGTTGTAAGACACGAAGTTCATTTCCCGCGACAGCAGGGCACAGGTCTGCTCCCAGAGCGACTCCATATTCATCAGTCATTCTCCATTCATCTGTTTATAAAACGCATAACGCGATCATATACTTTACACTTGTTACAAAAGGCGGCGAAAAAAGCGCACGAGAGATCGTGAGCTGTGGAAAACCGGGCTGTGGATAACTTGCCTTTTGCAAACCGGCCCGACTATCATAACAAAAACATTATGGAATTTCAAGGTTTTTGCCCTGTGGATAAAAAGATTGAAATTTAAGGATTCCTTCATTTGTTCAGACAAGGTTTTGTGCCCGTCCGGCCTTATGCCACAAGATTTATGGTCTGTTTTGTTTTTTTCTGTCGTTTTTTTATTGTTTTATGTATTCCCCGATAAATTCAACTTGAAAAGTTAACAATTTCTTCATTTTATGATATGATACGGTATACATTATATAGGAAATCATGGACGGAGGAATGGGCATGATCGAGGCCTGGCATGTGAGAGAAGCCCTGCGTTTCCGCTTCGGTTCCGCTCTGGTGGATATTCCGGGCATCTGGGAACGCGCAGCCAAGGTTTTACAGGGTTATGCGCCGTATAAGGATACTTTTGCCGACCTGGCCGTCCGCCTGGAGGATGTTCTCTTCAACACCGTCTATGAACAGCTGGGACCCTCCATGGGCGTGGAAATGGATGACGGTTCCCTCCGCCGGATCCGCTCAGCTGAACTGAAGGACGCCGCTGACGATGTGATGGGTGTCCTTTTTGATCAGTTAAAGGTTTACTCCGTTACCTACGAATCCCTCCATGAATACTGTATCTCCGCCGGCTCCTTTTCCGCCATGCGCGTGCTCTACACCAAATACGCGGATTTCATGCCGGCTTCTGAGAGAAAGATCATCGCCAGGATTATCCGGGACAGCCGTCCCCGCTCCGTCTGGGAGAACTGGCTTGATCCAGAGGATATTCCTCCGCTCCCGCCAAAGATCAGATAGAATTCATAATTCATAATGATGAATTGTGAGCCCTTTCGCCGCTGACTAAAGCACAGCCCTATATAATTATGAATTCTGAATTATGAATTCTGAATTGAAATGAGGTTCCTTACTGTGAAGAAATCCCTTATCGCTCTTTTGATCCTCTCCCTCTTCCTCCCTGTTCTTGCAGGAGCGGAAACCGTCGTCACAAGCTTTTATCCTGTCTGGATCCTGACCCTGAACCTGACAGACGGAATAGAGGGTGTTGAGGTCGTCAATATGGCGGAACCTACCACCGGCTGCCTTCATGATTATTCCCTCCGGAATTCTGACATGGTCACCCTGTCCGGTGCGGACGCCCTGCTGGTCAACGGCGCGGGAATGGAATCCTTCCTCCCTGTCGTCACCGGCGCCTATCCGGATCTGCCTGTGATTGATGCCACCGACGGACTGCCTTTCATCAGTGAATCGGATGTGGTGGAAATCGGCGAAGCGGAAGAGGGAGAAACCGTCAACTCCCATCTCTGGCTGGATCCGCAGCGTGCCGCCGGTATGGCCGCCAACCTGGCCGACGGGCTGGTAAAAATCCTGCCGGACCACGAGCAGCAGATCATGAATAACCTGGAATCTTTCCGGGAACGCCTCCAGGCCCTTGATGAGACCATTCGGGAGGAAACCGCCGCCATTGACCGTAAGGTGATCATCTTCCATGAAGCGCTTCCCTATTTTGCGGAGGCCTGCGGTCTGACCCCTGCGGCCATCGTCAACAAGGAGCCGGAAGACAGCCTGCCCACCGCCCAGCTTGCCGCCGTGTCAAAGCTGATCGGTTCCGAAGAGCGGATGCCCCTGATCCTGAAATCCGCCGAGGAGGATCCCGCCGTAAACACCCTGGTGAACGAAACCGGCATTCCTGTCTGCGAACTGGATCCCATGACCTCCGGTCCGGAAAACCCGCCGCTGGATTATTATGAAGCGGTAATGCTTCAGAATGTCGCAGCGCTGCTGAATGCTTCTGCCCGGTAACGTTCGCAGCAGTTATTTCCCGCGCAAAGTCTGTGTTTACACTCATATAATTCCAAATTATGAATTATAAATTCTGAATTCTCTTTAGAAAGGATCCTGCCCATGTTCAGCGTGAGCCCGGAAGTTTATTCTGTTCTTTCCGTCGCGTCACGCTGGATTTTTGCCTTTTTTGCCCTCATGCTGCTTGCCTTTGCCCTCATCTGGCATCACGCGGAGCGGAAAGAGCGCAAAGAGCGTTTTAAAAACCTGCCCGGTGCCGGTACAGTCGGAGAACTTATCGTCCTCTCCGGCAGCGACCAGCTCGCTGAGGGAACCTGGTTCCCGGTTCCGCGGGAAGGGGTTCTCGGCTCCCTTCGTTCCTGCGACCTGGTGATTCCCTGCCCGGGTGTCAGTTCCCAGCATCTTGATTTTTCCTGGCAGGACGGTTCCGGCCTGATGATCCGTCCCCGTGTCGGCTGCGAAGCCCTGATCGACGGTGTTCCTGTCACACGCCGTATCGGTATGCAGGATAAGCCGCTGCTTCACGGCTCCGTACTGCAGGTAGGCACCGCCGCTCTCCGCCTCCAGCTGTACGCTGCCCTTTCTCATACAAACCGTACTTTCACCCCGCCGGTTCCCTTCCAGGGACCGGAGGCCGGCTTTGGTGCGCCGCAGGCCCAGCCCCCGGTGCAGGTTCCCGCTGCCGCTGTGCAGCCCTGGCCGGTTCAGCCTCCGATGCCTCCGATGCCCCAGGAACCCCTGCAGTATGTTGAAACCATTCAGTACACGCCGGAACCTGTGCAGGCAGAGCCGGAATCCATGCAGCCCGCGCCGCAGCAGCCGGCCCCCGCGCGTCCCCGCCGGAGCCGTACTGACCGCTGGAAGGAGGACTGGAGCGAATGAGCAAAACCAAATCCTCCCCGCGCCTGCGCTTCACCGGCGCCGCAATCCTACTTTCCGCGCTGCTGTTCCTCGTGCCTGCGCTGAAGGACGGTAATGACACCCTTTATCTGCTGGCCCTGCTGGTCCCCTGCGGAATGCTGCTGGCCGGCACCGTGCTGGCCCGCGTGTTTTCCCTGGACCGGCTGATTCTCAATGTTTCCCTCTGGATCTGCGCCGTCGGAATCGCGGCCTTTGCTTTTACGGATCCGCAGGCAGCCCTGGCCCACGCCCTGAACTGCGGTGCGGGAATGGTTGTCCTCCTGGTCGGCGGTATCCTGATCCGTTCCATGACGGATTCCCTGCTGACTTCAGTCTGCACCGCGTTCCTGGGAATCCTGCTTCTCGCTGGTAAAGCCCTTTCACCCGCACTGTCCATTCCGGTCACGGGAGCCGCACTTGCCCTTCTGCTGATCGCTTTTACCTCCCTGCTTTCCCGTCAGGGACCGATTTCTGCCGCCTTCACAGGTCTCGCGGCGCTGGCACTGCTGCTTTTCATCGGTGAAACACAGGAAGCCCTGCTCTGGGGAATAACCCTGACCCTGCTGCTTTTTGCTGCGGACGGGCGTCTCATCATTGTGCTTCCCTCCCTGGCAGCGGTCCTGCTGGTCTTCTTCGGGGCCTACCGGCTTTTCCCCGGAATGTCCGTTGCTCCGTCCGCCTCCTCGCTGAATACCCTTGTTTCCGCCGGGGCAATCGGTGCGGATACTTTGCCCGAAGGAATCGCGGCTGCGGAAAACATTCCGCTTTTCCACCGTCTCACAGGCCATTTCGGTCTGCTTTTTGCCGGGCTGACTGCCCTGCTGTTCCTGCCCCTCACCCTGCGCGGCACCTCTGTTGCCGTCACAGCCCGGACCCGTTTTCATTCTTCCCTGGCCATGGGAATCTGCTTGCTGCTGGCCCTGCGTACCTTTTTCGGGCTGCTCTGTGCCTTTGAAGTGATTCCTTTCTCCGGGCCCGATCTTCCTCTGCTTACTTCCTCCCTGCCGGATCTCTGGTCCCAGCTTTTCCTCATCGGCATGCTGTGCGGAATCTCCGGCCGGAATGACGCCGACCTGGCGGATGATGCACATCTTGCAATGTTAGCCAGGTGATTTTCGTTATATAGTTGCGGACGTTTTTTCTCCCCGTCAACTGTCGAAAGGATGCCCTCATGAAACAGATGCGTTCCCGGTTCCGGCTGCTCTCCCTGCTGATGGCCTGCGCTTTTTTGCTTGTGCTGGTCCTCTGCACGGGAAATGTGCTGAAGACGGCTGATATTGACCTCAGTTCCCTGTCTTCCCTGCTTCCCCAGCCGGGCGTCTCCGTTTCCCCTTCTGTTTCCCCGGATGCTTCGGTTTCCCCGGGCACCACTGTTTCACCGTCTTCCCTTTTCGACTGGTTTAATACTCCCGCCCCGTCTGAGTCAGTTCCCGCCCCGGGCACTGACAATTCGCCGAATCCGGAGTATAATCTCTATGGTCTCTGATCACTTTTCCTGGAAGGAAGTAATGATTTGATGAAAGTCTTTAAACGTTTTTTTGTTTTGCTCTGTGCTCTTGTTCTGCTGTCCGGCTCTGCCCTGGCAGCCTCCAAGCCGAAAGCCACGGCTACTCCCGCTCCCATTGAAATTACGGCGGATATCATCGCCGAGCCGCCGGAAACCATCCGGAATATGCTGGATATCGCGTACCAGGAGTGGGTCTCCACCGAAGGCAAAAAGCTGAAGAAGAGCAACAAGTATACCAAGTGGTGGAATAACTACGAATGGGAATGGTGCGCAGGCTTTACCACCTGGTGCACCCTGGAAGCCGGCATTCCCCAGGATGACGAGAAAACCATCCTCAAGCGGGAGGAAGGCACCATTGAGGGCGACCTGAACGGCATCTATTCCTGCAAGGCTTCCAGCCCCACCAAGCTGATTCATTCCTTCCTCCACATGCACCGCACCACCATGATTCCCCAGAAGGGCTTTATCGTTCTCTATGGGGAAGAAAGCAACTATAAAATCCATGTGGGCATCGTCTATGATGTGCAGAAACTGGATAACGGCAAATACCGCCTGACCACCATTGAAGGCAACATGTCCAACACCGTACGCATGTATGTCGCGGACTACGAGCCTGTGGATGTCTTCCATGAGCAGAAGCGCTCCCCGAAGACCAGCAACCTGTCCGCCGTTCCGGAAACCGAACAGGAAGGTGAAACCGGCAAAGCCCGTACCTATGACCTGCGCTATAAGGGCAAGAACAAGAAAAAGCCCTGGTATATCACCTGCTTCCTCATGACCTGGCTCCCGGAGGACGGCGCATCGGAATAACCAGCTGATATATCCGAAACGGAGGATTCATACATGCCCTGGATGTACGCGGTCTCCGCTCTCTGCCTTTTGGTATGCCTTCCCTTCTTCATGCATTACAAGCGATTGCTCCGCTATCATCTGGCGGCCTCCTATAAGGCCCTTGGGACGCTGTGCGCTGCCTCCATGGCCCTCACAGCCGCCCTGCGCCTGGACCAGTACTGCTGGATCTGTTTTGCGGCCCTGTTGCTGCATTCCGCCGCGGATTACCTTATGGAATTCAATATGTACCTGGGTGCCGGCTTCTTTCTGGCCGGCCACCTCTGCTACATCTGTTTCTTTACCCACCTGTTCCCTGTCTCCGGCCTGCATCTGATCGTTCTGCTCTGCCTGCTGGGAATCCTGGTCTTCCTGCTCTGGCGTTGGCGCAGGCATGTCGGTAAACAGCTTCCCCTCTTTGCCATCTACGGCGTTGTCCTGTCCGTCACGGCCGCCTGTGCCATCGCCGGACTCTCCGCCCATACCCTGCAGGGCCAGATGATCGCCCTGGGCGGCGCCCTCTTCTTTCTGAGCGATGCCATGATCCTCGGCCGCACCCTCTTCACCGCCACCCACGCCGTTGACTGGGTCATCATGATCACCTACTACACCGCCCAGCTCCTCATCGGCGCATCGTGTCTTGTGTAAGGGTGGCAAGAAGCAAGTATTCTACCAGGTATCCGATCAGTGAAATGTGCCCTTCGGGCACGTGAAATATCCGTCTTCGACGGATATTTTTTCTTAATTGTTTCATAACAGAATTCGATCTTTTTTCAAGCACAGTCATCTCTCCGTATCAAGGACACAGCGGCTTCGCCGTGCCTTCGGCATCCTTGACACTTCGTTCTTCCTGTGCACCCTATCAATCAAGGGGATGCAAAGCATCCCTTGTCAATATGACAGAAAACTCAGTATATAAGAGCTGTTGCTTTGCAACAGCGTCTGTGTTCGGTATGGAACAGGGGAGCGAAGGAAGCGGTGACCCAGTGGGTCATTTGCCGAAGGCAAAAGCGCCCTGAGCGAGTCAACCGAAACGAGCAGAGGGCTGAAGCGTCCCCGAGATGCCCTCTACGAAGGTTTAAGTTGCTGTAAATGACCTGTTCTGCAAAATTCAAAAGATCAGTCAGTAAAATCAGCACAGTCATCTCTCCGTATCAAGGACGCAGCGGCTTCGCCGTGCCTCCGGCATCCTTGACACATCGTTCTTCCTGTGCACCTTATCAATCAAGGGGTTGCAAAGCATCCCCTGTCAACAAGACCGATATCTTATCATCCATGTTCTGTTGCTTTGCAACAGCGTCTGTGTTCGGTATGGAACAGGGGAGCGAGGTGAGCGTCAGCCCAGTGGGCTGTCCGCTGAAAGCGGAAGCGAGCCGAACGAGTCAACCGAAACGAGCAATGCGACCGCTCCAAGGGAGCAGTGCGACGATTGAGGTTGCGGAGG
>JAGAAC010000040.1 GCA_017615475.1 Clostridia bacterium
AAGCAGGAAGACAAACGTTAGTATGTTTGTACCGGGAAACGAAGGGAAAAGTTTTGCTTCACAAAAGGAGGAAACAAAGCCATGTGGAAGAAACGGATTCTCTGTCTGGTACTGGTCCTGTGCGCAGCGATGGTCATGACGGCCTGCAAGCAGAAGGAAGTTTATCCGACGGAACCGGCCGCCGCGCCCCAGCAACAGCAACCTGCTGAACAGCAGGACCCGCAGCAGATCTTCTCTGAGCCTGAAAAATCAGAAGAGATTGACTGGGATAACGGATCCTATAACCCGGCCCAGGAAGAGAACAGCGAAGATTATGAAGACCTGTACGATGACACAGCTGCCGCTTCTGCCGGGGATGCCGCCACGGCTCTTCCTGCCATGAAGGGTGAGTATGCCGGCGCGACACCCGTGCTGATCGATCCGATCGACGCGCCTACAGCCACGCCGCTGCCGCCGCTGAGTTTTACGTTTGATACGTACACCGCGGAAAAGCTCCGCCTGTCTTTCAAGGGACCGGCCAACTGGATCGCGGATGATTCCTCGGCGGATACCTTCACGCTGACCAACCCGGATGCCGGTATGGACTACGCGGCTGTGCTGTCCATCCACCTGGAGCCTGTGGATAAGAACCTGAGCAAGGATGAACTGAAAAAAGAAGTCATCAACCGGCTGAACAAGCTGGCAAGTGACGGTTTCTCCAAGTTTGAGCGTTCCAACACCGCAGGCCGGAAGTTCATGAACACCGATGGTGTCTATGCCAATTACACCGCATCCATTGTGGAAGGCAGACAGACTATCAAGGTCGCGGGACGGATGATCATCGCCTGCGTGAACAAGACGCTCTATATTCTCCACGTGAGCTATCCCCGCGGATATGCCAAGGAGTATATTGAGAATGACCAGAGCGTTTACAACATGTTCCGCCATTCGGTGAAGACGATCAGCAACTGATTGTCACGGGAATCCATCAACTGATTGATTAACATTTATGGCCGCAGCGCGCTTCCGCCACGCGGAGAGCGCGCTGCGGCATACTTTCGGGAGGCTGTTTTGAAGAAAATGAAGGCAAGCCGTCTGGCTGCTCTGATGCTTATACTGGTTCTGCTGTGCGGACTCATGGCCGCTGCCCGCGCGGATGTTGCCACGCTGGGTATTTATTTCTGCGGCAGGAGAACCGCTGAGGACGGAACTGAAACGATTGTCCGGCTGGACGGTACGTTCAGCGTGATGCAGAACGGAGAAGAAATCGGCACGATCCGGGCAGGGAAGGACACGATCACCCTGAACGGGACTGAACGCGTCCGGATTGCCCCGGTGCCGGAAACCGTTTCGCCGGAATGGGACCTGAGCAAAGCATACTGCGAGGTTTATCCTGAAGCAGGCGGAACCACCACTGTTTCGGTGGTGGTGGACCTGATGCCGGAAGGCGGAACCGCCGCTGCTGTTGCTGCTCCCGTTCCGGTTGCGGAACCCGCCGGGGAACCGGAGGATACCGATGAAACGGATTCCGGGGAAGCGGAAGATGCCGGTGAGGAGACCGGGGATGAGGAAGAGGAGGCCTACGCGGTTGTTCCCTCCGGCCCTGTGATGACACCGACCCTGCCGCCTTTTGACGCGTCTGTGCTGGCACCGACACCGGAACCTGAATGGCACGCGCTTTCCGCCGGAAACGGAAGCATCAGTGTATACGCCTATCATGACCAGAACAGCAACGGCCTTGCGGGCGATAAAGAGAAGCCGGTATCCGGCGTGACCGTCTGCCTGCTGACAGAAAGCGGGGACGCCGTAACAGCCGTTACCACAGATACAAACGGTATCGCACAGTTTGCCGGCCTTCCCGCCGGCGCCTACCGGATCAAGGCGATCCTGCCGACCGGCTGGTCCTTCACGAAGAAGGGCTCCGGTGAACCCTATGCCAGCCTGTATGCTTTCACGGTGGACGGTGAAGCCGTCAGCGATGCCTTTACGGTCAGCGACGGTGAAATTGCCACTCCCGGAATCGGCCTGAACAAGCTGCTGCACGTCAGCGGTACCTGCTGGTTTGAATCCGCCAAGGTGGACGGCCTGTTTGACAAGGACGAGCCCGGCCTGGGCGGTGTCCGCATTGAACTGAAGGGCGAAAAGAACGGCCTGGTATATGAAACGATGTCCGCAGAGGACGGCAGCTTCTATATTGACCGGGTGCAGCCTGCGGCCTATAAGCTGGTGGTGCATGCCCCTGACGGCATGATGTTCACCCGTGCTCCCAGCAAGAACGGCCGGAAGACTGTCATTTCCAAGGACGGGGACGTGACCGGCGCCCGCCGCCTGGACCTGAATGACAACGAGAGCAAAGAGAAACAGTATGTGGGCTTTACCTGGGCAGGCCAGGTGACCGGTATCTGTTTCCAGGACGCCAACTATAACGGTATCTATGACGAGGGCGACCTGCCGATGCCCAAAGTCAAAATCACCGCCATCAAGCAGGCTAAGGACGAGGAATGCGCGGTGACGTATTCTGCCGACGACGGCACCTACACGCTGCCCTGCCTGCGCGGAAATACCTATAAGATACGCGCGGTCCTGCCGGATGACGGCAGCGACTTTACCTGCACCGTCAGCGATCCGCTGGGGAACCACTTCAAGGCTAGGCCCGGACGGCGGGAAAACTTCTGGAACGACTTTGTACTGGCCAATTCCGAAACCCGCGTGGTGAACGTCGGCGCGATCTATCCTGCCAGCGTGGTGGGTTATGTATATCTGGACAATGACTTCTCCGGTACCCG
The DNA here is from genome assembly GCA_017615475.1 of Clostridia bacterium. Classification (GTDB taxonomy): domain Bacteria; phylum Bacillota; class Clostridia; order Christensenellales; family Aristaeellaceae; genus Aristaeella. The sequence goes on from JAGAAC010000040.1 coordinate 2,766, forward strand.
GGAGAAGAAGGAAAAGATTGTTTCCGGTTACCTGGTGAAGCTGCTGGACGAAGCCGGCAACACGGTGGCTACAGATAAGACCAGCGTGAAGGGCAAATATGAACTGACCAATGTCCCGCCGGGAAAATACTCCCTGAGTGTGACAGCCCTGAAGGATTATGCCTTTACCCGCCTGAGCGAAGGAAACGTCATCCTGAACAGGACCCTGGGAGAGGGGTATTCCGAAGTGTTCTCTCTGGGACTGGGCGAGAACAAAACCGGTATGGATATCGGTATGATCCGGCCCGGTACCGTCAGGGGTTCCGTCTTTGCGGACCGGAACGACAACGGCATCCGGGATGACGGGGAAAACGGCCTCACCGGTGTGATTGTCCGCCTGATGGGCGAGGAAGGCGAAGCCTTCAGCGCCGAGATCGGGGAGGACGGCAATTACCTGTTTGACGCGGTGATGCCCGGCACCTATACGCTGGAATACACCCTGCCGGAGAACGCGGTGTTTGCCCGGAATACAAGCGGCGGAAACACCATCAGCGGTGAAAGAACCGGCAGCAGCGCTCCCTTTGAAATGAAATCCGGCATTGAAGCGGAAGGCCCCGTCTGCGGCGCGCTGACCCTCGGACGGATTGAGGGTGTTGCCTGGATGGACCATAACGGTGACGGCATCCGTACGGAAGACGAGGAAGAAGCGGAAGGCATGACCGTGACACTGACTCCTTCCCGTGACGTACTGGATGAGATCACCGTTACGACCGGCGCGGACGGCACATTTGCCCTGGAAGCGCTGCGACCGGATGAATACACCCTGACAGTTTCCTGCCCCACCAATTACGTGGTGAGCCGCACGGACAACCTGAAGCTCCCGCTGACGGCGGGTAAAGCAGAACAGTCCGTGCAGCTGCCTGTAGCCATGGGCAGCGAATGGACCGGCCAGGAGCTCGGTGCGGTGATTCCCGCCGGTGTAAGCGGACAGCTCTGGCTGGACGAAAACAACAACGGCCTGTTTGATACCGGCGAGCAGACGCCGGCCGGATATGAAGTGGTTGTGACCGATGACCGGACCGGACGCGTGTTTGATACGCTTATTACGGACGAAAGCGGCCGCTTTGCCACGGCCGGTATGATTCCCGGCAAATTCACCCTTTCCTTCGCCATGGATGAGAATACCATCGCGCCGAAGGCGGGAAGCAGTGACTTCACTGAATCTAACGGCAAGCTGGTCCTCTCCGGCATTGAACTGGGCGAGGATGAGGAGAAAAACGGACTGCTCCTGGGAATCGTGCGTTATACTGCCATCGGCGGCAGCGTATGGATTGACCGCGGTGATACCGTGGATACCCTGGGCGGAAC
>JAGAAC010000003.1 GCA_017615475.1 Clostridia bacterium
CGGTTTCCGGAGCGGAGGCGGCGGCTTCCATGGCGGCGGCGGATTCGGCGGAGGCGGTTTCCACGGCGGCGGAGGCGGCGGCTTCCATGGCGGCGGAGGCGGCCACGGGTTCTGATGAATGAAGAATGAAGAATGAAGAATTGAATCGGCATTCTTCTCCTGACGGATGATTACTTTCTGACCGTAACCTGTTTATACGGGTTACGGTTGGTTTATTCGAAAAGAAAATATGAATTATGAATTGTGAATTAAACAGTACCGGAACCATGACACGGAAGGCACTGTCTGTCGCCTGGCCGGCAATGACGGAGAGCTTTTTCGTAGCCCTGGCTGGTATGATCGATACCATGATGGTTTCCGCCCTGGGCAGCTATGCTGTGGCGGCAGTCGGACTGACCAACCAGCCCAAGTTTATCGGACTGACGATCTTCTTCGGCATCAATGTGGCGGTTTCGGCCCTGGTGGCCCGACGCAAGGGTGAAAAGCGGCAGGACACAGCCAACGAGATCCTGCTGACGGCGATTATCCTGGCGTGTATTGCCTGCGTGGCGGTATCTGTGCTGTTTGTGGTTTTTGCCCCGTGGATGATGGAACTGGCCGGCAGCAACGCGGATACCCATGAAGCATCGGTGATCTATTTCCGGATCATCATGGGCGGTATGTTTTTCAACGTGATCACCATGGTGATCAATTCCGCCCAGCGCGGCAGCGGCAACACCAAGCTTTCCATGACCACCAACCTGACCAGCAGTGTGGTTAACATCATCTTTAACTACCTGCTGATTGAAGGACACTTCGGTTTTCCCCGGTGGGGAATCCGCGGCGCGGCAATCGCGACGGTGCTGGGCACGGTGGTGGCTGCCGGAATGGCGGTATTCTCCCTGTTCCGCAGAAGCAGTTATGTGCGCGTTCCCCTGATGAGGGAACTGAGGCTGCGGTTTTCCCGGAGCTGTGCCAAATCCATCTGGCATCTGGCCATGAATACATCCCTGGAGAATATTGCTGCCCGGGTCGGCTTCCTGGCAACGGCGATGATCGCCGCCCGGCTCGGAACGGATGAATTCGCGGCACACAACATCGGCATGAGCATTCTCGGCCTTGGATTCTCCTTTGCCGACGGCATGCAGGTGGCGGCGGTGGCACTGGCCGGGGAATCCCTGGGTGCGGGGCAAAAGGAGACGGCCAAACGCTACGGCAGCATCTGCCAGCGGATCGGCCTGCTGATTTCCTTTATCCTGGCGCTGCTGCTGTTCTTCGGCGGAAGATGGTTCTACGGCCTGTATTTCAAGGAACCGCACATCCTGGAAATGGGAGAAATCATCTGCCGGTACCTGATCCTGATTGTGCTGCTGCAGATCAGCCAGATCATTTTTACCGGCTGCCTGCGGGCGGCCGGGGATGTACGCTATGTGCTTTTCGCCGCGATGATCTCGATTGCCGGCATCCGTACACTGTCCACCCTGCTGATGGTGAATGTGCTTGGCTGGGGACTGCACGGCGTGTGGCTGGGAATCCTGGCGGACCAGTTGTCCCGGTTTATCATGGTTTCCATCCGGTTTAAACAGGGAAAGTGGGTTGATTTGAAAATCTGAATTTCAGATTATCAAATCAACAATTAACAATAAATAATTAACAATTAATAATGAATTAAGCGGAGCAAAACGCACCAGGCGGGTGCGTTTTGCTTTGATGATATGCAAACTCCCGCGGGAAGCCTTCCGCGGGAGTTGCTTTTAGGAGGTGGTTTGTATGCTTACGATGCAGAATGCATTGTAATCAATCAGTGAACAGGGCGGTGGAGTAGTAGCGGTCGCCGCTGTCGGGCAGCAGGGCTACGATGGTCTTGCCCTTGTTTTCGGGACGCTTTGCCAGCTGGATGGCGCCAAACAGGGCGGCACCGGAGGAGATACCTACGGAGATACCTTCCTTCTTTGCCAGCAGTTTAGCTGTGGCAAAGGCATCGGCGTTAGCGGCCTTGAAAACTTCATCATAGATTTTGGTGTTCAGCACATCCGGTACGAAACCGGCACCGATGCCCTGGATCTTATGGGCACCTGCATGGCCTTCGGACAGGACAGGGGAGTCTTCCGGCTCCAGAGCCACAATCTTTACGTTGGGGTTCTGGGATTTCAGGTATTCACCGACGCCCGTCAGGGTACCGCCGGTGCCGACGCCTGCGATGAACAGGTCCACCTTGCCGTCTGTGTCGTTCCAGATTTCGGGGCCAGTGGTAGCCTTATGAATGGCGGGGTTCGCGGGATTTACAAACTGCCCGGGAATGAAGCTGTTGGGGGTTTCCTTGGCCAATTCTTCCGCTTTTGCGATGGCGCCCTTCATGCCCTTGGCGCCTTCGGTCAGGACCAGTTCCGCACCGTAGGCCTTCAGGATGTTGCGGCGTTCCACGCTCATGGTTTCGGGCATGGTCAGGATAATGCGGTATCCCTTTGCGGCGGCGATGGAGGCCAGGCCGATACCGGTGTTGCCGCTGGTGGGCTCAATAATCACGGAGCCTTCCTTCAGCAGGCCTTTCTTCTCGGCATCTTCGATCATGGCCTTGGCGATACGGTCTTTCACGCTGCCGGCGGGATTAAAGTATTCCAGTTTCACCAGGACGGTGGCTTCCAGCCCCAGTTCCTTTTCAATATTTACGACTTCGACCAGTGGGGTGTTGCCGATCAGTTCCAGTGATCCCTTATAAATCTTAGACATTTCCTTTCCCTCCTCAATGTGTTGCGGTAAGGATAGCACATTAAACCTACTAAGTCAATAGGCAAAAGATTGATAGTGGTTATAGGTCTTTATAAACAAGACCTATAACCACTATCAATGCAGAATGAAGAATGCAGAATGAAAAGGTGAACTGCTATTAAACGGAAAGACCGGCGGATACGGGGCCGTTGGTTGACTTTATAAGGAGAGAAGTGTAAAGTTGGCCATGCAGTAGAAAGAGGAGTGGAGCTCATGGAGAAAAGAAACTATCAGCGGGAAATGGAAGCGGAAATCGCACGGCTGGAAGGCCGGCGCCCCACCCTGCTCCTGCACAGTTGCTGCGGCCCCTGCTCCAGCGCGGTACTGGAACGGCTGACGGAGCATTTTTCCGTGACCCTTCTGTATTATAATCCCAATATTGAACCGGAAGAGGAGTACAGTCACCGGCTGGCGGAGCAGCGGCGGCTGCTGACCCTGCTGCCGGGAGAAATCCGGATGCTGGAATGCGGATATGACAATGAAGCGTTTGAAGCCTTTGCCCCGGCCCTGGCGGACGCGCCGGAAGGCGGGGAACGGTGTCTTGCCTGCTTTGCGCTGCGCCTGAACTATACCGCGGAGCAGGCGAAGAAACATGGCTTTGAGTATTTCACCACCACGCTTTCTGTCAGCCCCCACAAAAACGCGGACAACGTGAACCGGATCGGCGAGGAGGCCGGGAAACGGTTTGGGGTGAAGTATCTTTTTGCGGATTTCAAAAAGAAAAACGGATATCTGCGCTCGCTGGAACTGTCAAAGAAATACGGGCTGTACAGGCAGGATTACTGCGGATGCGGGTATTCAATGCAAAAGCATTGAATACAATGCAGAATGAAGAATGCAGAATGCAGAATGAGGAATGTCGCTGCTGCCCTGGCAGGAATGATATTTAGACAGAATGGTTGAATTGTAACAATATGGTTTATTTTGGGCAAGGAGATTATTAAGTATGGATTTTGTGAACAGACTGGCAGGGGAATTCAAGCTGCGGCCGCAGCAGGTGCAGGCGGCGGTGGAACTGCTGGATGCGGGAAATACGATTCCTTTTATCGCGCGTTACCGGAAGGAAGCGACCGGCTCCCTGGATGACCAGGTGCTGCGGGAGCTGGCGGAACGGCTGGAATACCTCCGGAACCTGGAAAAGCGCAGGGAAGAAATCGCCTCCTCCCTGGAGGAACAGGGCGTACTGACCGATGAACTGAAAGCGCAGCTGGCAAAAGCCGTTACCCTCAGCGAACTGGAGGATATCTACCGTCCCTTCCGGCCGAAGCGCCGTACCCGGGCCACGGTGGCGAAGGAACGGGGACTGGAGCCGCTGGCGTTGTGGCTGATGCTTCAGCAGGCGGGCGATCCCGCGGCGGAAGCGGGAAAATACATTAATCCGGACAAGGAAGTACCGGACGCGGAAACCGCCCTGGCCGGCGCACGGGATATCCTGGCGGAAACAGTGAGCGACAGCGCGGAGATCCGGAAGGAACTCCGGGCGCTGCTGAACCGGGAGGGCGTGATCCGCAGCAAAGCCGCGAAGGAAGAAGACAGCGTATACAGCATGTATTATGACTTCCGGGAGCCGGTCCGGACAATTGCACCTCACCGGATCCTGGCTGTGAACCGTGGTGAGCGGGAAGAGTTCCTGAAGGTGACGCTGGAAGCACCTGAAGAAAAAGCGCAGGAGGTCATCCGCAAGGCATTTGTGCGGAACAGCACGCCCGCGGCTCAGCAGGTGGCAGAAGCCTGCGCGGATGCCTGGGAACGGCTGGTGTACCCTTCCCTGGAGCGGGAAGTCCGGAATGAACTGACTGACCGGGCTAATGTCAGCGCCATCAAGGTATTCAGTGATAACCTGCACCAGCTGCTGATGCAGCCGCCGATCAAGGGAAAGGTGACCCTGGGTGTGGACCCGGGTTTCCGGACCGGCTGCAAACTGGCTGTGGTGGATGAGAACGGCAAGGTGCTGGATACCGGCGTGGGTTACTTCACGCTGCCGGGAAATGAAGGAGGCAAGGCTGCCGCGGCAAAGCTGATCAAGGGCTTTGTACGGAAGTACGGCATCACGGCTGTTGCCATCGGCAACGGCACAGCCAGCCGGGAAAGCGAGCAGTTCATTGTTTCCCTGCTGCCGGAGCTGCCCGGCGTGGCTTATATGATCGTCAGTGAGGCGGGAGCCTCCGTTTACAGTGCCAGCAAGCTGGCAGCAGAGGAATTTCCAGACTTTGACGTCACCCAGCGCAGCGCGGTATCCATTGCACGCCGGATGCAGGATCCGCTGGCGGAACTGGTGAAGATTGATCCGAAAGCCATCGGCGTAGGCCAGTATCAGCATGATCTGAAGCAGAATGAACTGACGGCGGCGCTGGACGGCGTTGTGGAGCAGTGCGTGAACCAGGTGGGCGTGGAAGTCAGCACGGCTTCAGCGGAGCTGCTGAGCCATGTGGCGGGCATCGGCCCGGCCCTGGCAAAGAACATCGTTGCCTATCGGGAGGAAAACGGCATTGCCAGCCGCACGGCACTCAAGAAGGTACCGAAGCTGGGACCGAAAGCCTATGAGCAATGCGCCGGCTTCCTGCGGGTGATGGACAGCAAAAATCCGCTGGATGCCACTGCCGTACACCCGGAAAGCTATGACGCAGCGAAGCAACTGCTGGAGAAACTGGGCTATGACCTGAAGGAAATCCGCGGCGGCGCGGCAGACGTGGTCCAGCGGGCCAGCCGCTACGGGCATGAAAAACTGGCAGCGGAGATCGGGGTCGGCCTGCCGACGCTGAACGACATGCTCAGTGAGCTTGCCAAACCCGGACGGGATCCCCGTGACGAACTGCCCAAGCCGGTGCTCCGCACGGATGTGCTGGAAATGAAGGACCTGAAGCCGGGTATGGAACTGACCGGAACTGTGCGCAACGTCATTGACTTCGGCGCCTTTGTGGATATCGGTGTCCACCAGGACGGCCTGGTCCATATCAGCCGCATGGCGGAGAAATTCATCCGGCATCCTTCTGAGGTTGTGAAGGTGGGCGATATCGTCAAGGTCTGGGTAGTCGGCGTGGACGAGCAGAAAAAGCGGATAGCCCTGACGATGGTACAGGGAAGACAATAACCAATGAAAGCCGGGAGGAGGGGGAACTGTGATCCACGGGGGAAATGTATGGAACACGGGGAACCCGTCTGACTGGCTTGATTTTTCGGCGAATCTCCGTCCGGAAGGACCGCCGGACTGGGTGCTGGAAACCCTTCGGTCCACCCTGGATACTGTCCGGTTCTATCCGGACCCGGAGATGAAAAGGGCCCGCAAAGGCCTGGCAGGCTATCTCGGCCTGCCGGAGGAATGCGTTCTTCCCACAGCCGGAGGGACGGCGGCCATCGACCTGGCGCTGACCCGCCTGACCGGCCGCGTGTATATCCAGGAACCGGCTTTCGGGGAATACGCCCGCCGGGCGAAGGCGCACGGCCGGGAATGCGCGGCATGGAGCGGAACCTGCGGCAGCGGGGATACCCTGATTCTTTCCAATCCGGACAATCCCACCGGAAGCATTCAGGAAAAGGAAACACTGCTTTCCCTTCACCGGGAACTGCACAGCGCCGGGGCAGAACTGATCGTGGATGAGGCGTTTATCGATTACTGTCCGGAATACAGCCTGCGGGATGCCGTATCGCCGGGACTGGTGATTGCGGGATCGATGACAAAAATCCTGGGCATACCCGGGGTGCGGCTGGGCTATCTGTGCGCGGAACCGGAAACGATCCGCTTCCTGCAGGAAAAGACAGTACCCTGGTCGCTGGGGGCCCAGGCGGCGGAGATCGCGGCAAGACTGCCGGAACACGCGGAGTTGATCCGCAGGGACGCGGATACAAACCGCAGACGCAGGGAACAGTTTGCCGCACAGCTGGAGCGGCTTGGGGCAGAAGTGATGCCATCCCGGAGTAATTTCCTGCTGGCTGATTTCCGCCGGGATATGACAGAAACCGCGGAGAAACTGAAGGGGCGGGGAATCCTGGTGCGCACCTGCGGATCATTCGGACTGAAAAGCAGCTTCCTGCGGCTGGCAGTGAGAACAGAAGCGGAAAACGGGCGGCTGACTGCCGCACTGGAGGAGATACTGGATGCGCGGTAAATGCCTGATGATACAGGGAACAGCGTCATCTGTCGGCAAGAGCGTGCTGTGTGCCGCTTTCCTGCGCATCCTGCGGCAGGATGGCCTGCGGGCAGCACCCTTCAAGGCACAGAACATGTCCCTCAATTCCTTTGCCACCAAAGACGGCCTGGAGATGGGCCGCGCGCAGGTGACCCAGGCACAGGCAGCCGGCATGGAACCGGATGTCCGGATGAATCCGGTACTGCTCAAGCCCACCAGCGACAGGCGCAGCCAGGTGATCATAGAGGGAAAAGCTGTCGCCAGCATGACGGCCATGGAGTATCACCAGTACAAGCCGGAACTGCGGAAAAGGATCAAAGCGATCTATGAGTCACTGGAAAACGAAGTGGACTGCGTTGTGATCGAAGGCGCCGGAAGCCCCGCGGAGATCAACCTGCGGGAAGGGGACATTGTGAATATGTCCATGGCGGAGGCGGCAGACGCGCCGGTGATCCTTGTGGGTGATATTGACCTGGGTGGTGTTTTCGCTTCCCTTTACGGCACGGTGATGCTGCTGACGGAAGAGGAACGGGCCCGGGTGAAGGGCGTGATTATCAACAAGTTCCGTGGAGACGTTAAGATCCTGGAACCGGGACTGCGCATGCTGGAAGAGAAGATCCATATTCCCGTGCTGGGTGTGGTGCCGTGGATGGACGTGGAACTGGAGGATGAGGACAGCGTTACGGAAAGACTCCGGAAACAGAGCGGCCGGGGAGATATTGACGTGACGGTGGTCCGGCTTCGCCATATTTCCAACTTTACGGATTTCCAGTCTCTGGCCATGCAGCCGGGAGCCCGGGTGAGATACGCGGAGAAGGCGGAGGACCTGGAGAAGGCGGACCTGATCATCCTGCCCGGGACGAAGAACACCATTGAGGACCTGATTGACCTGCGCAGCCGGAAGATGGACGCGGCCATTATCCGCCATGCCCGCCGCGGCGGAATGGTGATGGGAATCTGCGGCGGATACCAGATGCTCGGGAACGTGCTGCGGGATCCGGATCATTCCGAATCGCAGGTGCCGGAAGCAGCAGGACTGGGCCTGCTGGATATGGAAGTTGTCTTTGAAAAGGAAAAGCGCACCGTACAGGCATCCGCAGCGGTGGACTGCGTTGCAGGCTGGCCGCGGGAACTGAACGGGACGCGGGTGGACGGATACGAAATTCATACGGGCCGGAACAGCTATGGCCCGGAAGCATTCCCCTGGCTGCGGATTGACGGGGAAACCGATGGGGTAATGAACGGACGGGGAAATGTGCTGGGGACCTACCTGCATGGGCTGTTCGATGACGGAAGGCTGTTTGCCGCCATCGCGGACAGGATCCGCACGCAGCGGGGCGATGCCGGAAAGGAACAGCAGCCCGTCAGCATGGAGGAATACCGGGAAAGGGAGTTTGACCGGATTGCCGCCATTGTCCGTGAAAGCGTGGATATGGATGCCGTATACCGGATCATACACGGGGAGGATGTTTCATGCGCTTCGGAATTGCCGCGCTGATCGCGGGTTTTATCCTGGATCTGCTGCTGGGCGATCCGGAATGGCTTTATCATCCGGTGAGACTGATCGGAGGACTGATTTCCCGGCTGGAAAAGCATCTGCGCGCAAAGGGGGGAAACCTGCGCAGGAGCGCGGTGATCCTGACGGTGACCACGGTGCTTGTTACCATGGCCGTTACGGCGGGAATCCTTTTCCTGCTGCACCTGCTTGGCCGGATTCCGCTGTTTATCGGAATGGCGCTGCTGGACTGGATGGGCATTGCCGTAACCTGCATGGCAAAGGAAGCCCGGGGTGTCAGCAAGGCATTGGAAAAAGGCCTGCCGGAAGCAAGAAAACAGGTGGCCCGCATTGTGGGCAGGGATACCCAGAACCTCAGCGGGGAGGAAATCATCAAGGCTACGGTGGAAACGGTGGCCGAAAACACAACAGACGGGGTGATTTCCCCGCTGTTCTGGGCACTGCTGGGCGGACCGGTTCTGCTGTGGGGTTTCAAGGCGGCCAATACGCTGGATTCCATGGTAGGCTATATGGATGAAAAGTACCGGGATATCGGCTGGAGCAGCGCAAAACTGGATGACGTGATGAACTATATTCCCGCACGGCTGACGGCACTTCTGATGATCCTGGCTGCGTTCCTGACGGGAATGGACGGCAGAAACGCGTTCCGGATTGTCCGCCGGGACCACGCGAACCATAAAAGCCCGAACTGTGCGTGGAGCGAAGCGGCGGCAGCGGGAGCTATGCATATCCAACTGGGCGGGACGCACGAGTATTTCGGAAAACCGGTTGAAAAACCGACCATCGGTGACGCGGACCGGCCCGCGGAGCGGGAGGATATAAGCCGGGCCAACCGGCTTCTGTATGTGACAAGCGGCCTGATGATGCTGATCATCGCGGCCGTGGGAATTCTCCTGTAACAGCAGGGAAGAGAGTGAACAGGATGAAAGAAAAAAAGGATGCCAGCCGGTTTTTCCAGAACCGGGAATGCCGGTATTTTCCCTGCCACCGGGGTGTGGCGGAAGAGGAGTTCAACTGCCTGTTCTGCTACTGCCCCCTGTATACGCTCGGAAAGAAATGCGGCGGAAACTATACTTATACGGAAAAAGGAATCAAAAGCTGCAAGGACTGTGTTTTTCCGCACATCGCGGAGAACTATGAACGCCTGACCGGCCGCTTTGAGGAGATCAGGGAAGTGGTGCGGCGGATGGATGAGGCAGAAGAATGAACGTACAGGAACAGGCCCGCAGACGCTGGGACAGCATCGCGAAGCCGCTTCATTCCCTTGGCCGGCTGGAGGACATGGTGGTTCAGATCGCCGGGATTACGCAGACCGCGGATGTGCGGATTGACAAGCGGTGTGCACTTGTGTTCTGCGGCGACCACGGTGTTGTGAAGGAAGGGGTCAGCCAGGCCGGAAGTGAAGTGACGGCACTGGTGGCGCGCAGCATCGCGGAGGGAACAGGAAACATCAACCTGATGGCTGACGCAGCCCGGGCGGATGTGTTTGCCATTGATATGGGCATGCTCACCGAAGTGGAAGGAACCGTCAACCGGCGGATCGGCGCGGGAACGGCCGATATCGCGGAGGGTCCGGCGATGACGCGGGAACAGGCGGAACAGGCGCTGCAGGCGGGCATGGAGATGGTGCGGGATCTGCGGGACCGGGGATACGGGATCGCGGTAATCGGGGAAATGGGCATCGGCAACACAACGGCTGCCAGTGCTGTGGCTTCCGTGCTGCTGGATCTGCCTGCAGAAAAAGTGACCGGCCGGGGCGCAGGGCTTTCCGATGCCGGACTGAAAAGAAAGATTGAAGTAATCAAAAAGGCGGTCCGGATCAATCATCCGGACGGGGGGGATCCGATCGGCGTGCTGGCGGCCCTGGGCGGCTATGAAATCGCCGGGATGGCCGGGGCGTTTCTGGGCGGGTACAAGTATCATATTCCCACCGTAACGGACGGCATGATTCCGTCGGTTGCCGCGCTTGCGGCGGTACGGATCTGCCCGGAGACGGTATCTTCCATTCTTCCCGGGCATGTCAGCAAGGAACCGGTGGACAGGCGGATCATGGAGGAACTGCACATGGAGCCGGTGATTGACGCGCGGATGGCGCTGGGAGAGGGAACCGGCGGCGTTCTGCTGCTGCCCCTGCTGGACATGGCCCTGCGGGTCTATCACGGTCCCCATACGTTTGAGGGGCTGGGGATGGAGGCCTATACACCCCAGGAGGACAAGACTGCGGAGGAAACGTTATGATCGTGCTTGTGACGGGCGGCAGCGGCTGCGGAAAATCCACCTGGGCGGAGAAACTGATGGATTCTCTGCAGCAGGACCGCCGGGTTTATATTGCCACGATGCAGGTGTATGATGAGGAATCCCGGCAGCGGGTAAAACGCCACAGGGAGCAGCGGGCAGACAAGCACTTCCGGACCATAGAGTGCGAAAAGGATCTGGACAGCGCGGAGATTCCGGAGGGAAGCTCCGTGCTGCTGGAGGACCTGGTGAACCTGACAGCCAATGAGATGTTTGACAACGGAGAAGTTTCCCGGATTGTTCCCGCACTCCGCAGGCTGGCATCCCGGTGCAGCCACCTGGTGATGGTGACCAACGACCTTTTTTCGGACGGAGAGGAGTATTCCACGTCTGTTCAGGAATACCTGCGCTGCCTGGCGGAGATCAACCGGCAGGCGGCCGAAATGGCTGACTGCGTTGCGGAAGTGGTATATTCCGTTCCGGTTGCGCTGAAAGGAGAACTGCCATGCGTTTGATCCGTTCCTTTCTGATTGCCTTTTCCACGTATTCCAGAATTCCTGTGCCGCAGGTGGAGTGGACAGAGGAGAACCGGCGTTATGCCATGTGCTTTTTTCCGCTTGTGGGAGCGGTGCTGGGACTGGTTCTGTGGGGATGGCTGGCACTGTGCGACGCGCTGCGGTTCGGCGCTTTCCTGCGCGGGGCGGCTGCGGCCCTTATCCCGCTGCTTGTGACGGGCGGAATCCATATGGACGGATATATGGATGTGATTGATGCGCTGGCCTCCTGGCAGCCGAAGGAAAAACGCCTGGAGATCCTGAAGGACAGCCATGCCGGCGCGTTCGCCGTGATGGGCTGCGCAGGATACCTGCTGCTTTCCGCGGCCCTGTTCAGCGAAGCACAGACCGCTGACGGGCTGAAGCTGCTTTGTGTGTTTGTACTGTCCCGGGTGCTGAGCGCCCTGGCACTGACGATATTCCGGAACGCGCGTCCGCAGGGAATGCTGGACGATTTTTCCAGAACCGCGCAGAAAAGGATGATCCTGGTAAGCGGCGGCATTTACGCGGCTGCCTGCCTGATCATCTGGGGACTGACCGGCGGATGGCTTGTGCTGCTTTGCCCCATGGCCGCAGCCCTCTGCCTGCTGTATTACCGGCATATGGCCTATAAACAGTTCGGCGGCGTGACAGGCGACCTGGCAGGCTGGTTTCTGCAGGTGACGGAGCTGGTGCTGACAGCGGTGATCGTGATGGGAGGGAAACTGCTGTGAAACTGTATATCGGCGGAGCGTACCAGGGCCAGGAAGAACTGGCCCGGCAGGAGAATCCCGCTGCGGAAATCTTTCCGGACTTTCATGAAGCCATCCGGAAAGCTGTCCTGGCGGAGGGGCAGGATCCCCGAACCTTTGCGGAGCAGTTCTGCGAGGAACATCCGGAGGCTGTTGTCACGGCCAATGAAGTCGGGGCCGGGGTTGTGCCAATGGCCGCAGAAGACCGGGCTTTCCGGGAAGCCGTCGGACGCGTTTTATGCGTGATTGCCGGGAAAGCGGAGCAGGTTACGCGCTGTACCTGCGGGATCGGGGTGAGGATCAAATGAGATGGATCCTGATCCGGCACGGGAAAACCAGGGGCAACCAGGAGGGACGCTATATCGGCTGCCGCAGCGATGAACAGCTGTGCCCGGAAGGAATTGAGGAACTGAAGCGGGGTGTTTATCCCGCGGCAAGCCGGGTCTATGCCAGTCCGATGCGCCGCTGCCTTGAGACGGCTGAACTGCTTTATCCGGGAATACCGGTCGAAGTCGTGGAGGATTTCCGGGAATGCGATTTCGGCGGATTTGAAGGCAAAAACTACGCGGAACTGAACGGCCGCGAAGATTACCAGGCATGGATTGATTCCGGCGGGGAGTTGCCGTTCCCCGGCGGGGAAAGCCGGGCGGAATTTGCGCAGCGCTGCCTGAAAGCGTTTGAAGAGATACAAAAAAAAGCGCCGCAGGAAGACTGCGCGCTGATTGTTCACGGCGGAACGGTGATGGCCGTCATGGAAAAGTACGCCATTCCGCACAAACCGTTCTTTGATTACCAGGTTCCGAACGGATGCGGGTTCATCCTGGAAGCGGACGGAACCAATACACAGATCCGGCGGTGATTCCGCCGGATTGTTTTATTGCCATTGGGACAGCATTTCACGCATCCAGGCATATACGTCCATGCCGTATACCTGCTCCAGGTTTTCCGGTGTCATGACATCGGAAATCAGTCCCTGTGAGACGGTTTTGCCGTGATCCAGCAGGACGGCATGGGTGCCGTAACGCCGGGCCAGGCTCAGGTCGTGAACAACGGAAAGGACAGCTCGTCCGGGCTCTTTCAGCCATTCCCGGATCAGGGAAAAGATATGCTGCTGGTACTTCAGATCCAGGTGATTGGCAGGTTCATCCAGGATCAGAACCTGCGGATTCTGGGCGAAAACCTGGGCCAGGAAGACACGCTGCATCTCCCCGCCGGAAAGCGTCAGCATGCTGGCGTGCCGGAGATCTGTGAGGCCGGTGATTTCCAGCGCTTTTTCCACCTCCGCTTTTCCGTCATCATCCCGGCCGGAGAACAGGCCGGATTTATAGGCATAACGGCCCAGCCCCACGACTTCCTCCACGGTATAGGCATAGCCCACATTGTTCTTCTGGGCCAGTACACCGATCTTACGGGCCAGCTCTGACGGCTTCAGAGTCCGGATATCTTCGTCCTTCCACCGGATGACTCCGGTATAGGGAACACCCTGGGCGATTGTTTCGATGAGAGTGGATTTCCCGGCACCGTTTGGTCCGGCCAGCATCAGCCACTGGCCTTCCTCCAGACGGAAGGAAAGATCTTCGACAACCGTAAAGCTGCCGTAACGGACGGTGATGTGTTCTCCCTGCAGCATTCCGGTCACCTGGCCTTTCTCGTTTTGCTGAAAATGATCACAAACGCGACTGCCCCGACAATGGAAGTGACTACGCCGATGGACAGCTCAATGGGGCTGAGCAGGGTACGGGCGGTCAGGTCCGCCAGGAGCAGGAAGATGGCACCGGAGAACAGGGAGGCCGGCAGCAGGCGTTTGTGGTTCGGCCCTACCAGCATCCGGGCGATATGGGGCATAACCAGACCCACAAAGCTGACTGTGCCGGAAATGGAAACGCAGACGCCGATGAGCACGGAAACAGTGATCAGGATAATCAGTTTGACCCGCTTCACATTGACACCGATGTGCCGTGCGTTGTCCTCACCGATGGCGAAAGCGTTCAGTTCAGGACTGAAGCGGATCAGGATTCCGCCGCAGACGGCCAGGGCCAGGCATAACAGTCTGACCTGGTCGTAGTTCACACCGGAGAAGGAACCCAGTGTCCAGAAACTGAGGGACCGGGTGTGATCACTGGCAAAGGTGATGATCAGCGAGATAATGCTGGAGATGAACATGGTGAAGATAACACCGATCAGGATGATGCTGCTGGTGCTCAGGGAGCGGTCCAGCGAATAAGCTAGCGAGAGGATCAGGATCAGCGCGCCGAAGGCGAATGCCATGGCGGTCACCATGATACCGCCGTAGCCGGATCCGGGAAGGGTAAAGCCCGCAGCCATGGCGATGACCGCTCCCAAAGCCGCGCCGGATGAGACACCCATGGTGGAACCGTCCGCAAGGGGATTACGAAGCAGGCCCTGCATGGCAGCACCGCATATGGATAAAGACGCCCCGGCCAGCGTGACGCACAGCACACGAGGCAGTCGGACATTCAGTATGATGTTTTTTGCGATGTTCTGGGGAATCGGCAGCCCCCAGACAGCGTTCCAGACGGCTGTGATGGTATCGGAAAAAGTGATCCTGACGCTGCCAACGCAGATGCACAGGATCATCGTCAGGAACAGCACAACGGTCAGAAATAAATAAGTCAGGGGAGAGATGCGCTCCCGCAGGAGCAGCCGTGATTTCTGCATGTTGACCTCGTAAAGGAAACCGGGGAGCCGGAACTGTTCCGACTCCCCAGTGTGTCTGGATTAAGCAGCCGGAGCTTCCTCGGCTTCGATGCCATTGATGAAGTTGTAGAGTTCGATTGCAGCGTCCTTCAGACGCGGACCCGGACGGGAGATCGAGTTGGACTCAGCATTCAGGATGGTGCCATCCTTCACGGCTTTCAGATCGCCCCAGCCTTCACGGCCCAGGATCTCTTCCACGGGAGTGGGACCCTCGCCATAGTACATGGTGATGGTGACGATATAATCGGGATCGCGTGCCAGTACCTGCTCCTCGCTGATGGGAGCCCAGTCGTTCAGATCGGCGAAGGTGTTGGTCAGGCCGCAGATTTCGGCCAGTTCATCCATGAAGGTGCCCTTGCCGGCGGTCCAGAGACCCCACTGAAGCGGGGAAACCTCGAAATACACGGTTTTACCTTCATTTTTGCTGTTGGCCCTGATCTCATCGAAGGTGGCCTGCATATCAGCAACTACAGCTTCCGCGTTCTCATCCTTGCCCATGAGCTGGCCAATCATACGGATTGCATAATATACGCCTTCAATATCCGTTGCTGTGCTGACGACGACTTTCACGCCGTTCTCTTCCAGCTGCTTGACCTGTTCCTCAGTCTGGCTCATATCGTTCATAAGCACAACCTGAGGCTCAAGCGCCAGGATTTCTTCAATGTTGGTCTCGGCACCGGACTGTACTACCGGAACGCCCAGAACGGAAGCGGGGTAGTCAACATACTGACCGCGGCCGACGATCGTGTCTTCGCAACCGATGGCACAGAGAATTTCACAGTCAGACGGCTGCATCACAACGATTCGGGTGGCAGGTTCAGTCAGGGTAATCTCACGGCCGTGCATATCGGTGACCGTGATTGCTGCGTCATCAGCCAGTACAGCGGTCATGCTGAAAACCATCAGCACAGCAAGAAAAAGGGATACCAGTTTCTTGGACATATTTAGTCCCTCCTCAAACAAGATCAGATGAATCAGCAGGGAACCGCCTTTACAAACAAAGGCGCTCCCTTGAGGAACGCCATGCAAACAAAGACCTTTTATGCGGGCCTGTCGCAAGCATATCCCGTTACCCAGGGGACAACAATGATTCACGGTGTAAACAAGTCTCCCGGCTTGGCTTCATCCGCTGACGCACCTTCCCGCCGTCCGGCAGTGGTTTCATTGCGTCTTGTCAGCTTCACGGTTACTGGGTTAGCCCGGAACTTTC
>JAGAAC010000190.1 GCA_017615475.1 Clostridia bacterium
CGCGTCCATGGCGTGGTCATGGTCCTTCACAGGGCGTTCCTCCCCTTTCTGCCTGGCCTTCTCATCCCAGGTATAGCCGTGGATTTCCCGGATCAGCGAGGGGCATCGGTTCCGTTCCGCCCGGACCTTCCGGTTCCCGATGAGCACAGCCGTTGCCGCGATTCCTTCCCGCACATCGTTCTTCGCGTCCAGCACCCGGAAACCCCGTTTCCGCAGTTCCGCCTTGAAACTGGCAGCGCTTGGATCCACAATTATCTGTGTGTTCCGGTCCCCGTCCAGGAACGCATACAGGTCATCGGCATATTCCGCGTCGGTTTTCTGCCTGCGGCGGACGGCGGAATCCCAGTAATACTCCTTCATCAACCAGAAGGTTTTCCCGTCATCCCGCACATCCAGGAAAACACAGGGATTCACCGTGCCGTAGTCCACGGCGCAGAAACGGCGCATATCCCGGAACGGCAGTTCTTCCGCGTCCCGCTCTGCCTCGTTAAAGGTGTTTTCCCTGTCATCCCACATGGGATAAACCGCGCCTTCAGCGCTGACCCATTCTCCCAGGATATACTGGCGGTAAAAAACGCCCGAAAAGCTTCGGGCGTAGCTTTCCCGGATTGCCGGGGAAAGGGTCAGGTTGTCATCCATGGTGAAGTGCAGCCGGAAGATCCCCATTTCATCGGCCCGGTCAATAAAGTCTGTTTTCAGGAAATGATAGGCGCCGTTCGGATTGCAGTTCAGGAAGATGCGGCTGCCCTCCACCGAGCAGCGGCCGATCATCTGGTCAATAAAGGAACGGGGAAACAGGGCCGCCTCATCCGCGTAGGCGCCGGCGGCTGTCATCCCCTGGAGCTTGTCCTGGGCGTTGTCCTTATCCGCGCCGAACAGGTAATAGTTGTTCCGGCCTACAATCACCCTTGCTTCCCCGCGCTTCCATTCATAGGGAACGCCCAGGGTTTCCAGCATGGAGAGCATCGGGCTGAGCACATTCCGCGCCAGGGCCCCGGAGGTGACACCGGCCATGATGAAATCCCGCCCGTGGAAGCAGGTCAGGCTCCAGAGCAGGAAGGACAGGATCATCGCCACGGTCTTTCCGCTCCGGATCGCGCCGTCCGCCAGCACAATGCGCCGGTCCTCATATCCCGAACCCGGCAGCCACCAGTAAAGCAGCTGCCTCTGCCTTCGGGAAAAGGGCTGAAACTGGAAGCTCAGGATTCTTCGCCTCCCTCCTCCGGATCCGCGAACAGCTCCCGGATTTCCTCCCGCTGCGGTGCTGCCGCGGCCGTCAGGGCCCGGATCGCTTCCTCCGCGCTCTTCTGCGGATCCGTCCCGGCATTGGGCAGGAAGCGGTTATACTGCTGGGAGATCAGGGTTGCGCTCTTTTTCAGCTGTTCAAAGCTGGCCCGCCGGATGGCGATCAGCCCGTCCTGGCGGACCATGGCAAGCGTCTCGCCCAGAGAACGCCGGTAGATTTTCCGGCACCAGCTTTCCAGTTTCCTTTCCGTTGTTCCGATATAGCCGAGGATCTCTTCCGTTGTGCACTGAAGGGCTCCCAGTTCCTCGAAAAGCTCCCGGGTCAGTTCGCGGCGGAGGCCGCGCAGGATAACCGTCGCTGCGGTCATGTTCTCCCTCCTTATCAAAAAGGCCCCGGCTGTCCGCCGGAGCCCCTCTGTGTATTTTTCCAGTTTAATGATATACCCGGTATCCGCTGTATTTCAAGTGGATGGCAGCTGTACACCCGCTTTTTTTCACTGCTTTTTGATTTCTTTTACTGCCGGTTTACTGCCGGTCTGCTGTACGCCTCCTGCCGGCGGCTGTACACCTTGTGCCGGGTTACTGCACAGTCACTGTCCGGTCACTGACCGGAAGCCTGCGCGTTCATCAGCTGGTCCAGCCGGGCAATCTCCCGCCGGGGCCACTTAACATCGTTATCCTCTTCCGTTCTCCCGTATCCGGAAATCAGGGTGTCCGCAATCAGCTCCCATGCCTTTTTCGCTTCCGCGCACCGCCCCAGCTTCTTGTAAAGGAAAGCCAGCGAGTAGACCATATCCAGCTTGCGCGGCGTTTCCGTCTGCGCGTCATACGCGTTCCGGAAGCATTCGATGGCCTTCTCATATTCATTGATCCGGTTGAACCGCTCCCCTGCCTCCTGCTGTCCGAGCCAGTCCTCCCGGGGAATACTGCTCCACAGTTCCCGCGCCTTCTGCTCTTCTCCCCTGGCCAGCGCGATATCCCCGAGAAGCACCTCCTTCATATACCGGTTTTCCCCATCAAACCGCACCGCGTTCAGCAGCTCTTCCGCCCGGTCAAAGTACTTCTTGCCGGTCATGGCTTCAATCAGCATAAAATACAGGTGCCGGTTCTGCGGATACTTTCTAGCATACGGCTCACAGACGCGGATAAACCAGTCATTGTCGCTGTGCTGTTTATACTCGTTGCCGCCGCGCACAGACCGGTACAGGAAATAGATCTCCTCATCCAGCGGACTGAGTTCCATGGCAGTCTCCAGCATGCGCCCCGCCGCCAGCAGGTCCGTATTGGCTTTCTCCAGGAATACCCTGGCATAGCGTTTGATCGCGCCGATGTCCTTCGGGTTTTCCTGCAGGATCCCGTCCAGGACGCGCTTCGCGTAGGAATAATTCCGGTCTGTCATGCTTTCCCGCTGCAGCATGGTGTCGATCCGTTCCAGTTCATCCTCCCGGTCAACGGAAAAGAGTTCATCAATCCGGACCCCGAAGAATGCCGCCAGTTCCGGCAGCAGGGTGATATCCGGCATGGTTGCTCCCGTTTCCCACTTGCTGACTGCCTGGTAGGAGATGCCCAGGTGACCGGCCAGTTCCTCCTGGGTGATTGAGTGCTCCGTCCGGAGGCGTTTAATGACGCTTCCCACATTCATATTCATTCCGTATTCCTCCAAATCAGTTTTATCAGCTGACGGTTGAATCATAACCTGTTATTATCATTATATCAATAACTGTGTGCTTTAGAAGGCTCAACCGGTGATTGAGTCCATATTTTTCATTCCCTGCGGAATAACTGCCGGTATTCGTCTCAACTTGTACTGTATTATGCGTACTTTTCTGTCTATACTCATCCTGGTCACCGGAATCCCCGAACCCTCCGGTGATAATTGGAAAGATGAGAAAGGTACTGACAGTATTCCTGGTACTCCTGCTTCTGCCGGCCGTTGCGCTGGCGGACCTGGAAGTCCATTTCCTGGATGTGGGCCAGGGCGACTGCGCCGTGGTCCTGTGCGACGGCGAAGCCATGGTGATCGA
>JAGAAC010000191.1 GCA_017615475.1 Clostridia bacterium
AGAAATACTGACCAGGCGGGGCCTGGTCAGTTGCCTGGACTATTACATGAACCAACATGCTTTGAAATTGAACCGAACCGCCGGATGCCGAACGGCATGTCCGGTGGTGTGAGAGGTGGACTAATCTCTACCTACTCGATTGCGGTTGAGTTCTGTTTTACTGGGCGTTGGCGGGATAGTATCTGCCGAAGATGAATTCATGCAGGGCTTCAACGTTCTTCTGGAAGTTTCCGTTGCGCTTGCTCATGAAGATCTTGCCCTTCCAGTCGCCTTCCTGTACATAAGACCAGGTGTTATCCATGGGGATGCGGAACTGTTCAATGATGGAATCGGTGGATCCCAGCTTGCTGACGATTCCGCTGCCCAGCACCTTCAGGATCATGGAGGACATGGTATCCAGGTTCATGTTGGTGTCTACATAGTCAATGCCGAAACCGGCAAGATCAATGATATCCCAGACATCTTTCTTCAGCACTTTCTGCAGGAGTTTATCCAGGAGGTTACGGGCACGGGCTGTTCTCTGCCAGTCATCACCCAGGTTGTACTTTTTCCGGGTCTTGTTCTGGCGTAACCGGGCATACATCAGGGCCTGCAGACCGTCCAGGTGCTGTACGCCGTCCTCCACTTTCAGTTCCACCCGGGCCGCTTTGGCTTCCTTGGTGTCATAGTGCTTCAGAATGGATTTGGCGTTCTTCTTCAGGTAGTAGTTGATGTTGGCGGCTTCGCCCTCGGTCAGTTCCAGATCAATGCCGCCCAGTTTATCCACGATGGCGGCAACGCCGCGGAAGTTAATCATCACATAGTTCTGGACATTCAGCTCGAAATTGTGGTTGATGGTGGCAATGGAACGCTGGGGATTATCATGGAACTTTTTATTCTTATCGAAATACTGAATGGAATAGTTAATGGGAGACTGCTTACCGGTGTAGGGATTCTCCACGAGTGTGTCACGGGGAATAGAAGAAAGCTTGATGGATCCGGTATCCGTGTTGAAAGACAGAATCATCTGGACGTCGGCGAGCTTCACATCGTCAACTTCCAGTTCGGATTTTTTGGTATCGACACCCAGAAGCAGGATGTTGATGATATTGTCGGGCAGGTTGCTGTTGATAAACAAGTCGCTACTTTCATATACACCGATGTCCAGTTCAGTGGGTACATAGTCCTTGGATTCAAGAACAGATTTCAGTTCATCCTGCAGTTCCTCGGAAAGGGGCTGCTGGGCAGCGAGAGCCTCGGCGTCAACGTCGCTGTCGCTGTCGTCTTCGGCTTCTTCATCTTCATAATCCACATCTTCAATGATGTCTTCAGTATTGAAATCGTCCTCGTCGGATTCGGCAAAGGAAAAAACGGGAAGCATCAGGGCAAGAACCAGGAGCAGGGCAAGAAGTCGTTTCATGAAGAACCTCCAAATGATTGATGTATTTTATTCCGTCTGCGGACGGAAAGAGCATTCACAATTATATAACGGGGGACAAAGGGCATTTGTTGCGGATTAAAGCAATTTCAGCATGTCGGATGGTTGAGCTCATCCAGGGTCATGTCAAAGGCGGGGAGGAAATCCGTCAGGAAATCCTTTACTTCCGGAAGGTCGATATCCGCAATGCTCTTCCGGATGTTTTCCGCGGCATAGTCGAACTCCCGGTTGCCGGCACGCTGCTCTTCCATACATTTGATGCAGGCGGAGATGCGGTCCGCAGCCTTGACCAGGGCGTGCTCATAACCGGCTTCCTGCTTCATATAGGGAGTGAAGGCGGGCTTCAGGTCTTCCGGCAGGAGGGTCAGGAGCCGGTCGGCGGAAAGATCCTCCAACTGGTGATATGCACCGCGAAGCTCGTCATTATGGTACTTGACGGGGGTGGGCAGGTCGCCGGTCATCACCTCTGTCGCGTCATGATAAACCGCCAGGGAGAGAACATGCTCCGGGTTAACCTGCTTTCCGTAGCGGTCCCTCGCGATGACCGCGATGGCGTGGGCAATCATGGCTACCTGCAGGGAATGCTCCGCATCGTTTTCCGGCACGGTGTTCCGCATGAGGCTCCAGCGGCGGATCAGCTTCAGCCGGGAAAGATAGGCAAAAAAAGGAAAGGACATGATGACCTCCGGTTGAATTCAGCATAGGTCGCGGCCTGGAAACGGCACCCGGTTTTTATCCGGGCAACCTGAATTATTATACGCTCCGGCGGGGGAAACTTCAAGGAAACAAAAAAACCCGGAATGAATCCGGGTGGGAAAACAACGGACGGGGAAGGATCAGAGCTCTTTCAGCTCACCCAGGCAGCGTTTGCAGACCAGCTTATCCCTGTAAGTAGAAAGGCCGGTACGGCTTCCGCAGAACTGGCAGTTCGGCGCGTATTTACGGAGGATGACGGAATTGCCGTCAATCAGGATCTCCAGCTGGTCTTTTGTCCCGATGTTCAGGGTGCGGCGAAGTTCCACAGGAAGCACAATGCGTCCCAGGGAATCCAACTGACGAACGATGCCTGTAGATTTCATGGTAAAAACCTCCTTGAAAGGGTCGACACATGTTCTGAATTCATTATAAAGTGACGGTTACAGCGTGTCAATATAAAAATCATTCGTATCGAGTAATACAAATTGTAAAATTCGATGCAAGCAGAGAAAGGCCCTGAAACAGCGAAAATACTTGTACGGATTGAATGAAAAGAGCACAAAGTGTATAATATACAGAGTTACTGAGTAATCAGGAGGATACAAGCATGAGACTGAACATTGGCATTGACGGGCCGGTCGGCGCGGGCAAGAGCACAGTGGCAGACGCGGTTGCCGCGAAGCTGGGCATCCTGCATCTGGACACGGGCGCCATGTACCGGGCCCTGGGCCTGACTGCCCTGCGGCAGAATATAGACGTACAGGATGAGCAGGCGATTGTGGACCTGTGCGGAAAACTGAAGATTTCCGTCAGCCATGAGGCGGACGGCCAGCACACCTTTGTGGAAGGGGAGGACGTCACAGGCCTGATCCGGACACAGGAGGTCGGTATGGCCGCCTCCACCGTGAGCCGGTACGCGGAGGTCCGCAAAGCGATGGTGCGCCTGCAGCAGAAGCTGGCTTCGGAAACGGATATGCTGCTGGACGGAAGAGATATCTGTACAACTGTACTTCCCAACGCAACTGCCAAAATTTACCTGACAGCCTCAGCGGAGGAACGGGCACGCAGGCGCTTCCTGGAACTGCAGAAAAAGGGCAGCGAGGAAAGCTTTGAGCAGGTGCTGCAGGAAGTGATCAAGCGGGATGAACAGGATATGAACCGTCCTGTGGAACCGCTGCGCCAGGCGCCGGACGCCGTGCTGGTTGATTCCACCAGCCTCAGCTTTGACGAAGTGGTGGACACCATTCTCGCGATCGTGGAGGAAAAGCGCCGTGGCTGAGAAGAAGCTTGAACCCGTAACGGAAAAACGCGGGATCCTTTATGAAATCGCCCGCGTCCTGGCACAGATCCTTTTCCATACCGTGATGCCGGTCCGGTTTCACCACAAGGAAAGGCTCCGCCAAGATCCACCCTTTGTGTTGATTGCCAATCACCGGCACGCACTGGATCCGGTGGTCATGGCCATGGGCATCCCAAAACACCAGATTGTATTCCTTGCCAAGAAGGAACTGGCCGGCAAGAGCACATTTCTCCGGAATCTCCTGACCCGGCTGCACTGCATCCTGGTGGGCCGGCATGATACGGACATGGAGGCGATGCGTGCCTGCATGAAGACCGTGAAGATGAAGAAGGTCCTGCTGATCTTCCCGGAGGGCACCCGCCACCATGAAGAGCAGATGGAACACATTGAAAGCGGTACGGCCCTGATCGCCATGCGGTCAAAGGCACCGGTCATTCCGATCTATTTCGACCGGAAACTGAGCCTTTTCAGGGTGACCAACCTGTACGTGGGTGAGCCGATTCCCTATGACGACCTGCTGGCTGAGGGGATCAACACAGAGACCTGCGAACAGATGAACGAACGGATGCGGGAAACCTTCCGCCGGATGATCAAGGACGCTGAAAAGAAATAATCCGGAAGGGTTATGACGAAGTTGTACGGGATGCAGCGTACCCAAAAGAAAAAAATACGAAAAAATTCCTGAAATTATCTTGTTATTCGGAAGGATTTACGTATAATAAAGAAGAAATATTAAAGTTGAACGTTTATTTCACGAAAGGAAAGGGAATATGCCTGTTGAGGTAGCAGCGCACGCCGGATTCTGCATGGGCGTCAGCCGGGCAGTTGAAAGGGCGGAAGCGATGGCGAAAGACGGGATTCCCTCCTGTACGCTGGGCGAACTGATCCATAATCCGCAGGTAATCCGCGATCTGGCGGAACGCGGACTGGAACCGATCCAGGAACCGGAAGAAGCCGGAAACCGCCGGGTGCTGATCCGCAGCCACGGGGTTTCCCCACAGGTGCTGGATCAACTCAGGGAAGCCGGCAATGAGATCCTGGACCTTACCTGTCCCTTTGTGGACAAGCTTCACAGGATTGTGGAGGAAGGTTCCAGGGACGGAACCCCGGTTATCCTGGTCGGGGAACGGGATCATCCGGAAGTGCGGGGCACAGCCGGATGGGCGCATGGCGAAGTGATGTTCGTCGCCGGTCCCGAGGAAGCGGAACAGCTGCCGGAGACAGAAAAGGCGGTTGTGGTCTGCCAGACCACTTTCCCGCACAGCCGGTGGGAAGCGATCCTCGAAGTGCTGCAGCGGAAGATCCGCCGGCCGGACTGCCGGTGCACCATCTGCAACGCCACAGAGATCCGCCAGAAGGAAGCCAGGGAGCTGGCAGCCCGGGCGGACGCAATGATCGTGGTAGGCGGAAGGAACAGCGCCAACACCCAGAAGCTGTACGCGATCTGCAAAAACGTTTGCCCCAGAACTATTTTGGTAGAGAGTGCGGCGGAGATACCGCCCGCCTTTGCAAATAAGGATTCCGAAATGATTGGGATCACCGCCGGCGCATCCACGCCGACGGATTCACTTAAGGAGGTTGTCACACGCATGAGCGAACTGGAAAACAAGGACCTGAATCCTACCGCGGAGGTAGACACAAACAATGACTTCATGGCGGAAGTCGAATCTACTCTGGTGAGGATCCGGCCCGGACAGACGCTGACCGGCAAGGTCGTGCAGATCACCGAGGATGAAGTATGCGTCAGCATCGGCTACAAGGCCGACGGCCTGATCAAGCGCAGCGACCTGGTGGATCAGGATGTCAAACTGGATGACGAAATTGAAGTCGAAGTCGTAAAGGTCAACGACGGAGAAGGCAATGTGCTGCTGAGCCAGCGCAACATCGTCAACCGCAAGGCGTGGGACGCCATGATGGAGAAGTACGAAGCGGGCGAGTATGTGGACGCCGTCGGCAAGGAAGCCGTCAAGGGCGGCCTGATCGCCGATATCGCCGGTGTGCGCGCGTTCGTGCCCGCCAGCCAGCTGAGCCAGCGCTATGTTGAGAAGATCGCTGACTTCGTCGGCAAGGAAATGAAGCTGAAGATCCTCGAAGTGGACACCCAGAAGAAGCGCGTGGTCGCCAGCCGCAAGGCTGTTGTGGCTGAAGAAGCCGCCACGAAGAAGAAAGAAGCCTGGGAGCGCCTCGAAGAGGGTATGGTTATCCACGGCATCGTCCGCCGGCTGACCGATTTCGGTGCCTTTGTGGACGTTGGCGGCGTGGACGGCCTGATCCACATCACCGACCTGAGCTGGGGCCGCATCAAGCATCCCAGTGAAGTTGTCAAACCCAACCAGGAAGTGGACGTGAAGATCCTGTCCCTGGATCCCGAACGGGAACGCATCCAGCTGGGTTACAAGCAGCTGCAGCCCCATCCGTGGGACAACGCGGTTGAGAAGTTCCCCGTGGGCGAAGTAGTGGACGGCAAAGTGGTCCGCATCACAGAGTTCGGTGCCTTCGTTGAGCTGGAGCCCGGCCTGGACGGTCTGGTTCATATCAGCCAGTGCGCCACGACCCGCGTAGCCAAGGTGGAAGACGCGGTGAAGGTCGGCGACGAAGTGAAGGTTAAGGTTCTGGGCGTGGATCCCGAGAAGAAGCGCATCAGCCTGAGCATCCGCCAGGCCATCGAGCCGGAACCCGCTGCTGAAGAAGCTGCCGAGACCGCTGCTGCTGACGTGGAATACGAAGTGGTTGCCACCGAAGATTCCGTTTCCGAAAAGTTCGCTGAAGCTGCTGAAGCTGCCGAGGAAGTCAAGGAAGCTGTCGAAGAAAAGGCTGAAGAGGCTGCTGAGGAAGTCAAGAAGACTGCCAAGCGCGCCAAGAAGGCCGTCAAGGAAGCTGCTGAAGAAGTTGCTGAAGCTGCTGAAGAAGCTGCCAAGGAATAAGCAATCAGAAAGAAGAAGAGCGTTCCTGAAAACAGGAACGCTCTTTTTTATCGCTGTTCACAGCTGCCGCGGCAGACAAGAGACACCGGAAGTATCACCTGCTGCGGCGGAAGGGAAGGATCATGGATACGCCTTCGCAGCAGATCAATGGCTGTACAGGCCTCATCCCTCAGATGGGGATCAATGGTGCAGATCGGTTTGGGGAAATGCAGATAGCGCAGGATATTATCAAATCCGACGAAAGAAAAGCTGTCGGCATGGTCCGTGTTTTCCAACAGGGTGACAGTGCTCCAGGCTTCCACATCGCAGAAGGAGAAAAGCCCTGTCACGCCTTCCTCATGCCAGGCTTGCAGCTGGCGGAGAAGGTCGTTTTCATCCTCCGGTTCGGCATAATGAATGTTTCGTTCCGGTATCCCGGCTTCCAGGCAGGCCCGCTGAAAACCATCGAAACGCTTCCTGGAGGAAAAAACCACGTGTCGGTAAGAAACCATGGCCAGATTGGTATGCCCGTGCGCCAGCAGGTGCTCCGCCGCCAGATGGCCGCCCTTTTCATCATCACAGATTACGCAGTCATCCATTGAACCTTCCATATAACGGCTGAGCAGGACGAACGGGATACCGGAGGAACGCAGCAGGTCCAGGGCAGGGGAATCAAAGGAGCAGGGTGTGATGAGTACTCCATCCACCTGACGGGAGAGGGCCATTTCCACCATCCGTATTTCTGTTTCAGGATCATCCCTGGAACAGAGAATCATCAGGCTGTACCCGAGACGGACAGATTCCTGCTGGATCAGATCAGCAAGGATGGCATAGAAGGGGTTGACCATGGAACCGGAAATCATAGCGAAGGTCCTGGTCCGGCCGGAACGGAGGGAACTGGCGATGAAATTGCGCACATAGCCCATTTCACTGGCAACCTTCTGGATATGCTCACAGGTTTCCCGACTGATATCTTTCTTATTTTTGAGCGCACGGGAAACAGTGTTGACAGTATATCCCGTAGCGCTGGCGATATCCTGAAGGGTAACCCGGCTATTGTCTTTTGCCATGAGCCGTTTCCCGCCTCTCTGTAAAATCGAGTCATCCTACCATAGAAAACGCGGATATGTCAACGATGTCAAAAACAAACAGAAAGAAATCTGCAAACGTTTTTATTTTTTTATAAAAATGCTCAAACAGGGGTTGACAGTTGTACGGAATCCATGATATATTTTTATCAACAGATAACATTAACGATAATGTTAACGATAATAATTACCATATAACACAAGAAATCACATGAGATCCTGCGGCATATAACATTAACGATAATGTTTGTACAGGAATGTTGAGCGGAAAAGCTCTTCAGAATAAAAGGAGGAACGAAACCATGAAGAAACTGTTGGCCCTGCTGCTGACCGTATGCCTGCTGTCCACTCTGTGGGTGGCACTCGCGGCGGCGGACGACAAACCCACCATCGTTGTGAACACCTTTGCCCAGGAACATGAAAAAGCCATGTACGAAGAAGTCATCAAAAAGTTCGAGGAAGAAAACAACTGTATTGTGGACTTCCGCGTCTCCGGTGACCAGTACTGGCCCGAACTGGAAGCTTCCCTGACAGCCGGGAACGCACCTGACGTTTTCTATCTTGGTGTCGGCGATGTCCGTAAACGCGTGTGGACAAATGCCGTAGCTCCGCTGGATGATTACCTGGATGTGAGCACACTGGGCAGCATCTGGCCCGAAGCCCTGAACCTGTATAAATATGATGAAGAAACCAACAAGCTGGGCGAAGGCAAGATCTACGGCCTGCCGAAGGATTTCTCCG
This sequence comes from Clostridia bacterium, assembly GCA_017615475.1. GTDB lineage: Bacteria > Bacillota > Clostridia > Christensenellales > Aristaeellaceae > Aristaeella. Next base: position 8,146 of record JAGAAC010000191.1, read on the forward strand.
CTGTTTCCATGACCGTGAACAAGGCGATTATCCGCAAGCGCGACGCTGAGATCCGGCAGGCAATTGCTGACGGTATTCTGCCCTTCTATCCTGAAATTGATGAAAACGGCAACCTGCCGGTTTACACCTTCACTGAGTTTGCCAACCTGTGCAAGATCTGCACCTTCGAAGATGAAACCCTGCCCGAGACTGCCGGCTCCAAGCAGGTTTACGGTACCCACCTGTGGGAAGACTTCTGCCTGAAGCCCTTTATCTGGGGCGCCGGCGGAGATTACCTGAATGAGGACTGCACCGAGGTTCTGTTCAGTTCTGATAAGTTCATTGAAGGCTATGAAGGCTTCATGAAGATCGTTGAAGTGGGCGGCTCCGGTTCCTCCACGGATGAAACCTCCGGCTACCTGAAGTTCCTGGCAGGCCGCTGCGCGTTCTTCCCCTGCGGCACCTGGGACGTCGGTGCTTTCCAGGCTATTGAAACAGACGAAGCTGTCAACCCCGGCAAGAGCTGGTTTGACTTTGACGTAGCTCCCTGGCCGATCAGCGACGAATATGCTTCCCTGTCCATTGAAGAACGGCAGGACAAATGGGTCGGACGTATTGACTCTGTGGGCTTCTGCATCAGCGCCCAGTCCAAGAATCCGGAACTGGCTGCCAAGTTTGCCTATGCCATGAGTGCTGATCCTGAAGTGCAGCGCTTCCTGGCCAAACGCGGCGGACAGCTGCCCAACCTGGTTGATATGGCTGAAGGTGAATACCTGACCGATGACAGCTACTTCCCGGAAACCCGCGTGGTATTCGTGAAGATGCTGGAAGGCCAGAACGGACACCGCGAAGTCTCTTCCATGACCTGGAACGATCTGTGGCTGACTGAAGGCTTCAATACCGGCCTGACCAGTGTCTGGAGCTTCTATGAGAAGAGTGACCTGGGCGTGACTCCCATGGATGTGCGCACTTACTGCGAATCCATCCAGGATAACGCGCAGCAGCTGCTGAACGATGCCATCGATGACATGGAAGCCATGAAACCCTGACCCTTAAAGGGTAACTCCTTTTTCGGAGGAGGAGGGGCTCCCCCTCCTCCTTCACTTCATTCAGCGCAGAAGATTGTTTCACCCGGGACGGATCTTAGTCATGAAAGGAAGAAACCACATGCAGCAGACAGCCGGTAAAGCTGTTACAGCGCCGGATCTTCGCCAGCGCGGCCTGAACTACCGACAGAAGGATGCCCTCTGGGGCTACGGCATGATTCTGATTCCGCTGATCGGTATGCTGATCTTTATCCTGATACCCTTCGGCATGTCCGTTTATGCCAGTTTCACTTCCTGGCCGATGGGACAATCGATAGCGAAAGCCAAGATGGTCGGCCTGAAAAACTATGTTGACATGTTCAACAACAAGCTTTTCTGGCAGAGCCTTGGCAACACTTTCTATTACATGATCGGGATTCCGATCGGACTTGCAATCTCGCTTCTGCTGGCAGCGGCCATGAACCGGGGAACACGTTACGAGAAAGTTTTCCGTGTGGTTTATTATGTGCCGGTCATCTCCAGCGTTGTGGCGATTACTTTCGTATTTCAGCAGATTTTCAATTCGGATGTAGGCATCATCAATGAAGGCCTGCGTTCCCTGGGTGTTTCTGACCCGCCGAACTGGATGAGCCATGCGGGATATACCAAATGGGTGGTTATTATCATGGCGGTCTGGAAGGGCCTTGGAAGCTCCATCATCCTGTATATTGCCGGTATGCAGGGTATCTCCAGATCCTATTATGAAGCGGCGCAGGTGGACGGAGCCAACTGGTGGCAAACCTTCCGGAGCATTACGCTGCCGCTGCTGATGCCTGTTACTTTCTACCTGATTGTTACCGGTGTTATCGGCGGATCGCAGATGTACGTGGAACCCCGCCTGATGTTTACCGGAAACGGACCGAACAATTCCACCTTTACGACGGTCATTCACCTGTATGACCGTACCTTTGCCAATTCCAAAGCCGGCTACGGCAGCGCCGTGGCAGTCTTCCTTGCGATTATCGTGTTTGTGCTGACCCTGATCCAGTTCAGACTGAACGGAAAGGGGGATAAATAAGATGAAAACCCGCAGAAGAATTGTTGATATAGTGATTTTCCTGCTGCTTCTCGGCGGCTCTGTGCTGATGCTTTATCCCTTTGTGTGGATGCTCTTCACATCCTTCAAGCCGAAACTGCATGTATATATCGGAGGATTGCTTCCGCAGGTCTGGACAATGGAAAGCTATACGCAGATCTGGGGAGAAATAGACCTGCTCCGGGGGTTCCTGAATACAGCACTGTATTCCATTCCTCCGGTAATCGCGGGATCGCTGGTTTCCGTGGCGGCGGCTTACTCCTTCGCAAAGATCCGCTATAAGGGACGGAACGGCCTGTTCCTGTTCCTGTTGGGTTCCATTATGATTCCGTTTCCTTCCATCATGGTACCGCAGTATGTACTCTTCAGCGGGCAGTTCTGGATTTTCAACCTTAATCTGCTGCAGACACCCTGGCCGCTGATCCTGCCGAAACTGACCGGCAACGTGATGATGATCTTTTTCCTGCGCCAGTTCCTGTTCGGCATTCCGGATTCACTGGTGGAAGCAGCAAAGATTGACGGATGTTCCCATCTCCGGATTTACTGGAAGATCATCCTTCCGCTGACCATTCCGGCATTGAGCGCCCACGGTGTGCTTTGGTTTATTGCAGCCTGGAATGATTACCTGGCTCCTACGCTGTTCATCAAGAATCCGTCCTGGCAGCCCGTAACGGTTATGATCGCAAAGTTCAATGAACAGTATGCTATCAATAACCATGTTCCGCGGATCATGGCCGGCAGCGTGATGCTGATTGTGCCGGTGCTGATTATATACGGCTTCTTCCAGCGGTGGATCATAGAGTCTATGATGTTCTCCGCTGTAAAGGAATAAGCGTTTTGTGAAAGGGGAATCTGTTTTGAGGCTGTTTCTGATGCTTCTGCTTGCGGTTGCAATGGCAGTTCCATCGGTTTCTTCAGCGGCGTCATTCCGGGATATGGGAGACCGGAACCTGATTACCCGGCCTGAAGACTGGGGTGCGGTGAACGCACATGATCCCGCGCTGGTCAGGGGAGATGACGGACGGTGGTATGTGTTTTCCACCGATGCAAGCGCGGGAGATATTCACCGGTGCGGAGTTCAGGTGCGGGTCTCTGACGACCTGATTCACTGGACATATGCAGGAACGGCTTTTGAAGATTATGAACAATCCTGCGCGGAAGAAATTGCCGCAGCAGGGCTGGATCCTTCGAAACACCAGGGGCTGTGGGCACCGGACGTTGTAAAGGCTGGAAATCAGTGGCGGATGTATTACAGTGCGTCAACCTTCGGTTCCTCCCGATCTGTGATCGGCATGGCGGTATCGGACAGCCTGTCCGGCCCGTGGGAAGACAGGGGGATTGTCATCAAAAGCGACGCGAATGCCCTGTCAAAGCCCAATGCCATTGATCCGTGCCTGTTTACGGACCCGTCTGGAAAACAGTATATGACCTGGGGAAGCTTCTTCGGAGGCATCTGGCTGACAGCGCTGGATGATGAGGGATTCGCTGAAGGAGATCCGGTTCGTATTGCGGGTTTCCGCGGCTGTCGTGCCGAGGGCAGTTATCTTATCTGGCTGCCGCAGACGCAGTATTACTATCTCTTTGTTTCATACGGGTCGCTGTCCGATGACTATAACATCCGCGTGGGGCGTTCCAAGGATATCCGGGGCCCGTATCTGGATACCAACGGGCGCCAGCTGACGGACCTGGTGGCAGCCAATGAGGAACGGATCGGCGTCAAACTAATGGGCGGGTACCAGCTGCAGCATGAACCGGGAACAGGTGCTTCCAAAGGCATCAAAGCACCGGGCCACTGTTCCGTTGCGGTAGACGGGGACCGGCTGTGGCTGTGCCATCATACCCGCAGCCAGATGCTGCAGGACTGGTGGTTTGCGATGCAGATCCGGCCGATGATGCTTTCAAGGGACGGCTGGCCGCTGGTTATGCCTATGAGCTACCAGGGAGAGGGTTTTGAACCGGTAACAGATCTTCCGGAAGGAGCCTATAACCTGATACAGCATGGAAGCGACAGCAACAGTAAAGCCAAACGTTCTGAACGGGTTGTCCTGAAAGACGGTTCTCTTGAAAACCGGGGGAACATGATGCTGGAAGAGGACAGCCGGGTCAGAATCACACTGGATGGAATAAATTATGACGGTGTGGCTTTATGGCAGAAAGATGATGAACGGGACGGACGGGTGATGAGCATTTCTGCCATCAGTCCGGACGGACTGTGTATATGGCTGTGTGAAGAAATGAGACATGAGGAGGATGCTTTCTGATGAAGGCGTTTATCGAACAGAGAGCAGATCCGTATATTATCCGGAAGGATGGCTGGTATTATTTCACGGCTTCCGTGCCGGAGTTTGACCGGATTGTGCTGCGAAAAGCCAGAACACTGAAGGAATTACCGGACGCGGTGGAAAAGATTGTCTGGACAAGGCATCCGGAAGGATTGCTGAGCTGCAATATCTGGGCACCGGAACTGCATTTTATCAATGACAGGTGGTACATCTTTTTCGCGGCAGCCAGGGGCGGCGCGGATCAGGACGGTGTCTTTGATCACAGGATTTACGCGCTTGAGAATGACAATCCGGATCCTCTTTCCGGCGGTTTTACCGAGAAGGGAAGGATCGATACGGGCTGGCAGAGCTTTTCGCTGGATGCCACAACGGTGGTGTACGGGGGAAAACGATATTTTATCTGGGCACAGCGGGATTTTGACATTCCGGGCAACAGCAACCTGTATATCGCGGAAATGAAAAACGCGCTGGAGCTGAAGCTGCCCGCAGTGCGTCTGAGTGTTCCTGAATATGACTGGGAGTGCCAGGGCTTTCTGGTTAATGAGGGACCGTCCTGCCTGATTCATGACGGGAACCTGCTCCTGACATATTCCGCAAGCGCTACGGATGAACGGTACGCTGTGGGTCTGCTGACCCTGAAAGCGGGGAGCAATCCGCTGGATCCGCGGGCATGGTCGAAATCTCCGGTTCCTGTTATGGTGACAGAAGAACAAAACGGACTGTACGGACCGGGGCACAATTCCTTTACCGTGGACGAGGACGGCGATGACCTGCTGGTGTTCCATGCACGTCCGTATCCAGGGTTCCAGGGTGACGCACTCAGTGATCCGAACCGCCACTGCTTCCTGAGAAAAGTCAAATATGATGATCAGGGGATTCCGGTTTTCCGGGATACGAATGCCGGTGAATAATCGAAAAAACAAAGCCCTGCCAATGGCAGGGCTTTTATTATTCATTCAAATAATCAGGCGGAGGGCTGGCTGGCAAACTGCTCGGAAGCAACCTGTTCATCCATCCACAGCTGCAGGTTGGACACGCTCTGGGCCAGCTTGTCCAGAACGTTCTTGATCTTCATAAAGTCTTCCAGCTCATCGGTGCAGACTTTGCCGTCCTCAGCGATCTCCAGCAGCCGGTCCTTGATCCGGGACATCTGGTTCACCGCGTTCAGCGTTTCCACGGCGATCTGGGTCAGTTCCTTGGACTCCGCCCGGACAGCATGGGATTCACCGATGGGGCATTCATTGCAGCAGTAATAATTCACAAGGGCAGGAGCCTTGTAGTATTCCGCCAGCAGGAGCGCATCCTCCGGCTGAATCTGCGTGCGGCCGTTTTCGATCTTCTCAATGCGTTCCGGGGAGAAACCGGGAATCAGCTCGCCGGCTTTTTCACGGGTGAGTCCGAGTTCTTCCCGCGTAATCTGCCAGATGGTTTTATTCTCCTTTGTCGATCTTCTGCCCATCGTTATTTGCTCCTTCCAGTGTAAGATATTTCATATTTATCCAGCCGCGAAGTCCTTTGCCTTCCACCAGGTAGAACTCACCGTCCTGCCCGAGGACCGCCACAGGCGTGCCCGGCTTCCAGTCGCCGATGCTTTTCGCCTTGACGGAAGGTTCTTTGCGTACGGTTACGGGAGAGGTTCCCGCGGTCCTTCCGTTAATGGAAACCAGGCCGGTGCGGAAGTTTTCCCCGGATACCGGGATCAGTTCCGCGGAGTCGCGGCTGATATAGCCGAAACTGTCCCGCCAGGGGATGTAGAACTGCTTGTCATCTGCCTCCAGCACGAACACCATGGTGCCGTAGGGGATGGCCTTGGAAATGCCGGCTTTCTTTTTGCCGGTGCCGTCCAGCAGGGAAGCCCCTTTCTTTCCGGTAACCAGGGCCAGCTGCGGGGTGTCCGAGCCGTTGGTGGTCCAGGTGAGATCACCGGTGTTTACCCGCTGGGCTTCGCCGCCGGAAACCGTAACCTTGGACATCAGGGAACCGGCATACTCAAGCGAGGTGACAGGTGATCCGTTCAGCTGCAGCCAGGCCTGCCGAACCGGGCGCATCCCCTGTTTCGCGCAGTAGGAAAGGTCCAGCCAGTATTCCAGTCCGCCGTACTCACCGGATTCAAAGAACCAGCGGCAGCCGGGAATCTCTTCCGGAGAGGTAACCGCTGAGAAAGTGCCGTCTTCCTTCTGAATATACAGGGAGGCGTTTTTGATTCTTTCCCAGGTGGCACCGGGAGCGGAGTCCACCACGTGGACTTTTGTCCCGTCCTCGCTCAGGCCGTCCGCCAGGGCGATGTGCCCGATGACGATCATGAAGCTGAACCGGCATCCCTGTTTGAACCAGGTGGTGAGTTCCTTCTCAGATTCAATCAGATCCTGGTGGGTCTGGAAACCGAAGCGTTCTCCCGCCGCAAAGAGCAGGCGTTCATTGTCGGTTCCACGACCCTCGATATACATGCCGGAGTATCTTTCCGCCAGCTTGTCCGGCAGGACGTCTTCCCCGGTGATTCCCATCCGCTGAAGCACGTGACTCAGCGTAAAGATAGCACAGCCTGCTTTCTCCAGCGAACGGTGATGCTTCTTCGAGTAGGTCTTGTTATGCCACCAGCCGTCCTTCTGGCTGTAGAGGACATTTTCGCCTTCCTGTACGGGAACGGAGCCGGATACAGGAATGGTGGCACTGACGGTTTCCGTATCCTTTTTCCCGTAGACGATGGTTGCGGTCAGGGTGTAGGCTACCTGCTCCCGCGGACGGAAGGAGGCGGTGAAGTGCGTACAGTCCTCGCCTTTAAAAACGGTGCCGCTTTTTGTGCTCAGCTGATAGCGTACAGCGATAGCGCCTTTCCGTTCCGGTTCAACCGTTACGTCTATATATTCCCCTGCCTTCGGATTCTCCGGAGAGAAGGTTATCCTGGATTCTGCAACGGCGGTGGCGCCAGCCAGTACCAGCAGCAGAACTGCCAGGCAGAGGAGGAGTTTACCGATTCTGTTCATCTTCGATATTACCCGTTCTGTGGTCCGTGTTCACTGAGCCGGGCAGGCCGCCAGACTCATAACACGCCTATTATATCAAAGAGAAGGTGCTAACACAAGCAAGTGCATACAGATTTGCATTTGTTTACAAGGAGCAGGCGTATTGACATCCGCAGGCGGATACCCTATTCTTGAACGGAAAGCAAGAAAAAACCTAAAGGAGAAGACGCCGGATGAGCAAAAAAGCCTTTGTCAGGGGAGCCAATCCCTATATGCCCCTGTGGGAGCATGTGCCGGACGGGGAACCGCGGGTATTTACCTATAACGGGGAAACACGGGTATATGTATACGGATCGCATGATACCGAGCGGACGCAGTACTGCGGAAAGGATTATGTGGTCTGGTCCGCGCCGGTGACGGACCTGACAGACTGGAAATGCCACGGCGTCTGCTACCGGGCGGAAGATGACAGCATCCTCTATGCGCCGGATGTGGTGCAGAAGGGGAATACCTATTATATGTACGCGGCGGAACAGAAGGGCTCCCGGATTGTGGTGGCAAAGTCCGCCAAGCCCTGGGGTCCCTTTACGGACCCGGTGCAGACAGAACTGGGCTTTGATCCCGGTATCCTTGTGGATGATGACGGGCATGTCTACGCCTACTGGGGTTTCTGCAAGTCCTACTGTGCTGAACTGAATGAGGATATGGCGACCATAAAGCCCGGAACCCTGCGGGAGAATCCGATTCCGCACTGCCGGGCACCCTGGTCCCCCGAGGATGACGGCTTCGGAAGGGAATACTTCTTTGAGGCATCCAGTCCCCGGAAAATCTGCGGCAAGTATATCTATATCTATTCCCGCCGGGTGAACGAGCCCGTGCCGGAGCTGGGCATCTATGAAGACTGCAACGGCTTCCTGTCCTATATGTGGAGCGACTGGCCGCTGGGCGGCTGGCAGTGGGGCGGGGATATCAGCTTCAACGGCGGCGAGATCCTGAAGGACGCGGAGGGGAAAGGCATCATGACCTACCGCTGGGGCAACAACCACGGTTCCGTTATGGAAGTGAACGGGCAGTGGTATGTGTTCTATCACCGTCAGACCGGACGGGATGAATTCTCCCGCCAGGCAATGCTGGAACCGGTGGACGTGGTGCAGGGGAAGGACGGAAAGGTATGGATCGGCAAGGTGGACTGCCTGGACGGGGAACCGGTTGCTTCCCGGCCGGTGGAGATGACCTCTCAGGGACCGCAGCTGAACGGTATCAATGCCCGGGAATGGATTTCCGCGGGCTATGCCTGCCATCTGTACGGCGGAACGGAACCCGCCTGGATTGAGCCTGTATACGAGCAGCGGGATGAAGTTTCCGCCAGGGTGATGGACATCACTGATGGCCTGTCGGCAGGTTTCCGTTACCTGCAGTTCGGCCTGAACACTCCGAAGACGATTACCCTTGTGATGAATATGGAAGGGGAAGGAAAGGTCCATGTCCGGCTGGATACTCCCGGCGGACGGGAGATTGCCCTGATCGAGGCGAAGAACGGAGAAACAACCGTTCCGTTGCTGGGCGGAGTGACCGGAAAACACGCGGTGTATTTCGTTTTCGAAATGAAGGAAGGAAAGGCGGAGATGGACCGGTTCACCTTTGACGATTAACCGGTTCAGCTTGTCAAATAACGGGCGGTGTGCTATAATTCGCCCGTTGCCGTGGAGCGGTATCGAAGTGGTCATAACGGGGCTGACTCGAAATCAGTTTGTCGGTTTACCGGCACGTGGCAAACGAGCCGAATGACAGCACAGTGTGCTGTCCGGCGAAGCCGGAAATGAGGCGAGTTTGTTAGCGCGAAACGAGCATCGAGCGCGCTCCAAGCGCGAGAGGCGACGATTGAGCGAACGGTATCGAATCCCACCCAGCCATATGATAATTCAAAGCCGAACCTGTTGTGGGTTCGGCTTTTTAAACTGCTCCCGGCTTGTCAAATAACGGGTGGTGTGCTATAATTCGCCCGTTGCCGTGGAGCGGTATCGAAGTGGTCATAACGGGGCTGACTCGAAATCAGTTTGTCGGTTTACCGGCACGTGGGTTCGAATCCCACCCGCTCCGC
>JAGAAC010000192.1 GCA_017615475.1 Clostridia bacterium
AAAAGCTCAGTTTTATAAGTTGGTTACTTTATAACCGAAATGCGTAATCTGCGCAAACTTGTGAAATGGTCAATAAGAGTAGTAAAAGTAAGTATTGCTATATAGACTCTGTATGCCGAGCACCACAGATATTCCGTTCCGACCTCTATGCCGTGCCTGAAACGCCGGGCTTAACCGCCAGTATGCTGTGAAGGGCAGGACAGGAACCAGACTGTATGTGGATAATAACGCAAGTTGTGTGATTACAGCTTGCGTTTTTTGTTTGAGGTGGAGTATGGGAAAGTACTTGTACGACCAGTCCAGGGCGCCGATCTATGAGGCGCTGGAGCGCTTCCGCGAAATGCGGGTGGTGCCCTTTGACGTACCGGGACACAAGCATGGAAAAGGTAATCCGGAGCTGACGGCATTCCTCGGGGAAAAATGCGTGGGCGTGGACGTGAACAGCATGAAACCGCTGGACAACCTGTGCCATCCCGTTTCCGTTATCCGGGAGGCGGAAATCCTGGCGGCGGACGCTTTCGGCGCGGCCAACGCCTTCCTGATGGTGGGCGGAACCACCAGCTCCGTGCAGAGTATGGTGCTGTCCACCTGCAAGCGGGGAGACAAGATCATCCTGCCGCGGAACGTGCACAGGAGCGTGATCAACGCGCTGGTGCTTTGCGGCGCGGTTCCGGTGTACGTCAACCCGGACGTGGACCGGAAACTGGGCATCTCCCTGGGTATGAGCGTGGACCAGGTGCGGAAAGCCATCCGGGAGAACCCGGACGCGGTGGCCGTGCTGGTGAACAACCCGACCTATTACGGAGTCTGCAGCGACCTGCGCACCATCGTGAAGCTGGCTCATGAGGCCGGGATGATGTGCCTGGCGGATGAAGCCCACGGAACCCATTTCTACTTCGGGGACGGCATGCCGGTGACCGCCATGGAAGCGGGTGCGGACATGGCCGCGGTCTCCATGCACAAGAGCGGCGGCAGCCTGACACAGTCCAGCCTGCTGCTGACCGGGGAGCGGGTGAATGCCGGCCATGTGCGCCAGATCATCAACCTGACCCAGACCACCTCCGGAAGCTACCTGCTGATGTCCAGCCTGGATATCAGCCGCCGGAACCTGGCCCAGCGCGGCAAGACCGTGTTCCGGAAGGTGACGGAAATGGCGGAATATGCCCGGGAGGAGATCAACGCGGTAGGCGGCTATTACGCCTACGGCCGGGAGCTGATCAACGGCGATTCCATTTTCGATTTTGACCCCACCAAGCTGAGCGTGCATACGCGGGATATCGGCCTGGCGGGTATTGAGGTATATGACATCCTGCGGGATGAATACGATATCCAGATTGAGTTCGGGGATATCGGCAACATCCTGGCCTACCTGTCCATCGGCGACCGGATGCAGGAGCTGGAGCGGCTGGTGAGCGCCCTGGCGGAGATCAAGCGGCGGTACATGAAGGATCCCTACGGCCTGCTGAGCCAGGAGTACATCGCTCCGGAAGTGGTCTACAGTCCCCAGGAAGCTTTCTACGCCAACAAGAAGAGCGTGCCGCTGAGTGAGAGCGAGGGCTACATCTGCAGCGAGTTTGTGATGTGCTACCCGCCGGGAATCCCGATCCTGGCCCCCGGTGAGCGGATCACCCGGGAAATCCTGGACTATATCGTCTACGCCAAGACGAAGGGATGCTCCCTGACAGGACCGGAAGACCCGATGATTGAGAACATCAACATTATCAGGGAGGAGGAGAAGATCTCATGGAACTCTGGTTCAGCGAATGCCATGCCCCGGATGTTAAGCACAGCCTGCGGGTAAACCGGCATCTGTATTCCGGAAAAAGTGAGTACCAGCAGATCGACATCTTTGACACCCCTGAATTCGGCCGGGTGCTGGCCCTGGACGGAAACGTGATGCTGACGGAACGGGACGAGTTCATCTACGACGAGATGATTACCCATATCCCCATGTCCGTGCACAAAAACGTGAAGGATATCCTGGTGATCGGCGCGGGAGACGGCGGCGTGGTGAAGGAACTGACCCGCTATGACACCGTGGAACGCATCGACCTGGTGGAAATGGACGGACAGGTGATTGAAGCCTGCCGCACGTACCTGCCAGAAAACGCCTGCAAGCTGGATGACAGCCGCGTGCATATCTACTTTGACAACGCGCTGCGGTTTATCCGGCGGTGCACGGATGAATATGACCTGATCATTGTGGACTCCAACGACCCCTTCGGCCCTTCCGAGGGCTACTTCACCCGGGAATTCTACGGCATCTGCTACAACGCCCTGCACGAGGACGGGATCATGGTCAACCAGCAGGGCAGCCCGTTCTACAAGCATGACGCGGAAGCCATGCAGCGGAGCCACAAGCGGATTGTGAACACCTTCCCGATCAGCCGGGTGTACCAGGCCCACATTCCGACCTACGCAGCGGGCTACTGGCTGTTCGGCTTTGCCAGCAAGAAGTACCATCCCATCGATGATTTTGATGAGGAACACTGGAAGAGCCTGCACCTGAGCACCAAGTACTACACGACGAAGCTGCACATCGGCTCTTTTTACCTGCCGGCCTACCTGGAAAAGATGCTTGAGGAGGTGGAAACATGAACCGGAACATTGAGACGTTTATCGGCTGCGACAGCGCCTATGAGGACGCGAAAACGGTCCTGTTCGGCGCTCCCTTTGACTCCACAACGAGTTTCCGGCCCGGGGCCCGGTTCGGTTCTTCCGCCATCCGCCATGAAAGCTTCGGCCTGGAGACCTACAGCCCTTACCAGGATAAGGACCTGTGTGATATCAGGGTGTTTGACTGCGGTGACCTGGAACTCTGTTTCGGTTCCGCGGAATCGGCGCTGAAGGATATTGAGGAAAAGGCAAAGGAGATCCTGCGGGACGGGAAGATGCCTTTCCTGATGGGCGGCGAGCACCTGGTGACGCTGGGCGCCGTGCGGGCGGCGGCTGAAAAGTATCCGGACCTGCACATCATCCATTTTGACGCCCACGCGGACCTGCGGGACGATTACCTGGGCGCGAAGCTGAGCCACGCCTGCGTGATCCGGCGGTGCCACGAACTGACCGGCGACGGCCGGATCCACCAGTTCTGCATCCGCAGCGGGGAAAAGGCGGAGTTTGAATTCGCCAAAGCCCATACGGATATGCATAAGTTCAGCTTTGAAGGCCTGGAGGACCTGGCGTATACGCTGGCCCGGGATAACATTCCTGTCTACCTGACGGTGGATCTGGACTGCCTGGATCCGGCCCTTTTCTGCGGAACGGGAACGCCGGAAGCCGGCGGGGTAAGCTTTACGGAACTGCTGAAGGCGGTTCTGACGGTGAGCAAAACAAACATTATCGGTGCTGACGTCAATGAACTGGCTCCCATGCTGGATGCCAGCGGAACGTCCACGGCAGCAGCCTGCAAAATCGTGCGGGAAATGCTGCTGGCCCTTAACAAATAAGATTCAGATCGGAGGATACAGAAATGAGCAGAGTATTGGTAATCGGATGCGGCGGGGTGGCTAATGTGGCGATCCGGAAGTGCTGCCAGCAGGATGAGGTGTTTACGGAGCTGTGTATTGCCAGCCGGACGAAGTCCAAGTGCGATGAACTGGCGAAGGCACTGGAGGGAAAGACCCGGACGAAGATCACCACCGCGCAGGTGGACGCGGATGATGTGGAACAGCTGAAAAAGCTGATCAATGACTACAAGCCGGAACTGGTGATGAATATTGCCCTGCCGTACCAGGATCTGACCATCATGGATGCCTGCCTGGCCTGCGGCGTGAACTATATGGATACGGCGAACTATGAGCCCGAGGACACGGACGATCCGGAATGGCGGGCCATCTATGAGAAACGCTGTAAGGAACAGGGCTTCTCCGCCTATTTTGATTACAGCTGGCAGTGGGCTTACCGGGAGAAGTTTGAGCAGGCCGGCCTGACCGCCCTGCTGGGCTGCGGGTTTGACCCCGGCGTGACCCAGGCATACTGCGCCTACGCGAAGAAGCATGAGTTTGATACCATCGATACCATCGATATCCTGGACTGCAACGGCGGCGATCACGGCTATTCCTTTGCCACCAACTTCAACCCGGAGGTCAACCTGCGGGAGGTTTCCGCTCCCGGAAGCTATATGGAAAACGGCAAATGGGTGGAGATTCCCGCAATGAGCATCAAGCGGGAGTACAATTTCGAGGATGTGGGCCAGAAGGATATGTACCTGCTGCACCATGAGGAAATCGAATCCCTGGCGCAGAACATTCCGGAAGTGAAGCGGATCCGCTTCTTCATGACCTTCGGCCAGAGCTACCTGACCCATATGCGCTGCCTGGAGAACGTGGGCATGCTGTCCACTACTCCCGTGATGTTTGAGGGACACGAGATTGTGCCGATCAAGTTCCTGAAGGCGCTGCTGCCCGATCCTGCGAGCCTGGGCCCGCGGACCCACGGAAAGACCAACATCGGCTGCATCTTTACCGGCAAAAAGGACGGTAAGGAAAAGACCTATTATATCTACAACGTATGCGATCACCAGGAGTGCTACCGGGAGGTGGAAAGCCAGGCGATCAGCTACACTACGGGTGTTCCGGCCATGTGCGGCGCCATGATGCTGCTGACGGGCAAGTGGAACAAGCCCGGCGTGTACACGGTGGAAGAGTTTGATCCGGATCCCTTCCTGGATGCACTGGACCGCTGCGGCCTGCCCCGCAGGGAGAACCACAATCCGGTTCTGGTGGACTGATGGACAGGCAGGAAGTATTCAGGGGCCTTGCCGGCCGGAACGCGCCGGCATGCTTCGCCCCGCTCCGGACGCCCTGCTATGTGGTTGATGAAGGACGGCTGGAGGAGAACGGCCGGATCCTGGCTTCGGTGGCGCAGCACACCGGATGCCGGATCCTGCTCGCCCAGAAAGCCTTCTCCAACTATGACTTCTATCCGCTGCTTTCCCCTTACCTTGCGGGAACGGAGGCCAGCGGCCTGTATGAAGCCCGGCTCGGCGCGGAGGAAATGCCGGGCAAAGAGGTGCATGTTTTCTGCGCGGCTTACCGGGAGGACGAGTTTGAGGAACTGCTGCGGTACGCGGATCATATTGTGTTCAATTCCGCGGGCCAGCTGGAGCAGTTCGGAAAAACCGCGAAGGAAAAGGGAAAAAGCATCGGCCTGCGGATTAATCCGGAATGCTCCACCCAGGAAGGGCATGACATTTATGATCCCTGCGCGAAGGGAAGCCGCCTGGGGGTGACGCGGGACGTATGGAACCGGGAAATGACGGAGGAACTGTGCGGCCTGCTGGACGGACTGCATTTCCATACCCTGTGCGAGCAAGGCGCCGACGCGCTGGAGACAACGCTGGCTGCCGTGGAAAAGGGCTTCGGGGATATCCTGCCCCGGATGAAGTGGCTCAACATGGGCGGAGGCCATCATATTACCCGGGAGGACTATGACCGCCCGCTGCTGGAGAAGCTGATCCGCCGCGCGCAGGACCAGTGGAACCTGCAGGTGTACCTGGAACCGGGAGAGGCTGTGGCGCTGAATGCCGGCTACCTGGTGACAACGGTGCTGGACGTGACGGAAAACAGCGGGATCCGGACCGCCGTGCTGGATACCAGCGCTGCCTGCCATATGCCGGATGTGATCGAGATGCCTTATACCCCGCCGCTGATGAACGGGGAACCCGGAAACGGGGGAGAACATGTTTTCCGGCTGGCCGGGCCTACCTGCCTGGCCGGGGACGTGATCGGCGAATACAGCCTGGACAGCGGCCTGAAACCGGGCGACCGGCTGGTATTCGGCGACATGGCGATATATACTACCTGCAAAAACAATACATTTAACGGGATGCCCCTGCCGGATATTTACGGAATGAACCGGGACGGACAGTTCAGGAAACTGACGGATTTCGGCTACGGGGATTTCAAAAGCCGGCTCGGGGAAAAAAGGCAAAAAGCCTGAAAAAGACGATTTCTCTGTATACAATCGCATAAACGAATTACAGATCATGGTTTTTATGATACAATCCGGGAGGATTCCCAATCCTCTACAGACTGAAGGAGTAAAAACCATGATTACTTTTTCCGAAATGCCCTATGAAAGGCCGGATCCGGAGAAACTTAAGGAAACGATGAAAACCCTGACGGAACGCCTGCAGGGTGCGAAAAGCTACGAGGAAGCAAAGGAAGTTTTCCTGGAGAAGGAAAAGGAAGCGCGTCATGTGGACACGCTGGTCAACCTGGCCTATATCCGCCATTCCATTGATACCCGGGATCCTTTCTATGACGGGGAGATTAATTTCTGGAACCAGACCGGGCCGGAACTGCAGGAATATGACCAGGCCTGGACCGCGGCGATGCTGGCTTCTCCCTTCCGCAAGGATTTTGAAGCGGAGTACGGCAGCCTGATGTTCGTCAACGCGGAGATTGAACTGAAGACTTTCTCCCCGGAGATCATTTCCGAGCTGCAGCAGGAAAACGACCTGTGCAACGAATACCAGAAGCTGATCGCTTCCGCCCAGATTCCTTTTGAGGGCGGCGTGTATACCCTGTCCCAGCTGACTCCTTTCAAGACCTGCGCGGATGACGCAAAGCGCCTGGCTGCCTGGAAGGCCGAAGGACAGTGGTACAAGGAAAACCAGGACAAGCTGGATGAAATCTATGACAAGCTGACAGGCCTGCGGGATACCATGGGAAAGAAGCTGGGGTATGGAAGCTACATCCCCCTGGGTTACTACCGCATGGGCCGGAACTGCTATACCAAGGAAGATGTGGAGAAGTTCCGCGAGGCGGTACGGACCTACCTGGTGCCCGTGGCGGACAGCATCTACCGCAAGCAGGCGAAGCGCCTGGGCAAAGAATACCCCATGAGCTTTGCGGACAACGCGCTGGAATTCCGCTCCGGCAATCCCCGGCCCGAGGGAACGCCTGACGATATCCTGGCTGCCGGCAAAAAGTTCTATGATGAGCTTTCCCCGGAAACCAGCGAGTTCTTCAACATGATGCTGGAAAGAAAGCTGATGGACGTGCTTTCCACCGAGGGCAAGGAAGGCGGCGGCTACTGCACCGGCCTGATGGATTACGGCGTGCCCTTCATCTTTGCCAACTTCAACGGAACCCAGGGCGACGTGGAAGTGGTGACCCATGAAGCCGGACACGCGTTTGCGGCTTACACGAACCGTGACCGGGTTCCCATGAGCTATGTGTGGCCCAGCATGGAAGCCTGCGAAGTTCACTCCATGTCCATGGAATTCCTGGCCTGGCCATGGGCGGAAAACTTCTTCGGACCCGATACCCGGAAGTTCCTGTACAGCCACCTTTCCGCGGCGCTGACCTTCATTCCCTACGGAACGATGGTGGACCATTTCCAGCACCTGATCTATGAAAATCCCGGCTGGACGCCCCGTGAAAGGCATGATGCCTGGAAGAAGCTCCTGGGAGAGTATATGCCCTGGATGAAACTGGACGGGGAGATTCCCTTCTACAGCGAGGGTGAAGGCTGGCAGCGGCAGAGCCATATCTACGCCAGCCCGTTCTACTATATCGATTACTGCCTGGCCCAGACGGTTTCGCTGGAAATCTGGTCCCTGCTCCAGGAGAGCCGGGAGAAAGCCTGGAAGTACTATATGGCTTACACCGTGCAGGGCGGCAGCCGGACCTTTACCGAACTGCTGGCGAACGCCGGGCTTGTCAGCCCCTTCGATGAAAAGTGCCTGAAGACGGTCTGCAGCACAGCGAAAAACTGGCTGGAGCACTTCGATATGACCGGCATCGAGTAAAAACAAGCTGAAAGGCAGGACGCGGGAATGAAAACCATCCGGGTAGTCGCGGCCATCATTTTTGACGGCAGAAAGCTTTTCGCGACACAGCGGGGATACGGAGCCTGGCGGGATTACTGGGAGTTCCCCGGCGGAAAGATTGAGCCTGGAGAAACACCGCAGGAAGCGCTGGCCCGGGAGATTCGGGAGGAACTGGATACCGTGGTCTCCGTGGGAGATTTTCTCTGCGACGTGGAATATGACTATCCGGAGTTCCACCTGTCCATGAAGTGCTACCGGTGCGGTATTGTTTCAGGGGAACCGAAGCTGCTGGAGCATGAAGCCGCCAGGTGGCTGGGCAGGGAGGAGCTGCAGGATGTGCAGTGGCTTCCCGCGGACCTGCAGATCCTTCCCATGATTCAGAAAAACTGGCCGGCTGAATGACTGCCCGCCGAAGAACGATTTACAGGAGCATACATACAGATGGAAGTACGCAGACTGAAACCTGAAGAACATTTTGAGGCAAACCTGATCTCCACCGTAGCTTTCCATATGAAGATGGAAGATCCGGAAAAGAACCGGAAGGAGAGTCTGGAGAGCCAGGACGAGGACTGGGGCGCCTTTTCCGATGACGGGAAGGTCATGGCCCGGATTATCAACAATCACTACAAAACCCGGCTGGACGGCCAGGTGATTTCCAACGGCGGAATCGGCGCGGTTTCCACCCTGCCGGAATACCGGAATACCGGCGCCGTGCGGGCAATCTTTGAAAAACTGATTCCGGAAGCTTACCGGAACGGAGAGATTATTTCCACCCTGTATCCCTTCAGCCACGCGTTTTACCGCAAGTTCGGCTATGAAACCGTCCGGTGGCGGGACCATTACGAGTTCGCGCCTGCCGTGCTGAGCGGCTACCGCTTTTCCGGAGACGCTGAACTGTGGAACCCCGGGGATCCGGTGAGCGAGTATACAACGCTGTACAACCGGTTCGCGGACAGCTTCAACCTGGCCATGGTCCGGGACGACAAGATGATGCTGGATCTCATCAAGGGCGAATACTACAAGGACCGGAAGTTCTGCTACCTGCTCCGGGAAAACGGAAAAACGGTGGCTTACCTGATCTTCCAGGACGTGCGGAACGATCCCGCGGCGATCCTGACGGTGAAGGACATCGCCTGGGACGGAAGGGCCGGCTTCCTCGCGATTCTGGGCTTCCTGGCCCGTTTCACCGCGGACTACGGCACCATCCGGATGTTCCTGCCTTCTTGCCTGCAGCTGCTTTCCGTGATCCAGACACCCCGGGCATACGATATCCAGCAGACTGCCACCCAGGGTTATATGATCCGGGCGGTCAACGTGAAACGGCTGCTGGAGATCATCAAAAAACCGGATGACTGTCAGTTTGTCATCCGGGTGGAAGGCGACGCGCAGATCCCCGAAAACAACGGGACCTGGACGGTCTGCGGAAACAGCATTGAGCTGACAGACGCTGAACCGGACCTGACAGTTTCCATCCAGGCCTTCGGCCAGATGGCGGCGGGTGCTGTGAGCCTGGCGGAGGCCATGTACCGGCCGGATGTGACCGTATCCGGAAACGAAGCGGTGCTCGAAAAAGTGTTTGTGCGCAAACCCATCCTGGTGGAGGATCATTTCTGATCCCTCCGGATTATTCCTTCAGGACAGCCCAGGCGGCGGTCAGCTTTTCCAGTGACCACTGGGCATTGGCCGGACTGGTGGAGGGAAGGCAGACGGCCTCCCTTCCCAGCACGGGAAGAATATATTTGTTATACATTTCATGGGATTTCCGCCCGTTGCAGTAAATCCGCTCAATCGGACAGGAATCCAGGATGATCCTGAGATCATTGGGCCGGACTTCCCGGATGCTGGCATCCGAGGAACCGGTAATGACGCAGCTGGCGATGGAATCCCAGAGCGCCAGTCCATGGCTCAGGATCAGTTCTTTTTTCTCGGAAATGGCGGCCGGTAACGGCTGATCATACAGGGCGGCAATGACTTTCCAGAAACGGTTCTGCGGATGACCGTAAAAGAAGTTCTGTTCCCTGGATTTCACGGAAGGAAAGGATCCAAGGATCAGGACCCGGCTTTCCGGCCCGAACAGCGGTCCGAAGGGGTGAAGGATTCTCTGTTCCTGTGAACTCATCTGTCTTTATCTCCCTGTTTTTTTCGGCAGTGAAAGTATAGCACAGCGAAAACCGACCAACAAGCACGGCAGGGCATCAATCCTTTCTTGTGTTTTGAGGGATTGTTCTATATAATGGCGGTAATCAACAGCTTAAAACCTGAAACCCACAAAAAAAGAAACTGAAAGCCCAAAACAACCTAAACAAGGGAGGAATGACATTGAAACGTGTAACTGCCCTGATCCTGGCTGTGGCAATGGCTCTGGGACTCAGCTCCGCTTTTGCGGAATCCACATTCATCTGGCCTGGTGAGTTAGTAAACTTTGGGCACTATGAACAGGACGGGAACAAAGGGAACGGCGATGAACCGATCCGCTGGGTCGTCCTGGATATGGATTTTGCCGACGGAACCATTATGCTGCTCAGTGAGAAAGCGCTGGAGAAACTGCCTTTCAATAAGACCAGCAACGGAGCGGCGTGGGGAGACAGTTCCCTGCGCAAATGGCTGAACGATGATTTCGTCAGGGCCGCTTTTACGGGCGAGGAAGCAGCAGCCATTCGGGTCACCCAGGTGGAGGATACCGCTGAACAAAGCTATGCTGACGCCAATACGTCCAACCGCTTCTCCGGCGTAACAGAGGATAAGGTTTTCTGCTTAAGCTACTACGAACTCCTGACTAAGGTGGGACGGTATGCTTTCTGTGAGCCGACCATTGCCCTGAGCAAGAAAAACATTAAGCTGGACAAAGTGGACGGAGTGAATTACTGCTGGTGGTGGCTGCGTACAAGCGCGTTTAAGAATAACGCGCTTTGCATGGCCGGAGATGGCTTCACCAGCTGCTATGAACATTTTGACCAGGCGGTTGTCCGCCCGGCGCTTTGGGTGGACGCGTCCGCGGTGACCCGGTAAAGGGACGGGGAATCGGAAACTCGGGAACGGAGGGAGCGGAGACTGTGGAAGAAATTACCTGGGAACTGTTTGACAGGCAGGTGGCGGAATGCAGGCTCTGTTCCCTTTGCCAGCATATCCAGCACAAGGTTCCCGGACAGGGAGACCGGCAGTCCCCGCTGATGTTTATCGGCGAAGGACCCGGACAGACAGAGGATGAGCAGGGTCTTGCCTTTGTCGGCGCGGCAGGGCAGCTGCTGACCAGAATGCTGGAGGCCATTCAGCTTCCCCGGGACCGGGTATATATCTGCAATATCGTTAAATGCCGGCCGCCGTACAACCGTGTCCCGACTCCGGAAGAGGCGGAGGCCTGCCGGATCCACCTGCGGATGCAGACCTGGCTGATCCGGCCGAAGGTCATTGTCCTCCTGGGCGGCACCGCGGCAAAGAATATCCTGGATCCGGAGATCCGGATCACGCGGGAGAGGGGCCAGTGGAAGGAACGGAAGGGCGTGTGGATCATGCCCACCTACCACCCGTCGGCACTGCTGCGGGACCCGGACAAGAAGCGGGAGGCCTGGGAGGATATGAAAAGCCTCCGGAATAAGCTGATCGAACTGGGCTTGTACCAGGACATCTATTCCGGAGGAGAATAAGCGGTTCATCAGAGACATCCGGTGATTACCGGATGTCTTTCTGATTGTATTTCCAGTAGGCGAGCGCTGTTCCGGCAAGTGTAAACACCAGGCCGACCAGCAGCTTGCAGGCGTCCAGCGCGCCTTTATTGAAAATCTCGGATCCGTCGGCATACCCGAAGGGGGTGATGTATTTCAGCACGTCCGCCTTGCTGGTCAGGTTCGCGATGATATTGATGAAATACAGGGCGATGGCCAGGCCGAGACCGATGCCGATTCCGCCCTTCCACAGGAAGGCAGAGATTCCGAAGCAGATGCAGGCAAGCTCCACCTGTAGCAGGAAGTAGGCGGTATGAAGCAGCGTCACTTCTTTCCAGGGAACAGGTTCACCGATGGCGGCAATGGAACCCACAGCCATCAGCCAGACGGAGACATTCAGGATCAGGACCTGGATCAGTACGGAAACGAGCTTGGCGGTGACGATGCCGGAACGGCTCAGGGGATGGGTCAGCAGGAACTCCGCCGTGCCGTTTTTCTCTTCGTTGGCCAGGGCGCCGATACCGATCAGGGCAGCAAACAGCGCGCCGCCGATGCCGAGGATGTTGCCGCATTCAATGCCGTAAAAGCCTTTCAGGGAACCGAAGTCCAGCGTATCCAGGCCGAAGGCGGAGGAAAACGCGCCCATGGAGGAGAAAATGGAGCTGATGCTGTTCATCTGGCTCTTCATTTCAGGATACATAAACAGACAGATGATGATGAAGGCTCCGATGGAAAGCGTCCAGATCAGGAGGGCTTTCCAGGATTGTTTCAGTTCGTGACGGATCAGGGTCATGCCTGCTCACCGCCTTTCTCATAAAAGTGCAGGACAATTTCTTCCAGGTCGGGCTCGGTGATGGTCAGCTCATGGATGTCCATACCGGCGAGGGCCCGGACCAGTTTATTTGTCTCTCCGTTGTACAGGAAGCTGACGATTCCGTCCGCTTCCGTCCAGTCCCGGATCCCGGGCAGGAAATCCTGCTGCAGGTTTCCCCGCAGGGTGACGCGGCGGGCTCCGGTTTTCGCCAGCCTGTCCACGCTGTCGCAGGCAATGATCTTTCCTTCCCGGATGACAGCCGCGCGGGTGCAGTAGCGCTGGATTTCAGAAAGGATATGGCTGGAGAGGAAGACGGTGGTTCCTTTCTGGTTCTTTTCCTGCAGAATGCTGAAGAACTCATGCTGCATCAGGGGATCGAGGCCTCCTGTGGGCTCGTCCAGGATCAGCAGTTCAGGATCGTGCTGCAGGGCGCAGACAATTCCGACCTTCTTGCGGTTGCCGAAGGAGAGATCCTCCACCTTCCGGCTCCGGTCCAGCTGCAGCCGTTCGCACAGCTCCGCGGCGGAAGCGTCACAGTTCTTCCGGCGGAGGTCGGCGGACAGTTTCAGGATGTCCCGGACCCGCATTCCGTTATAGAAGGATGAACCCGAGGGAAGATATCCCACGCGCCGCAGGATCTCCCTGCTGTTTTTTTCAATATCCAGACCAAGCACCTGTGCCTTGCCGGAGGTGGGTGAGATGAGCCCCAGCAGGGTCCGGATGGTTGTGGATTTTCCGGCTCCGTTGGGGCCGATAAACCCGAAGAAATCGCCGGGGGCGACTTTGAGGTCCAGGCCGTCTATGCCCCTGGCCCTGCCATAGAACTTGGTCAGGTTTTCGGCGATGATTGCTTTGCTTTCCAAATGACTCCCTCTTTTCCTGTTTATTATTCCTTACGCTGATAGATACTTTTCCAGAAAACGATCAGCTTTTTAAAATCCTTTTCCACCTGGTCATAATCCAGGTTTCCCTGTTGCAGCATCTCCCAGATATATCCTTCCGCGGCCCAGTACATTTCCCGGTACATCATCGGGATATCCAGCCCGGGGACAAATTGGTCCGGATCCAGGTTCAGCCGTGTTTTGTCGGCTTTCAGGTTAAAGTACCTGTGATAGCTTTCCTGGATTGCGGCGCTGATTTCCGGGTCTTTCTCGTAGAAAGCCCTCACGGTGAAATTGGTCATATCCGGATAGAGGCGCATGATCTCCAGCTTGGCGATGGTTCCGAGCTCCATGGCATCGAACAGGTTGGTCCGGTCGTAACAGCCGTAGCGGGTCATGATTTCGATGCTGATCTCCGCGCTTTTGTCCCACAGATACAGGAACAGTTCCTTTTTGTTATGGAAATAATGGAACAGCAGGGATTTGCTGATGCCCGCCGCTTCGGCGATTTCACTCATCGGACTGTTCTTGTAGGAGTTCCGGGAGAAAACCCGGTAACCCGCGTTGAGGATGGCCTGCTGCTTTTCAGCGGGCAGGGAAAAGAACTTTTCATTCATGAAGGTACCTCCGTTGACCGTTCCGGTCAATGACATCATAATGCCGTTGACCGATTTTGAGAAGACCCGGTCCCTTCCTTCCTCTGAAATTCTCCACAGCATTGATTTTACTGATTCGGCGGGCTGGATACAGGTTCGTTGTGAATGGAAAAACCGTTCTATTTTTCCGAATCCGGTAAAATAGAACGGTTTATTCTGTATACAGTTATGAAGTCCTGCGGTTACAGGGCGGGCTGCTGCTTTGACAGAAGCCAGGCCAGCGCATGGAGCGCCTGGGGGAATTCCCCGCCGGCGAGCATGGCGTCGATTTCCTCGGCGGTGCGCGTCAGGACGCCTATGCGCTCCATTTCGTCCAGTTCCTGCTTTGAGGTTTTCCGACAGTTTTCAGCGACAAAAAGCCAGGCGTAGTTATCGGATATGGTGGCGTTGGAAGGGATGGTCAGCAGATGACGCCAGTGATCGGATTCATAACCGGTTTCTTCCCGCAGTTCCCGCCTGGCGGCGCGCAGGGCAGCTTCCTCCGGCTTTTCCCCGTCTTTCTGTTCGATGGCGCCGGCCGGGAATTCGGTGGTCACTTTGCCGATGCCGTGGCGGAACTGGCGGACGCACAGGAACTGGCCGTTTTCATCCGAAGCGACAATGACCACAAAGTTCCGGCGGGTAAAGCTGTAATAGGGCTGGAAGACCCGGCCGTCCGGGGAGCGGTAGGCAGATTTCCGGAAATCAATCCATTCATCCTGCACAATATGTTCTGTGGAGATTTCCTCCCAGTTGAGGTTTTCTTCTTTCATAATAAAGATTCCTTTCCTTGCGGCGGCGCAGGGTCCTTTGCCGCGCCGAAGCTTATTGTAACGGTATTGCTCCGAAACTTCAAGCCAGGTGCATTCCGGTACTTGACGCACCCGACCGCCGCAGGTATGCTATGATCAAATATCCGAAAAACGGAAAACCGGGAGAAACGAGCATGAAAAGATGGGCAGCCGTGCTGATGGTCCTGATGCTGTTCGGCATCGGTACCGCATGGGGAGAGGAAAAGAAAACAATGTTTGACGAGGAATGGTACCGGCAGGCACTGCAGGATTCCGTCATGAGTACGGGAAACAACGCCAGACTGAAAAAGGTGATTGACCGGGCAAAGAACGGTGAAGTGATTACCCTGGCAACCATCGGCGGATCCATTACGGAAGGCGCCGGGGCAGCCAGCTACGCGGAATGCTGGGCATCAAGGTTTCATGTCCGGTTTAAAACGGCATACGGCGCGGACAACGGCGCCAACGTATGTTTTGTGAACGCGGGTGTGGGCGGAACCCCTTCTCCCTTTGGCTATATGCGGTACCAGCGGGAAATTGTGAACCGGGTGCCCGCAAAGGATACGGACGGCCTGCCGGATGTGGTGGTCATCGAGTTCTCGGTGAACGACTGGGAGGAACCGACGAAGCACCGCTGCTTTGAGTCCATGGTAAAGGAAATCCTGGACGCGCCGAACGAACCGGCGGTGATCCTGCTGTTTGCGGTGTTCCGGAACGGCTTCAACCTGCAGGATGACCTGAAAAAGATCGGGAAAAACTATGGCCTGATGATGGTTTCCATCAAGGATGGATTCTACGGCCATATGGGGAAGGAACTGACAAAGGAGGGCTTCTTCTCCGATGAGTATCATCCTACTTCCCTGGGACACCGGATCATGGCGGACTGCCTGATGCAGGCGGTGACGGAGGCGGCGGAAGCGGAAACGGACGCGGCGCAGGATGTGGATGTGAAGCCGGTATACGGTACTGATTTCATGGGACTGAAGACGATCTTCGGCGATACGCAGACTGAGGAATATACCGTGGACCGGGGCGGATTCCCGGGTTCAGACAGCGGCAGCTATCATAATCAGCCGGTGGGATGGGTCTGCGGAAAGAATTTCTATCATAACGTGAAGGACCCGATGGATCCGCTGAGCGTCCGGGGCGTTTTCCGGAAATGCCTGGTGGCATGGAAGGCAACGAACAGCACTTCCTTCGGCGCGGCGGAGATCCTGATTGACGGCAGGGTCGTGATGACCGTCAGGGGCGGTGAAGGCAAATGGGGCCAGAGCGAAGTGGTACTGGTCCTGGATGATCAGGAAGCCGCGGAACATACGCTGGAAATCCGGGTGACGGAGGAAGGCAAAGCCTTTACCGTGACCGCAATCGGACTGCAATAAATACTAAGGGAGAAAACATCTTTATGAAAAAAGCGAAACTGACCCTTCATCCCGATTTCAGGATCGGGGAGATTTCCGGAAGGCTTTTCGGCGCATTTCTGGAGCCGATCGGATCCATGGTCAACGGCAGCATGTACAATCCGAAGCATCCCTCGGCGGATGAGCAGGGACTGCGGAAGGATTTTTATGAAGCCCTGAAGGAAACCGGTCTTCCGGCGGTTCGCCTGCCGGGCGGCAACTTTGTGTCCGGCTGGCAGTGGAAAGACTCCATCGGGCCGAAGGAACAGCGGAAAACGCACCTGGACATGGCCTGGTTCCAGTATATTTCCAATGACGTCGGCCATGATGAATACCTGCAGTGGGCGGAGAAGGCCGGCACGGAACCGATTTATACCGTAAACCTGGGAACAGGCACGCTGCAGGATGCCGCGGACTGCGTGGAATACACCAATTTTGATGGCGGAACCTGGTGGTCTGACCTGCGGAAGAAGAACGGGCACGAGAAGCCCTACGGCGTCAAGACATGGTGTCTGGGCAACGAGATGGACGGACCGTGGCAGATTGCGTCCTGGGAAAAGGATCCCCGGGGCTATGGCGTGCTGGCGCATGAGACCAGCAAGGCCATGAAATGGGTGGATCCCTCCATTGAGACGATTGCCTGCGTATCCAGTTCTCCTTTCCTGAATCATTATCCGGACTGGGACCTGCAGGTGCTGGAACAGTGCTACGCCACGGTGGATTATATTTCCCTGCATCATTACCATCCGGCTCCTCCGGAAATGCCCCAGGCCCTGCTGGCTGGATACCAGGCGTTTGAGGATTATATCCGCACGGAAATTGCCCTGTGTGATTTTGTGAAAACCAAGCTCCGTTCCCCGCGAAAGATGATGCTGGCCCTGGACGAGTACGGCAGCATGATCCGGCCGAAGGGGGAGACGCACCTGGGTCTGGCGGGACGGCAGAACGCGGATATGTTCGGCGTCTTTGTGCCCGGCAGGAAGTATGTCCGGCATGATCCGGATGACTGGTCCACCCTGCGCAACCCGCCGAGGGACTATGAGATGCTGCAGACCCTGGGCATGGCCAGCACCATGCTGGTGATGCTGCGCCACGCGGACCGGGTGAAGATCGGCTGTGCCACCGGCGGACTCGGGGCGCTGTGCGCCACGGACCGGGAGCATGTGTGGAAAGGCGCGGCCCACTATCCCTTTACCCAGATGATCCGCTGGGCGAAGGGCGTTTCCCTGCAGTGCGAGGTCAGCTGCGATACCTATGACGTTCCGGGATATGCCATTGATGACATGAACCAGTACGGCGGGTTTACCGGGGTGCAGACCGTGCAGGCCGCCGCGGCCCTGAACGAGGAAGCCGGGGAACTGACGGTGTTTGTGATCAACGGGGATCCAGCGGAGGACCAGGAACTGAAACTGGACGTCCGGGGCTTTGAAGGCTGGAAGTTCACGGAACATATCGAAATGTACACGGAAGACGCGCACACGGCGAACAGCTGGGACCATCCGGACCGGATCCTGCCCCGCAGGAACACGGAAACCGCTGCGGAAAAGGGAATCCTGACCGCCCGGCTGCGGAAGGAATCCTGGAACGTGATCCGGTTTAAGGCCAAGCCTTAAACCGATAGTGAAATATCAACCTGCGGCTGATGTGATGATTTGTTTTAGTGTTCGCAACGGAGCACAGGAAAATCCGGAAAGTTTTTCCGGATTTTTTGTTTTTGGGTATTGACATATATAAGATGATGTGATAAATATTAGCCAGCAGATATTATTTCGGAAATAATATATCATGATATAACAGAAAGGAGAACATGAAAATGAAGAAGCAGGAAGAAGAAAAGAGGCCGATCACTGTGGAAGACCATAAGGGGCTGGGAAAGATCCACGCGGAGAAGAAGATCACCGCAGTCAACGACGCACTGAAGTTTCCGACGGGTGACGCGTTTGAGGAAGAAGTGGACAGCATCCTGAATTCCGATGCGGAAGCCAACGGCGAGGTGGTGGCCATCGCCCTGATCGACTGTGACAAGTTCGATCATATCAACAAGGACTTCGGCCGGGAAGAAGGGGACCGCGTCCTGATCGATGCCGGAAAGTATATCCGGGCCAGCATGCCGGAAGATGTGAAAGTCTACCGGATTGGCGGGGACGAGTTCGGCATCATCTTCCGGGGAACCCTGGAGCGGGAGGAGATTTTCCTGCTGCTGAATGACATGAAGAACGGCTACAATGTGAAGACGCCGGACGGGGTGCGGCAGACCATCACAGTCGGCATGGCAACAGCTTTTGAGGACGCGAACCGCTGCGCGGAGCTGATCCGGAAGGCGGACGGCGCGCTGTTCCGGGCCAAGGTTGCCGGCGGAAACAAAGTGGCCATGGCCAAGGAGGAGAAGATGGTCCCCAAGACCAGCCATTTCACCCAGGATCAGCTGCAGCGGCTGGCGAAGCTGTCCAGGCGGGAAGGCGTCGGGGAAGCCATCCTCCTGCGGGAAGGACTGGACCTGCTGCTGAAGAAGTATGATATCTGAAAAAGGCAAAACAAAAGGATCAGGCTTTTAGCCTGATCCTTTTTCGTTAAAGGGAAAGCGGAGGAACGGACTCGTCATATTTCCGGGAAGCGTTGTATTTGTCGTCATTCTCCGGAAACCGGATCGTCGGCATATTCTCCTCCATGGCGGAGATGACGGCATCCCTTTCCAGGCTTGCCACAAGCTCCCGGTTGCGGCGGGCTTCATCACCGGAAGACGCAGGTGCTGCCTTTGCTTTACCGCCTTTCTGCAAAGGAAGGGAGACGCCGTATTCCAGCCCTGTTTTG
This sequence comes from Clostridia bacterium, assembly GCA_017615475.1. Lineage (GTDB taxonomy): Bacteria > Bacillota > Clostridia > Christensenellales > Aristaeellaceae > Aristaeella. Next base: position 18,775 of record JAGAAC010000192.1, read on the forward strand.
ACTTTTTTTGCTTCCTGAACATGGCCGGGAACAGCGGGTGCCGGCACGGAAGCTTCAAACTCTCCATCTGCGTTCCACTGGGCGCAGTTGGCTTTGCGGAGCACAATCCGGCCGCTGGTTTTTACCGGCCGGGGTTCGGCTTTCTCCTGATCCTCCGGAGTGCGGGGCGTGACAGACTTCACTTTTCCTTGAACCGGTTTGTTGTTTTCACCCAGCTTTGTGAGGGTGTCCGCGAGGATCTCTTTCCGCAGGTCCATGAGCCAGTCGGAGAACACCACCGTGTCAAAGGCGTAGGTTTTGTTCAGCTCATACTCGTTTTCCGACCAGGTGCTTAAGGGAGATTCGTTGTGCTGGATCACGGCTTCCAGCTTGTCCAGGGCTTTATAGACTTTGGCTTCCGTGGTTTCCTGCGCGTCCATTTCGCGGTACAGGGCCGTCAGGTCGGCGAATACTTCCGTCGGCAGGGATTTCAGCCACTGATCCAGCAGGTAATCTTCCGTCTCCCGGTCTGTGGCGGTTTTCCGGAAAGTCGGGATATCCCCGGTAAAACATTCGCCCAGGTCATGGATCAGGCACATGGACATCACTTTGTCCATATCGAGTTCCGGAAATTCATGGCGCAGGAGGAGCGCCATCAGGGACATCCTCCAGCTGTGCTCGGCAACGCTTTCCGTTCTTCCCTTTGAAGTGGTACAGTGCCGCGGGGTATCCTTCAGCCGTTCGGCCACATGCAGAATATCCAGAAACTCTCTCGCGTCCATGTTTTCTCTCCTGCCGGTTTTTTGTATCTTTGTGAGCTGACGCCATTATACGACAGATCCGGACAAACCGCCACAGTATCTTTACCGGGAACAAAAGGAAACTGAAGCAATGTGCTGAAACCCGGTACAGGGGGGTGGAAATCGGATGCGGTTCTGTAGTATGCTGTATGCAAACGGAGCAGACAAAGGAGAGAAAGCAATGGACCGGACCGAACTGAAACGCACCGTCAAGTTTGTGCTGTTTTCCATCTCCGCGGGTGTGATAGAATTCGGAACCTTCACCCTGCTGGACAGCCTGACGAACTGGAGTTACTGGGCATGCTACCTGCCCGCGCTGATTCTTTCCGTGCTCTGGAATTTTACGCTGAACCGCGAATTCACCTTCCGTTCTGCCAACAATATCCCTGTTGCCATGATGAAGGTGGCAGCCTATTACGCGGTATTCACGCCGGTCACAACGATCCTGGGCAATTACCTGGCGGAAACCTGCGGCTGGAACGAATATGTTGTTACGATCCTGAATATGGTGCTGAATTTTGTGACGGAGTACCTGTATGACCGGTTTGTGGTGTTCGGAAAGTCTATCGATACGAACAGCCGGGCCCGGGCGGATCAGCAGAACAACGGATAATACCCGTCAGACAACATGAAAAAGGATCAGGACAGTTTGTCCCGATCCTTTTATTGATATGTAGTTATTCCGGGCAGGCGATCTCCGCCACATGCTCGATGACATGGTGCAGTTCCTGCGCCTGGAGGTTCTCCGCGGCACGGTAATAAACTTCCTTGCCGTCCCGGCGGCTGACAATAAGACCGCAGGCTTTCAGCAGCTTCAGGTGATGGGAGAGGGCGGGGCTGGACATGTTCATCATCACGGACAGGTTCAGAACGCATTCCTCACAGTGACAGAGCAGCCAGAAAAGCCGGACCCGGGTGGGATCACTCAGCAGTTTGAACAGGTCAGCCGTTGCGCCGAAGGCTTCCGGAGCGGGCATATGATCGAACTGCTGTTCCATCCCGCAGTGATGGTCATGGGGCAGCTTTTTTTCTTCCATGTCTCATTCTCCTTCCGTGTTACAGCTTCTGAACAAACAGGGCCCGGATCGCATTGAGTACGGCCAGGATCATCACCCCCACGTCGGCAAAGACAGCCAGCCACATATTGGCGATGCCGAGGGCGCCGAGCACGAGGCAGGCGAGCTTGATCCCGAGGGCAAAAACAATGTTTTCCCGGACAATGCCCATGCATTTGCGGGCAATCCGGATGGCTTTGGAAACCTTCAGGGGATCATCGTCCATGAGAACCACGTCTGCGGCTTCAATGGCGGCATCGGAACCCATGGCGCCCATGGCGATGCCCAGGTCAGCCCGGCTCAGCACCGGCGCGTCGTTGATGCCGTCCCCCACAAAGGCCAGGGTTTCGCCGGACTTTTTCGCGCTGAGCAGTTCTTCCACCTTCTCCACCTTGTCCGCCGGGAGCAGTTCACTGTGAACCCGGTCAATTTTCAGGGCTTCCGCCACCTGGGCAGCGGCGGAGGGCCCGTCTCCGGTCAGCATGACCGTGGACCGGACACCGGCGGCCTTCAGGGCGGCAATGGCTTCCGCGGCATCGGGCTTGATGACATCGGAAATGACGATATGGCCCGCATATTCCTGTCCGATGGCCATATGGACGATGGTGCCGGCACTGTGACATTCGATCGGGGTGATTCCCAGGCGGATCATGAGCCGGCTGTTTCCGGCGGCCACGCGCTTTCCGTCAATCTCCACGATGACGCCGTTGCCGCCGATTTCCTCCACTTTGCTGACACGGGACAGGTCAATGGGCCTGCCCCAGGCCTTCCGGATGCTGACAGCAATGGGGTGGGAGGAGGCGCTTTCCGCCAGGGCGGCATATTCCAGCATGGTTTCCCGGTCCAGCTCGCTGTGATGGATATCCACCACGTCAAAGACGCCCATGGTCAGGGTGCCGGTCTTGTCAAACACAACCGTACCGGTATTGGCCAGTGCTTCCAGGTAATTGGATCCCTTGATCAGGATGCCAGCCTTGCCTGCTCCGCCGATGCCGGCGAAGAAACTCAGCGGGATGCTGATCACCAGCGCACAGGGGCAGCTGATGACCAGGAAGGTCAGGGCCCGGTAAATCCAGTCTCCCCAGTCCGCGGACTGGCCGATGACAAGACGGACCAGCGGAGGCAGGAGGGCCAGCGCGGCAGCGCTGAAGACCACTATGGGCGTATAATACCGGGCAAAACGGGCAATGAAATTCTCAGAGCGGGATTTACGGGAGGAGGCGTTTTCCACCAGGTCCAGCACCTTGCTGACGGTGGACTCCCCGAACACCTTTGTGGTCCGGATCAGCAGCAGGCCGCTCATGTTGATGCAGCCGCTGATGACAGCGTCCCCCGGCCTCACGTCCCGCGGGACGCTTTCACCGGTCAGTGCACTGGTGTTGAGGCTGGATTCACCGCTTTCGACAATGCCGTCAATCGGGATCTTTTCCCCGGGCTTTACGGTGATGACGGTGCCGATTTCCACTTCATCCGGATCCACCCGCACCAGTTCCCCGTCCTGCTCCACATTGGCATAGTCCGGCCGGATATCCATCAGCTCGCTGATGTTCCGGCGGCTTTTGCCCACGGCGTAGCTCTGGAACAGTTCACCGATCTGATAGAAAAGCATCACGGCGACTGCCTCATCATAATCTCCGGTCTTCAGCAGACCGATGGCCAGGGCACCGAGGGTGGCAACGGCCATGAGAAAATTCTCGTCAAAGACCTGGCGGTTCAGGATTCCCTTCCAGGCTTTCCGGAGAATGTCATATCCGATGATAAAGTAGGGGACCAGCCAGAGCAGGAACATCGGGATTCCGGAAAGCGGCAGCGGAACAAACCGCAGGATCAGCATAAGCGCCGCTGCGATCAGAATCCGGATCAGCATTTTCTTCTGCTTTTTGGTCATTTGTCCGCTCCTTTGCCCGGACGGTCTGCCGGGCGGTATCGATTAAAGGTAGATCTCGCAGTCATCCTCCACCTTTTTGCAGGCGGAAAGTACGTTCTTCATGACGGCGGCGAGATCGGTTCCTTCATTAAAATCAACAATCATCTTCTGGGTCATGAAATTGACGGTGACTTCTTTCACACCGGCGGTGTTCCGGGCGGCGTCTTCCATCTTGTTGGCGCAGTTTGCGCAGTCTACTTCGATTTTATAGGTTTTCTTCATTCGGACAGCACCTCACTTTCTTAACGATTAAACAATCATTTAATCGTTTAACTGAATAATACCAGAGGAACATCCGGTTGTCAACCGGCACAGGGAAAGAGGACAAAAACGGACAAAAAAGGGAATGATCCCCACAAAAGCGGGATTATATCGGGCAAATAATGCTTTTCACTGTCACAGATTGACTGAATAATTCCACAAACAATGCAGAGAACACCACAAAAATGCCACTGAAGGTTTCGGAGTTATAGAGCGGTATCCTGTATACAATGTCAGTTATAGATTCGGTCTATAGCTTGATATTGCTTTCAGGTATTGGACAGGGGGAAATACGGTGGATATAATACGAAACATCAAATCACGAGGGAGGGAGACGCCATGAAAGGAAAGACGAACTGGCGGGACGATCGAATGCGCCGATGTTGCCTGAACCGAATGCGTCGTCCCGATGAAACTGATTCAAACTTTGTTTTGTAAATATGAAAGGAGAATTCCCATGAAAAAGATTATTGCTCTTCTGGCTGCCCTGATCCTGACCCTGTCCCTGACTGCCGCCCTGGCAGATACGATTACGATCGCCGTTCCGAATGACCCCACCAACGAAGGCCGCGCGCTGAACATCCTGCAGGATGCCGGTGTGATCAAACTGAAGGATGATGCCGGAATCACCGCCACCAAGGAAGATATCGTTGAGTTCCTGACCGCCGAAATCGAATTCTACGAAGTCGCCGCGGACGTGGTGCCCAGCGTTGTGAACGATGTGGACTATGCCATCATCAACGGCAACTACGCGCTGGATGCCGGGATTGACCCCAAGACCGCGCTGCTGACCGAAAAAGCGATTGAAAACCCCTACATCAACGTGATCAGCGTGAAGGAAGGCAATGAGGGAACCGACCTGGCCAAGGCGCTGGCGGCTGCCGCGACCAGCCAGAAGGTGCTGGATTACATCAATGAAAAATACAGCGGCGTGGTTGTGATCGCTGTTGAGAACGTGACAGACGGATATGACGCCACTGTTGACTACGAAGCCCTGAAGGGCCAGACGATCGTTGTGGCCGCGACACCCGTTCCCCACGAAGAGATCCTGAAGGACGTTGTCGCTCCCATCCTGGCTGAAAAAGGCATTACGCTGGAAGTCAAGGAAGTAACCGACTATGTGACCCCCAACCAGTTTGTTGAAGCGGGAGACGTTTTCGCCAACTACTTCGCCCATCAGCCCTATCAGGATTCCTTCAACGCCGAGAACGGCACCCATCTGGTGACCATCGCCGGTGTTCATGTGGAGCCCATGGGCCTGTATGCCGGCAAACAGGCGGACCTGACCGCCCTGGGCGCTGCGCAGTAATTGACAGAGCGGGTTGTATCATATATCATAAAGCCGAATTCAGACACACCGGCAGCATTATGCCGCCGGTGTGCTTTCTTATCCGGAGAGATTTACGATGATTGAGCTCAGAAACCTTTCCAAAAACTTCACCACCGCGGACGGTCCGGTGGATGCCCTCAAGCATGTATCCCTGAAGATCAATGACGGGGATATCTACGGCATTATCGGAATGAGCGGCGCCGGCAAAAGCACGCTGGTCCGATGCATCAACATGCTTGAACGGCCGACTGACGGGGCTGTGATCTGGGACGGAACGGATCTCGGTACGCTGAGTAAGAAGGAGATCCAGCAGGTACGGCATCAGATTACGATGATTTTCCAGAGCTTCAATCTGCTGATGCAGCGGACCTGCCTGGAAAACATCATGCTGCCGCTGAAGCTGATCCATATGCCCCGGGCGGAAGCAAAGAAAAAAGCACTGGAGCTGCTGGACACTGTCGGACTGCCTGATAAGGCAAACAGTTATCCGGCGCAGCTGTCCGGCGGTCAGCAGCAGCGAATCGCGATTGCCCGGGCGCTGGCGACCAATCCCAAGGTGCTGCTCTGCGACGAGGCGACATCCGCGCTTGACCCCAAGACAACGCACGCGATCCTGGACCTGATCCGGGAAATCAACCGGACCATGGGAATCACGGTCATCGTGATTACCCATCAGATGAGCGTCGTGCAGGAGATCTGCAACCGGGTGGCCATTCTGGAAAACGGAACGGTGGTGGAAGAAGGAGAAGTCAGCCAGATTTTCTCCAATCCCAAGGCCCAGGCTACCAAGGCGCTGGTTTTCCCGGATGTGGCTGAGGGAATGGATGCCTACGCGGAGGTCAATCACCAGACTGTGCGCCTGGTTTTCCAGGGATCGGAAGCGACGGCAAAACCGCTGATCACCTCCATGGCGATTGACTGCCATATCGCGGCGAATATCCTGGCGGCTTCAACCCGTACGCTGAACGGAAAAAACTACGGTAATATGCTCCTGAGCATTCCCGGAGGACCGGATGAGCTGGCAACAGCGGTGAAGTATCTGAGCAAAGCGCCCTCCGTTACGGTTCAGGTGGATGTGGAATATCAGGCGCCTTCTGAGAAAGAAGAACCGGAGGCTGAAGGGGAGGTGAGCGCTGATGAGTGATTATATTGCAACATACTATAATCCGGACAAGCTTGCCAAAGCGTGGGCGGTCATTGAACGCGATTTTCTTCGTGAAACCGGTGTGACGCTGTACATTACCCTGATGGCTACCCTGTTCGCGATCCTGATCGGACTGCCGCTGGGCGTGCTGCTGGTTACCGGGGATTCCAAGGGAATCCGGCCGCTTCCCAAGCCGCTGATGGCTTTCCTGAACGGCATGATCAACCTGCTGCGTTCGGCGCCTTTCATCATCCTGATTGTGGTGCTGATGCCCATTACCCGCTCCATCATCGGTACGGCCGTGGGTAACGGAGCAGTCATCGTTCCCCTGATTATCGCGGCGTTTCCCTTTGTGGCGCGGCTGGTGGAAGGATCCCTCCGGGAAGTGAATCCGAATATTATCGAAATGTCCCTGTCCATGGGCGCGACTACCTGGCAGACGGTGTTTCATGTGATGCTGCCGGAGAGTGTGCCCAGCCTGATCACCAGTTTTACCACGGCGATCACGACAATCCTGGGTTATACAGCCATGTCCGGTGCGGTCGGCGGCGGAGGCCTGGGCAACCTGGCAATCACCCAGGGCCAGCAGCGTTTTAACCAGGCGGTCCTGGTGGCGGCGCTGATTGTGCTGGTAATCCTGGTCCAGCTGTTCCAGACTGTGGGAACCCGTCTTGCCAAGCGGGCGGACAAACGGATCAAGCAATAAGGATCAGACCGGGCCGGTATCCGGAAATATATCATTGCCTGAGAAATATCAAAGAGCGCATTGACTGCCAATGCGCTCTTTTTATATGTGGTCTTCCACGGCCTTATTCCGTCGTTTCGTATCCCGCGGCGGCCAGTACGGCCATGGCCCGGTTGAAGTTTTCTTCCTTCACCAGGATGTAATCCGTGTTGTAGGTGGACACCGCGAAGATACCGATGCCGTTCTCCGCCAGGATGGAGGAAAGCTTCGACAGAATGCCGATCAGGGAAAAGTCCAGCATGCCTTCAATCCGGAATCCGCGCCAGCCGTCTTCCCGCTCCAGTGTATCGGAAGGGGTGCGCTCTGTCCGGCAGACC
>JAGAAC010000193.1 GCA_017615475.1 Clostridia bacterium
ACATCAAGTGCCAAAGCCAATTTCTTAATTGTGTCTGGTTTTGGCATATATTTCCCACTTAAGTAACAACTAATACTTGATGTTTCAACTCCGCTAATTTCAGATAGCTTTCTTTGGTTTATTCCTTTTCTTGCCAATGCCTCTCTAAACTTTCTTTGAAAATCATTTACTTCAACAACATCATTAGGAATCATCAAACAATTGTAATCAACATCAAGTGCTAAAGCTAATTTCTTTATGGTATCTGGTTTAGGAATAGACTTGCCCTTTAAATATGAACAAATACATGATCTTTCAACTCCGCTAATTTCAGATAGCTTTTTTTGGTTTATTCCTTTTCTATCCAATGCTTCTCTGAACTTTCTTTGAAAAGCATTTGTTTCATTAGCATTGTTATTCATTCGTTTTCTCCCTCAGATCCTTTTCTTCAAGATATCTGGATATTAACTAGTAGTGTTTTCCATCACTATTCCCGTTTTTATGTGTGCTATACCCTTTATACATCTATCCGATAATTGCATATTATCATACCATATGGCTTTGTGCACGATTTAAATGAATCATGACACAAGCAAAACGTGGAAGGATTATTTCTCAAGACTTCCACGTTTGTGGAGCATAGGAGATTCGAACTCCTGTTCCGCAACCTCAGTCGGCGCAGCGGGCATTGCTGTCGCTTCAACCCGCTGCTTGCTTCGGTTGACTCACTCAGGTCGCTTCCTGCATCGCAGGATAGCCCACTGGGCTACCGCTTCCTTCGTTCCCCCCGTCACTGCCTTTGGCAGTGTTGGAACAGGAGTTCCGAAGCCGCCTGGGCGGCACAAAAAAAGCGGATCACCGTGAAGGTGATCCGTTTTTTTGTGGAGCATAGGAGATTCGAACTCCTGACCCCAACACTGCCAGTGTTGTGCGCTACCAACTGCGCTAATGCCCCGAACAGCGGATATATTATCACATCTTTTCCGCTTTGTAAAGCACTTTTTTCTCGGAGGAAACCAAACCGTCTCTCCGCCCCTCAGAGCGGCGGCAGCGTCAGGTTATTCTCCGATTCCCCTTCCCTCAGCCGCCGGGCGGCTACCACCAGCCGGTCCGTGTCCTTGCCCTCGCAGGTGACCAGGATCAGCAGCTGCTCATCCGGATGCACGTCCAGCATCCGGGTATGAATGGAGCGGGAAATCAGCTTGTTCAGCGCGTTCTGCCTGTCCTCCACCTTGGTTGAATCCAGCGACCAGAGATCAAAATAGTTTGAATCCCCGGCTTCCGTACTGATCTCCGTCACGGCAAACACAGCATACGTTCCTTCCTCATACATGCTGTCAAATGTAATGATCCGGTGCCGGTAGCAGTAGGCGCTTTCCTTATACTTTCTCAGCCGGCCGAACATGTTTCCGCTCTTCATGTTATGGCCGAAGAGAAAAATCGTGTAGGGCCTTGTGTAAAGATTGATGCCGGAATCCGTAAAGATCGCGCCGTTGGCGTTCTTTTTGCCGTTGATATCATGGGTCAGGAAATAGGTGTTGTCCTTCAGCCCGACCGGCTCTTCCACCGCGTCCACCTTGACCCAGCCGATGATGTTTTTGTTTTTCTTTCTCAGCTTCCGGAAGCGTTCGGAAACCACCAGGTTCGGGTTGTCCGGATAGGCAGCCGGCGGAAGGACAGCTTCCTGCTCCGGCTCCGGCGAAGGCGTCGGTGTTTCCTGACGCGGTTCCGCTGTGGCCGGTTGTGCCTTCGGGGCTGCTGTCGGAGCAGCGGTTACGATCTGTGTGGGTTCCTCATAAAGCTCCTGCAGCTCCTGGCTGGCCTGCCGGGAAGACATATAATCCGCGCCGTAAGCAATCAGGCGGATCAGGCTGTAAACGATCACCAGGGCAAACAGCGCAGCAAGAGCAAGCCTGCGGCGCCTGCTGTGCGCCGCGGCCTCCTCGATCCGCTTCTGTTCTTCCGCATACGGATCCGGTTTTCTTTCCGGATAATACGGCATACCCTGTCCCTCTTTTTATTTCCTTCTCTTTTTGGAAGGGGCCAAAAACATTGTCACAGCAAGTATACCCGCACACAGGGTCATCAGACAAGACCATAGGAACACATTTTCATTGTCTCCGGTTTTGGGTACCGGTTTGGGCGTCTGCGTCGGTTCCGGTGACACGGCAGCCGTGGCCTGGGCAGTCGGTTCCGCCTTTGGAGCGGGTGTGGCTGTCGGTGTTTCTGCCGGTGCTGCCGCGGCAGGCGTTGACGCGGAGATCACCGTCGGCGAGGCAGTCGGCTCCTGCGTGGGTGCCGGTTTCGGCACTGCCCTGAACTCCGGCCTGTAAACCGTATTCCCGTCGGTGTCAGTATTCTCTTCCCATTTTTCGAACACATAGGTGTTCCGGTCATCTTCCGCCTTTACGGGAGTCTTGTCCGTTGTTGGCTTAGGTTCATCTTCCCTGTACTCTTTCCGGTCCAGCACGGAGTCGTCTCCGTTCAGCCAGGTTACGGTGTGTCCTGCTGTCCAGGAAGCACGGAGCGTTTTGTCGTTTTCAAGGGTAATCCTGTCCCCGGGAGAAAAAACAGCCCGGCCTTCCGGTCCCGTTGTCCAGTAATCGAAGAGATGGCCCGCCTTTTTCAGGGTTCCCGCGCCTGCCACCGTAACCGTGCTTCCATGGATCACTGTCTGTGCCTCCGGCACGTCTCCCGAATCCGCCCCGCTGCCGTCATAGGCCAGGGTCACCTTGGCCGCCAGATAGACGTTTTTGTCGGACGGATCATTCATCCGGATCACATCATAGGTTTCGCTGTCATCCATCTCGAAGAAAACGGTTCCCTGGGCCGCGGTATTGTATGCTCCGTAGTTCTCCGCGATGATAATCGGGACGCCTGTTTCAGGCGCTTTTGCGCTCGTCACGCCGATTTTCGCGCCGGTCAGCGCGCCTGTTACGGTCATGCAGGAACTGTTTCTCACATTGTACAGATATACATTGCTCCGGGATCCGTTCGCCCCGGTATTGCCGGTGATCTCCGGATTTCCGGAGATCCGGAATGTTCCTTCATTATAAACACCGCCGCCGGATTCCGGGGCTGAATTGCCGGTAATAACAACACCGCCGGACAGGGTAAGGGTTCCGCGGTAATTGCACAGGCCGCCCACCTCTTCGGTTGCGGTATTGCCGGTGATGCTGCCGCCGGTAAAGACCGCCGATGAGTCTTTGTCCATATAAAAGCCGCCTGCGGTGGCGGCGGTATTATCGCAGATCTTTCCCCCGCTCATCTCATACGACTTCCAGTTAAATATGCCGCCGCCGGTATTTACCGCAGTATTGCCGCTGATTTCCGCATTGCCGGACATCTTAAAGCTGCCGTAGTTGACATAAACACCGCCTCCGCTTCTGCACGACTGATTATTCCGGATGATTCCGCCGGACATTGTCATTTCAGAATACTTTTCGTCATGCCCTTTATGAATGAATATGCCGCCGCCGTGGGAACGGTCCGAGTTATTGTGTTCTATCACACCGCCGGTCATCGTGCATGTACCGCCCGCAAGATACAGTGCCCCGGCGTATCCTCCCTGGTTATCCGCAATCCTGCCTCCGGACAGGTTCATGTGGGCATAATCCTGCAATAAAGCAGCGCCGCCGAAGTGGGATTTGTTACCGATCACCGCCCCGCCGGTCATGGTGACGGTTCCGCCTTCAGCCCGGATTCCGCCGCCGTTTCCGTACAGGTCATTGGCGCCTCCGCCTACCGTTTGGTTCCCGATGATCGTCCCGCCGTGCAGGGCAAACACGCCGTGCGTCATGAGAACCCCCTGACCCTTCATGCCGCCGGTATGGGTGATGTATCCTCCGGTAAAGGAACCGGATCCGCTGCCGATCTTTGCCGGCCAGATATCCGTCGTATAGCTGCGGACCGTTGTGCCGCAGTCATACAGGTTCAGCGTGCCGCCGCTGATGCTGATCACTGCTTTTTCATCCGCTGTCATCGTAATGGAATGGTCATTCAGGCACAGGTCAATGACCATCCCGTTTCCGATTGTCCAGGAAGAGGATATTTCGATATCTTTTGTCAGATAGTAACTGCCCGATGCTGTCGGCAGAGTCTCAACAGCCGTCCAGCCCTCATGGCTGTGCCCTTCTTCGGCAAGGCTGTCCCCGGCGGGAATGCCCATCAGCATCACAAAAGCAGCCAGTATGATTGCGATTATCCTGTCAGCGCGGTTTCCTGTTCTCCGCAGCTTCATCTTTGTTTTTCTCCTGTGAATCCTGTTTGCTGTGAAAGCGTCGTCAGGATCCTGCGTTTCTCTTTTTATTTCTTTTTCCGTTCAGGCTTCAGGACCAGCAGCACCGCCAGCACGCCCGCGCACAGGGTCATCAGGACCGTCCAAAGGATCATGTCCTCCCTGTCACCGGTCTTCGGTACCGGCTTGGGTGTCGCGGTAGGTTCCGGAGCCGCGGTGGGTGCCGGTGTAATCGCAGGCGCCGCGGTGGGGGAAGCTGTCGGGCTTTCTGCCGGCACCGCGCCTTGACCCGGAGCCGCTGCCGCTGATTTTGGTACAGTCCTGAACACCGGCTTATAAACCGTGTTGCCGTCTGTATCCGTCATTCCCTCCCACTTTTCAAAAGCGTAGGTATTCTGGTCATCTTCCGCCTTGACGGGAGTTTTGTCCGTGGTCGGTTTGTCTTTCCCTTCCTTGTATTCCTTTTTGTCCAGAATGGAACCATCTCCGTCCAGCCAGGTCACTTCATGGGTCGGAATCGGAACGGCTGTAAACACCGGAGTATACACTGTATCACCGTCTGAATCAGTCATTTCCTTCCACTCTTTATAGACATACGTATGATCATCATCCGGTTCTTTCGTCGGTGTTTTTTCCGTAGTGGGTTTGGGTTCTCCTTCCTGATATCCTTTTTCATCCAGGACAGAGCCGTCCCCGTTCATCCAGGTCACAGTATGCCCCGCGGTCCAGGAAGCATACAGTGTTTTATTCTCTTCAAGGGTAATCCGGTCTCCGGGAGCTATAGAATTCCTTCTGCCTTCCTGCCCCGTCGTCCAGTGATCAAAGATATTACCCGCCTTTTTCAGGGTTCCTGCACCTTCTACTGTTACGACGGTGCCATGGGTGACAGTCTGTGCGGCCGGTACGCTTCCTGAATCCGCACCGTTGCCGTCATAGGTCAGGGTAACTTTAGCCGCGAGATATGCGTCCTGATCAGATGTGTCGTTCATCCCGATTACGTCCAGGCCCTTGTCACTGAAAAACCAGTTGTCCGGGGACATCGTATTCGAGGCCCTGTATTTCAAACCGAATTTAAACGGATTTCCTGCTGTCGGTGTTGTCCGTGTGGTTATACCGACGGATGCGCCGCTGGTCATTGCGCCGGATATATTGATTGTTTTTTCGTTAGACAGGTAAACATTCACTTCGTCACCGTCTGTATTCCTGTTGCCGGCAACCACCGGGTTTCCGGCAATATCTATTGTGCCTGCTTCGCACATTATGCCGCCGGAATTCGAGATGTTTCCTGTGATACTTCCTCCGGACAGGTACATTGTCCCGCCGATGCATACACAGCCATATATACCGGAATCAGTGTTTCCCGTAATGCTGCCTCCGGACATATACATTGTTCCGTTAACTACTACCCCCGCGACAGTGTTCGCAGTGTTCTCAGAAATACTGCCCCCTGTCATGGAAACAGTTCCTTCTGCCAGAAAAACACCTCCGCCTACATCCCCGGTATTATGATGAATACTGCCGTTGCTCATATTCAAAGCGCCGCCATAAATCATTATGCCGCTGCCGCCAAATCCGCCGTCATTGTGTCTGATCTCACCGCCGTACATATTCATCCGACCCGAGGAAATATATACTCCTCCGCCGCCCAACCAATCGCTTCCAAGATTACCGGCAATTGTTCCGTTGTACAGATTGAATGTGCCGCTTATCAGGTCTACCGCGCCGGAATTATACTGATCGTGAGGATTGTTATTCCCGATCAGCGTTCCCCCATACATATTGAACTTGCTGTTATTTGTTTTTATGTGTATTGCGGGACCGGTTTTGCCTGCTGCATGGGTAATATAGCCGCCGGTAAAGGAGCCCGTTCCGCCGCCGATCGTCGCCGGCTGTTTGTCAGTGGTATAGCTGTGCACCGTCGTTCCGCAGTCATACAGGTTCAGCGTACCGCCGTTGATTACAATCCCTATACCTGAAGCCGTCATGGTGATTGAATGGTCATTCAGGCACAGCGAAATATCCGCTCCGCTCCCGATCGTCCAGGTTTTTGAGATTTCAATATCCTTTGTCAGATAGTAACTGCCGGATGCTGTAGGTAATGCTTCAACCGCTGTCCATCCTTCATGGGTGTGCACTTCAGGGGCTTCCGCTGTTCCCGCAGCCGGAGCCCCGGCCAGTAATACCAGAATCACCAAAAAAGAAAAAATGGCCCGCAGGCTGACCTGGTTCCCTGTTCTGCGCGTGTCCATAGGGGTCTGTCTCCTAACAATATATGTGTTTTTGTCCGAACAAACCGTAACAAGCGTAACCGTTTGCCGCATTGGCACATATTGTAGCATCGGGTATTAGCAGTGTCAACATTTTGCGCATTTGTTCTTACTTTTTTAACATTTGTCTGATATAATCGGTACTTAAGGGAAAGGAGCGTGAGACCAATGACCCTGAACGAAGCCATTGAAAAACTGAATGAGCTTGAAAAAGCTTTCTATGCCCTGAACCATGCCCAGAGCGTCCTCTATACCGACGGAGACACCGTCGCGCCGAAAAACTCCTGGAAGGGCCGCGGCAAAGCCCTGGCCTACCTGGCTGAGCTGCAGTACAAGCAGATGGATAATCCCGAGACCGGCGAGGTTTTGGAGACCATCCTGCAGCATAAAGATGAAACCGATGAAATCACCTTCCGCCGTGCGGAAGTGATGAAGGAAAGCTATGACGACCTTCATGTCCTGCCCATGGATGAATATATCGCCTGGCAGGAGCTAACCAACGAGTCCTCCGCCGTCTGGCATGACGCCAAGGAAAATAATGACTGGGAACTGTTTGCTCCCTACCTGGAGAAAGTCATCGCCGGCAGTGTGCGGTACGCTTCCCTGAAGAATTCCGCGAAACCCGCCTATGATGTATTGGTGGACGAATATGAAAAAGGCGCCGCCATGAAAGACCTGGATCCCTTCGTCCGCACCCTGCGGGAAGAGCTTTCCCCGGTCATCAGGGAAGTGGCTGCCCGGGAAAAGCCCGTGCCCGCCTTCATG
>JAGAAC010000194.1 GCA_017615475.1 Clostridia bacterium
ATCCGGGATTCTCCTTGCAGGGCGTGCCGGAACGCAGAATGCAGAAGGGTACAAACGGATCGGGAAGAAGTTTCAAAAAGAAATGGACCTGAATAAAAATGCAACCAAATCACATATAAATAAAACAAGCCGGGCAGCACAGATGCCTGCCCGGCCGGAGTGGCTTAATTATCGTTTTTACTGTCCATCGATCCATTTCATGTAGGATTCCGGAAGCAGCATACGTCCTTCGCTTATATCATTCGGATTGGTTGTTTCCCCGGTGATCGCGTTCACGATAATCGGCTTGTAGTAGTAGGATTCCGTATAGAAGCCGGTTCCGTTCACCGCATCCGTTTCCAGCTCCACAATGGAGTCATCTGCCCAGTCCACCCAGACGACCCAGGCAGGAACCAGGACATATTCGTATTTGCTGCCTTCGGGCAGATCATACTGGGCATAACCCCAATAGATATGGCGGACACAGCGGATATTCCCGCTCATGATCAGGCTTTCGATATTCGGCTTAACTGCCTCAAAAGGCAGGCACTGGTCCGGGGTACCCAGTTCGGCAATGGTATCCCAAAGGGTATAGGTGTATTCGAAATTGTTCTGATCTGTCACGAGACCCCAGGCAGAGCCGGCACCTGCGATGACTAAGTCATGCATGGTTCGTTCTTGCCTGAAAGCATCATGAATGCTTCCGGCTACAGGTATGCCGTCCATCAACTGCATGCATCCAAGCTCATACTGGCCTTTATTATCCAGCTTTTTACCGGATTTCCGGTACTTCGTACGGTCATACAGAACAATGTCCTGGATTTTATAGTCTACAGACGGGTAAATGAGCTGTATGTTCTTCCGGACCAGATCCAGCGCCTCGCTGACGGTGAGGTTATTATCCTCGGCATAAGCTTTGTCTGCATCATATTCCGTCAGCATATGCGCCGGAGTAGTCACCAGACCGGGATTGGATACATCGGGATGGGATTTGTGATCAAAATAAGAGATGTGGATTTTGTTGTCACGGCTCCAGAAACAATTCTTCCTTCCACCTTTTTCCAGAGTTTCAAAGTACTCCTCGTGCTTTTTCACCTCTTCCGGGGACAGTTCCTTCATGGTTTCCACGGCCAGGATCGGGAAACTTGTTTTCTCCGGGATCGTGATTTCGGTATCAATTTTAATCGTACGCCCGTAGGCATGGTATTCGCCTTTCCATCTGTCCGGAGCCTGCGAAGTTTCGGCAAAAGCGCCGGATGCGCCCAGGCAGGATCCGCAAAGGACCAGGCAGGACAGAAAAGTCCAGAACCGCATTCTGATATTCATAATCATCATTCTCCTGTATCTTTATTCATATATGATCGATAATAACGGCTGACAGGGTTGATGCCGGCGCGGTTTCACCTCCTCCGGGGGATTTGATGTTTCATCTATAAGACGAATCAGACGCGGATCAGGTTTTCGGTTCCGAAACTTTTTTGAAGACAGAAAATACGCCGGTGAAAACACCGGCGCAGTATGACATATATCAGTCTGAGGAAAGGACGTCTCCCGCAATCCCTTTGGCACGCAGTCTCCGGCAGATATCCTCCGGTACGTCGGAAAGAAACTTTTCCAGCTTTTCCCGGGGATAATACCTGAAGGCGGAGATATCCACCGGAGGGACATCATACTGGACGTTCAGCAGGTGGTGCTTGATCTTGGCGATATCCTCCGCCGCGTAATAATCCCCGAGGCCTTCTTCCTTTGACGCCGCGAGCAGGGTGTGGATTTCGCCTGTATGGGGGCTGTTCTGATAAAGCCATTTATCGATGGCGTTTGCCTCAACGTAGAATTCTTCCTTGAACCGGGCGGGATCCATGGGCGGAACATACTCCCGTCGGGTGCCTTTCCAGATGGTGATGTCATTCCAGTAATCGGTCAGGCAGTGGGCAAGGATACCGGCGATGAGGAGCTTTTTGTACGGGTCGGTTTCCGCTTCTCCGAAGGTCTCCCAGAACCGGTCCATATTCCGCATCCATCTGTCGTTGTCCCGTGTTTCGCCCCAGGGGCCGCAGCCCTCAAACAGATGGGAGTGGATCTTCCTTTCCAGGGTATAATCCGCCCGCATATGCACGGCATCCGGCGCGACAGAGCCCAGCATGAAGCTCTCCCGGCATACTGAGATGCCGAGACGCTCCATAACCCTGTATGCGGTTTCCATGTGTATCATCTGAAAGGCCACAGTTTGTTACTCCCGTCTGTCAGAAAGTTCAGAAGGAAACGGTGCTTCCCGCGGGGACATGGACTTCCTTTTCCCCGTAGGCAAACCACAGATCCCGGGCGGAAGGGTTGACGCAGAGGGTCATGGCGGTATTGAAAACCAGCCGGCTGAAGGCTTCGCAATAGTCATAGATTTCGATATTGGCGGCATACCAGATATCAGGTTTGCCGCTGACGGCTTCCGCGAAGTTTTCGATCACATCCCAGTTGTTCCGGGCTTCAAATTCATAGCTGTGGCCCCAGAGGTAAAAGAGCATCGGATCCCACCAGTTCTGGGTTTTGACAAACCTGTCCGCCAGATTCATGAGCTCCGGATCGTTATGATGGCAGGTGGCCTGCAGCCTGAGCCAGTCCTTGGGCAGATGGAAATCCCGGGTGGACTGTACGGTTCGGGCATAGCAGATGCCGCAGCTTTTCAGAATCTCAACGCTTTTATCATCAAAAGCGCCGTAGGGATAGGCAAAACCCCGGATGACCGTGCCGAAAGCCTCCTCCAGTTCCCTGCGGTCCCGAAGCACTTCCTCCGCGGCGATATTCGCGGGAAGGCCCACCAGGGAAGCGTGGGTATAGGCATGGGCGGCAATCTCCCAGCTGCTTCCAGCATAGACCTCCTTCAGGCGGTTCAGGGGCATGCGCCGGTGAATGGTTCCGGGCGCGTAGGAAATATCCTCCGGCGGGAAGCATCCGCTGTTGATGTTGAAAGTTCCTTTGAGCCCGTATTTTTCTGCGATGGCGATGAGCTTTTCATCCTGCTCCACCCCGTCATCGTAGCTCAGGGTAAGGGCCTTGGGCAGGCCGCCCGGAAAGCGCATAATCAGATTAGCCATAAAACTGCTCCTTGTTATCTGTTTTGTTTATCTTATCAGAGGAGCGGGCGGCGGTCAAAGACAAAATCACCCGTACGGATGCCGGTCCGTACGGGTGAAGCGAAAAAGGACTGAGCAATGCTCAGTCCGTACGGTAGCTGTATTCCATGGGCGTGCTTTCGCCGTCTTCGGTCCAGACTACATGATAGTTGTCATCATAGGAGAAGGTGACGGTGAAGGGCTCATCCGGATCAAAGAAGCCTTCCGCGGTGATGGTATCGGTTGCGGGATCATAGCTGCCCTTCAGGATGGCGTCTGCCACGATCTCGTCGCCGTCGCCGTAGGTGAAGCAGCGGATATCATATTCGCCGTCATACCAGTCGAAGAAGATGACTTCCGTGTCGCCCATCATCCATCTTCCGCCGTAGAAATTGCCGATCGGTTCAAACTCCAGGCCCTTTCCGGCATCTTCCTTCAGGTCATTCCAGAGAAGATTGCCGTTTTCGTTGATGGTAAACACGGCATCGCCGTCTTCGTAATAGGTTTCGTCCCAGTCGAAGGAAACAGTGTCCTGCCGGTAATGCAGGCCGAAGGGAACCGCTGTGAGGGCGGTCTTATCGGTGTTGAGTGCCGTGGCATATTCCCAGATATCCTCTTTATTGTCCCCCAGGCGGTGGACGACCATGGGCTTGATGCCGCCGTCCTCTCCGTACACTTCGATGCGCCAGTCACCGTCTTCGGCGATCCAGGTGTTGATAAACACTTTTGATTCCGGATAATCATCCGGATAGTATCCGATATCTTCCTCCGCAACCGCGGCAGCGGCAGCGATAAAGAGACTGAGTGCCAGCACCAGCGCGAGCAGTTTTTTCATGACAGGTACCTCCTTTGTCCTGCAATCCATTTCCCTGGATTCCTCATATTCTGTTGACATATATTGGTACGGGAAAAATGCCCGTATGGCAATCAGAAATCTCATTTTCTTTTTTGTAATCCGTTCCTGTATATTTTATCGCTAAATCGGTTCTCGGTCAACGGAAGCAGCTTGTGAAGAAACTGCTTGCTATGGAAGGAGAAACAGTGATATGATCGGCATCAGAAAGCGAAAGCTTTCGGTTTTGGAAAAATCATCACAGGCGGCAGGTGCGTATGAGATATAGGAATATTATCCGGGGCATCTTCCTGGACCGGCCGAACCGTTTCATTGCCCACGCGGAGATTGAGGGCAGGAGGGAAACGGTTCACGTGAAGAACACCGGACGGTGCAGGGAACTGCTGCTGCCCGGGGCGGAGGTCTGGCTTACCGCACCGGGAACCGAAAGCCGGAAAACGAAATATGACCTGGTGGCTGTAAAGAAAAACAACGGACTGCTGATCAACATAGACAGCCAGGCGCCCAACGCCGTTGTGAAGGAATGGCTGGAAAAACAGGATTTTGACCGGATTAAGCCGGAATACACCTACGGGGATTCCCGGATTGACTTTTACCTGGAGCGCGGAACAGAACGCATTCTGATGGAAGTGAAGGGCTGCACGCTGGAGGTGGACGGGATCGGATATTTTCCGGACGCCCCGACAGAGCGGGGAGTGAAGCATCTGGGAGAGCTGGCGAAGGCTGTACAGGACGGATACCGGGCGGTGATTGCCTTCGCAATCCAGATGGACGGGATCACGGAGGTGCGGCCCAATATCCAAACGCATCCGGAGTTCGGGGATGCCATGCGGGAAGCCAGGGAAGCCGGGGTGGAAGTGCTCTTCCTCCCATGCCACGTGGAACCGGACGGGCTGAACGTTATCAACAATATAAGGATGAACAGGGTATGAAAATCAGGAAATCGGAGACGGCGGACATCAGCCGGATCATGGAGATTTACGCCCGGGCTAGGAAGTTTATGGCAGAGAACGGGAACCCGAACCAGTGGGGAGCGACCAACTGGCCGCCGGAAACCCTGATCCGGGAGGATATCAGCAACGGGAACAGCTATGTCTGCCTGAACGATGAAGACCGGATCATCGGAACGTTCTTCTATACGCAGGGGGATGACATTGAACCGACCTACCGGGAGATTGAGGAAGGCGCATGGATCGAACCGGGGCCTTACGGTGTGGTTCACCGGGTCGCATCTGACGGAACGGAAAAAGGAACCGGCGCCTTCTGCATCAACTGGGCCTACGGGCAGTGCGGACACCTGCGGATGGACACGCACGGGGACAACAGGGTGATGCAGAACCTGCTGAAGAAGCTGGGTTTTATCCACTGCGGGACGATCTATGTGGTAGAGGACAATGACCCGCGGCTGGCGTTTGAAAAACCATGTGGAAACGCGTGACGGAAAAGACGGCAAAAAGGAAATAACACAGCCCGCCTGGAACAGGCGGGCTGTGTGTTTGGATGACGTCTTATTTTGCCTCGGCAAAGAGAGAAGCGACTTCCTCCGGATCCAGATTCTGACACCCAATCAGTTCATAATCTCTGGTTTCGGCTACTGCAGTATCGCCATAAAGATCCCTGTTGACCTGCAGGGGCTTTTCCAGCGGACGATACATATACATGAGCAGGTCTGAGCTATCTTTATAATCCGCAAGCAGGACATCCTCCATTCCGGGGATGGAGGGCTTTTCAGCATGCACTTCTCCATCTGCGGGATAAACGAGTGTAAGGAGTGAAATTTCTTCTTTTTTGGAGGCTAAGGAACCGAACTGCCCTTCTTTTTCGCCTTTTTTCAGTAAAACCGTGTAGCCTGTTACAATCTGATGCTGTCTGTCTATCCTGTAACGCTGTATAAGATACTTTCCATCGGCAGACTCGGATTCGTCGATGAACTCATTTTTCCCTTCGGGAGTGAGTGTTTTGCTGACTTCTGCACCGCTGAATTCCCAGCCATCCGGAACCAGTGTTTCCGGGTGGGGATAGCCAGCCGCATCCAGCATCTGCAGCAATTCCTCCACAGAGGAAACCGGAATATCGTTATTATTATAGAAATAGTCATTCCCGCCCTTTTTACTGACTACCACCATTTCATCGTTTGGATAGGTGTTCATAAGTTCTCTGATTGACTGCTGTTCCTCGTCAGTCCATCTGCTTATTTGTGTTTCAGATTCCGTAGGTTCAGCGTCCCAGGAAACAAGCGTATGGCTTAAAAAGCCTGCAGCTACTGCGGCAACGCCGATCAGCACCATGACCACGGCAAGGATGAAGGCAACCCGGCGCCTGCGGATGACAGGAACGCGCTCCGGACTTTTCTTCTCCGGAAGGTGTGCCAGGGTCTGGTTCATTTCTTCTGTTTCCTCTGTTCCGGGAGATTTATACAGATTCTGAAAATCTTTTTTTGTTACGGTCTTCATAAAGACTCCTCCTGCATTTCAATCCATTCGTCCCTCAGTTTTGCCCGTGCCCGTTTCAGGCGGGCCCTGAGTGTGTTGCGGGGTATTTTGAGGATGGCGGCTGTATCCTGTTCGCTGTACCCTTCCATATATCGGAGCAGCAGAGGAATACGGAGCGTTTCCGGCAGGGATTCCACAACGGTTTTCAGCTCGGTATCCGGAGCACCTTGACTTCCGGTATTCCAGGGTTCGTCCACGGGTGTTACGCGTTGACGATGGCGCTGGATGTTCCGGCATTCGTTGATCACAATCCGGGTGATATAGGCTTTTTCTCCGCCTTCCCGGATCCGGTCCGCAGCCGCCCAGGCATTGACCGCTGACTGCTGGACCGCGTCCTGGGCATCAGCCGGATGATGAACGATACTCTGGGCCAGACGGTACAGGCCTGGGTACAGGTCGATATACAATTGCTGGAACTCTCTCCTGTCCATGGGGCACCTCTTTCTGAAGATCTTCACATAGTATACGATGGAAGAAGTGAAATGGGGTACAGGGAATCAAGAATTTTGATTTCCTGTACCCCATTTCACTTCTTCCAAATTAATAATTAACAATTACGGCGTGCGGGCGGGAAGAAAACAGAACGATTTATATATTGACGAAACGTTTCGTTATGGTATGATACACATACAAAAAAGCTTTGGGTTTATGCCCGGAAAGAGGCTGCGGTGAGCATTCGGATTGAGGAAAAAGAAAAACTGTTTTCCCTGGAAACAGCACATACCCTGTATCAGATGAAGGCGGATGAGACCGGGGTGCTGCTGCACACCTGGTACGGCGCGAAAACCGATACGGATATGAGCTACCGGATCCGCACGGTGAACCGCGGCTTCTGCGGAAATCCCTATGAAATGCAGAACCGGTTTGACTATTCCCTGGATACCCTGCCGCAGGAATACTCCACAGACGGGGTGGGAGACTTCCGCCCGTCTGCGGTGCAGGTATCGCTGGAAAACGGCAGCAGGAGCGTGGACTGGAGATATGCCGGTTACCGCCTTCTGAAAGGCAAGGAAAAACCGGAAGGTATGCCCGGCTTACGGGGGAACGCGGAAACGGAAGGCATTGAAATCCGGCTGGAGGATAGTGCCGGCGGACTGCAGGCATTCCTGACCTACTGGCTGTTTGAAGCGCAGGACGTGATCGTCCGGAGCGCGAGAATCGAAAACCGCGGAACAGGAACTGTAAGGCTGAAGAAAGCGGCATCGGTCTGCGTGGATTTCCCTTACGGCAAAAAAGAAGTGATTCATTTCCACGGAAGGCATGCCATGGAACGCATGCCGGAACGCATCGCGGTCCCCAGGGGCGGACGGCTTGCTTTTGAATCCAGGCGCGGCATGAGCAGCCACCAGAGCAATCCTTTCATCATCCTCTGCGATCCGGACACCACGGAGCGGCAGGGAAACTGCTGGGGCTTTATGCTGATGTATTCCGGAAATCACCTGGAGGAAGTCTGCGAGGATCAGACCGGAAACGTACGGGTGATCAGCGGGATCCATCCGGAAGGATTTGAATGGCAGCTGGAGCCGCAGGAAAGCTTCAGGACACCGGAGGCCATCCTGTCCTTCAGCGCGGAAGGCATGAACGCCCTGAGCCGGAATTATCACCGGATCATCCGGGAAGAGGTGATTGCTCCCCGGTGGAGAAACGCGAAAAAGCCTGTGCTGATCAACAGCTGGGAAGCGACCTATTTTGATTTCAACGCGGAAAAGCTGCTGCGGCTTGCCCGGTCCGCGAAGGAACTGGGCATGGAAATGCTGGTGCTGGACGACGGATGGTTCGGGCGCCGGGATGACGATACAACGAGCCTGGGAGACTGGGTGTGCAATGAGGCCAAACTGGGCTGCAGCCTGAAGGAACTGACCGAGAAGATCCATGAGATCGGGCTGCGGTTCGGCCTGTGGTTTGAACCGGAAATGATCAGCCCGGAATCGGATCTGTATCGAAAGCATCCGGACTGGGCGTTTACGGATCCGGACCGGCTTCCGATGATTGCCCGCCGCCAGCTGGTGCTGGATATGGGCCGGAAGGAAGTACAGGATTATCTTTTCGAAACCATTTCCGGGGTGCTGAAGAGTGCCCGGATCGAATATGTCAAATGGGACTTTAACCGGAGCATCGCGAACTGCTGGTCCCACGCCCTGCCGGAGGACCGCCAGGGAGAAGCGGCTCACCGGTTCATGCTGGGCACCTACAGCCTTCTGGAAAGGCTTACGGAAGCCTTCCCGGAGGTTATGATCGAGGGCTGCTCAGGCGGCGGCGGACGCTTTGACGCGGGCATGCTGTACTACTGTCCGCAGATCTGGTGCTCTGACGATACGGATGCCATTGAACGCATTGAGATCCAGCGCGGCACGTCCTACGGCTATCCGGTGTGCACGATGGGATCGCATGTGTCCGCCTGCCCGAACCACCAGACCTTCCGGACGGTACCGCTGGAAACCCGCGGCATCGTGGCACAGTCCGGCACCTTCGGATATGAACTGAATCCGGAAAAGCTGACGGATGCAGAAAAGGAAACGGTGAAGGCGCAGATCCGGGATTTTCACCGCTTTGAATCACTGATTGAGGGCGGGGACTATTACCGGCTGGAGACGGAGGAGGATTATACCGCCTGGATGAGCGTTTCCCCGGAAAAGGATGAGGCGCTGCTCAGCGTGGCGGCCATCCGGGTAAGGGCAAACGGACTGTTCCCCTTTGTGAAGCTGCAGGGACTGGATCCGGAGAAGACCTATTGCAGGGAAGATACCGGGGAGAAGATGACCGGAGCGGCACTGATGTGCGGAGGGGTGAGTTTTCAGCAGATGATGGGGGATTTTCCATGCACACAGGTATACCTGCGTGCATGGAACAATGAATAATTAACAATTAATAATTAACAATGGCGGAAAAAACGCCTGTCTTGCGATTGATATGTACCCAGTTTCCTGGACACATTGAATTATGATCGAGGCTCAACCCATGGATGCCAACCTGTATTTTACGGGTGGCATCCATTTTGTTTTTGCCTGGATACGCTCATTGTTG
>JAGAAC010000195.1 GCA_017615475.1 Clostridia bacterium
ACATAAGGGATGGCCTCCCAGATTTTCGGACGGCTGCCGGCCTGAAGCCCGAACAGCTTTTCCGCCGCCGGATTGGCATAGAGAAGTTCTCCGCCCATGCCGGTGATACAGACGGCGTCCTCCATGTTCCGGAAGATATACTGTATCCGTTCCGCATTCAGTTCATGTATCATTGCTTTCTCCTGTCAAGGGTTATCCGGGTGCAGGATTTACCAGCCCGCAAGATCACACAGGTAGTCGATATCCTGGAAAAGGGGATCGCCGTAAAGAGCGGGGCTTGTATACTCAATAATCAGCGGAACGCCGGGAGTCAGATCGTTGATCAGGGGGAACAGCTCCCTGTAGTCAACGGTTCCGTCCCGCAGCCTGTTATGAAGATCCCGCCGACCGTCATTGTTGTGCAGATGATACCCGCCGATGAGCTCGTGCAGGTCCATGATGAGCTTTTCCAGGCTCCACCCGTTGGCATTGGCATGGCCGATGTCGATCAGCACCGGCAGGCGCCGGCTGAGGCAGAGGACGGTGAACTCCGACTGCTCAAGGAGCAGGTTTCTGGCCGCGCGGGTGCCGGTGTTTTCCACCAGGATCTTCACATCGGGGAAGAGATCCTTTATCTCTTCCAGGTTTTCAAGGGAAGTGCTGAGCATCTGCTTTTTCCGGTCCGGAGGGACAACGCGGTTGCTGAAATGATAAACCATGGCTGACGGATGAAGGAGTTCCGCGTATTTTTTTGTCAGCAGGATGTGGCGCATGGTTTCCTCATAGGCGGGGCTGCCTTTCGGCACGGAATGCTCGACCCCGAAAACCGGCTCATGGAAAAAGAGCGGTCCGCCTGAAAACAGATCCAGGTTCTTATCCAGATTTGCCTGAAAAGCCTGCAGGTCAAACATGGGGAGCAGCTCAAAGCCCAGGGAGGCTCCATAACGGTCACGAAAAATCCGGCCCGTTTCCAGCCGGGAACGGGGAAACACACAGGTATCAATATAAATATTCTTCATGGCCTGTCCCTTTTTCAGCAGTTGATAAGAGAAAACCCGGGAAACCGGATATGAACCGGAACCCGGGAAAAAGAAAACGGAGAATCACATTATGATTCCTGAACGGCTTCGTTACAGGCTTTCACATAGTCCACGGTAAGCTTCTTCAGACGGTTGGACAGATGACGCAGGATCATATCCACTTCAACGGGATTGGCTTTGAAAAGATCCTGCAGGTTTTCGGCGCTGATGATTTCCAGAACGGTGCCGTCTTCCTCGGCCACCGCTGTGGCGCTGCGCCGCGCATGGTCAATGAGGCTCATCTCACCGAAGAAGGAATTGGTGTAGAGGGTGGTCAGCTTCTTTTCCAAAGCGGAACCGTAACCGGTGTAGATACCCACAGCGCCGCCATGAACCGCGTACATATAAGAGCCGCTTTCTCCTTCGCGGAATATGATCTGTCCTTTATCACAGGATTCCACCGGCAGGGAGGAATCCTTCGGGGTTTCCGGGAACGCGGCTTTGACCGTGTCTTCCAGCGTGGTGCGGACAGCGTTCTTTTTCGCCAGGGCGCTGATTTCCCGGTACTTCTTCAGCTTCGCCAGGAAGCCTTCTTTTTTCTCCGCGGTTTCGCCCTGCTTTTCCTTCAGGAACGCGGTGACTTCGTCATATTCTTCGGTCAGGGTACGGATGCGGCCGCCGATCTGTTTCATCAGCGCAAGGATGCGGTCCGGCTGTTCCGCAAAATAACTGTTCAGGCCGGCTTCAGTAATCTCCACGACGCGGAGATCCTCTTCCGCAACGATGGTAGCGGTGCGGGGCCAGGCGCCGATGACGGCCATTTCGCCGAAATACTGACCGGGTTTCATGTCCGTCAGTTTCCGCTCCTCCGATTCTCCGTAATGAAGGTATACGCCGGCTTTCCCTTCCAGGATCTGGTAGAAGGTCTCGCCGAGATCGCCTTCACGGAATACGACTGCGTTTTTGCTGAAAAACTTTTCGTTCATCGCATATTTTCCTTTCTGTATTCAGATAGATAAATCAGATGAAAACGGTTTTTTCTAAATTGTAACTATGTTGTATGCTATTGTCAAGACATATAGTACTTAGCATAGGAAGGAACAGACGGGGGAAAACAAAAACTGCGGCAGAAACTACCGCAGTTTTACGGATGCCGGAACGCTTTTACGGAGCAACGTAGTGATCCCGCCAGGTATAGCCGCAGGTGGTGCAGGTGTGCTCTGTCCAGCCCCACTGGCCGTCAGCCGGCGGAATCTCTTTCTCCTCATAGACCGGTTCCTCGCAGGTTTCGGGGAGAAGGATTTTGCGGAATTCCTTTGTTTCCTTCCGGGTGAAGCCTTTGAGATTGTTGGGCTTGCGGGAGGTGAGCTTGGTCAGCGTTTCCCCCACATCGCCCTTGCAGTAAGCCCGGCGGTCCGGATTGTGCTCAAAGAAGTAGATCCGGCCGGTTACGGTGTTATGGTTCACGACGCGGTTTTCCAGGCCCAGCGGGTACTTGGTTCCGCTGGTATAGAACAGACCCATGAGGCCGCCGTTGTGGCAGTAGCCGAAGCAGGACACATAACCATCGATGTCCACGGTGCAGTGCTGGACTTTCGCATAGCCGGTGGCCATCATGGCGCCGAGGAACTGCTCACAGCGGGATTCCCGGTTGAGGTCGTTGAAGATCAGCTCCACCCGGGCATTGCAGTTGTCGATAATGCCGCTTCCGAAACCGGCGATGCCGGCCACGCCGGACATGACGCCCTCGTTGTTCAGCCGGACACGCCCATCCACGGTCACATTGTCAAAGGTGCAGTGCTGGGCATAGCCGGCCAGGATGGAGGCGAAGCAGTGGGTCTTGCCGTCGATGGTTACATGGGCTCCGATGACCTTCAGGTTTTTGACGGAGGAAGCCTCCATGACGGAGAACAGACCGGCAAAGCAGGTATCATATTCCTTCCGGTTGCCGTCCACGGTGATGCGCCGGTCTTCCCCGACGCGGGTAACGGTCAGGTTGTAGATGCCGAAGCCG
>JAGAAC010000196.1 GCA_017615475.1 Clostridia bacterium
AACCTTATTGCTCTGATCTACCTTCGCTGTGGTGGCAGGGTGATCTACTTGCCGGGAAGGGCTCCCGTGAAGGTGACTTAACCCACATCTTCTATGGATGCCTCTGATCTTTTTCATCTATGTTTCGGGATATTATCACGCTGACGAAACAGCGCAGCATTTCATGCTCTCCGATGACAGCGTCTCTGTGACAGCAACTGATTATGGCTGGCTGTTCGACGGGTCATCGGAAGATACGGCGCTGATCTTCTATCCCGGAGGCAAGGTGGAGGAGACAGCCTATGCGCCGCTCCTGCACACCCTCGCGGCGGAGGGAATGGACGTCTGCCTCGTCCGGATGCCCTTTCACCTGGCGATCCTTCATGGCAACGCGGCAGACGCGGTAATAAGTTCCCACGGTTACACAAATTGGTACATCGGTGGCCATTCCCTGGGAGGCGTCATGGCTGCAAGCTACGCGTCGGATCACGGGGACGAACTTTCCGGAGTCATTCTGCTGGCTGCTTACCCCATCAAACAGATTCCTGATCCGATGAAAGAAATCCAGGTGATCGGGTCTGAAGATCACGTAATCAATCAGGACAAAGTGAAGGAAGGGAAAGCCTACGCCTCGAAATACTATACCGAACATGTGATAGAAGGCGGGAACCACGCCCAGTTCGGCAGCTATGGACAGCAGAACGGCGACGGTATGGCAACGATCACGCCGGAAGAACAGATCCAGGAAACGATCCAAGTGATTCTTGACGCAGTCAGGCAATAAATTTCGACCATGATGATGGGAGGAGAGGACAATGAAAACGGTCGTCATACCTGCCCGGAGGGCTGGATATCCATGACATCAGTGAAGAATGGCTGGAAGCGGAAGGGTTTTCAAAAGCCGCGGTGGGAAAAAGGTGCGGCGCACATCGCTGCCTGGCTTTGTGGAACGGCGGCTATCAGGAAGGCGTTCTGGTGCATCGGGGTAATAACGGTCTTCTCTGCGCTTACCTGCCGGCGATCACGGAAGCGGAATACCGCAAAGAACAGGCGATCATTCAGCAAATGGAAAGCCTCGCTTATCTGTCGGGAGACAGCCAGGTCCAGTTGATTCGCGGTATCAAAAACGGCAGATGGCGCTTAGGTGATCTTCTCACCATGCTATCGGAAGAAATGAAAAAAAAGCCAAAAACGTCTGTCCCGCCTTGCCCGGCACTTATTTCAGCCGGATGGGGCGGGACAGTGATGTATATGGAGAAGGGAGTCAAATCATCCTTCGATGCTGTAACTGCCTGTGAATAATTTACATCTTAATAGATTGACAATCATGGGATTATATACCATAATGAATTCGGAAACAAGGAAGCCGTTCCTGAATGAAAAAGGAGAGATTGCATATGAAAAAACTGGTCATGATCATCCTGGCGCTTGTTCTCTGCGCGAGTTTCCTATGTGTGGCTGCGGAAGAAAGCGCTCCTGTGGTTACAGATATGCCGGTGGCTGGGCTGAGCCTGCGCTGGCCCCTTCAGTTTTCCGAAACGAAAGGGTCCGTTTTTGCTGCAGGCGTTTCTGAACTGGGGGATGGGATCTATTACGCATACTGGTATTACTGCGCGGCGTCTCAGGAGGATGCCACGAGGCTGATGAAAGAGAAGCCGTATGCGCTCAAGTCCGACTATCTGTTTTATACCTTCTCTGTCGCACAGAACCAGGAATTATCGGAAGTTGTCAAAGAACTGAACAAAACGGGTTTCAGCATCTCGGAAGAAGACATGATCATGATCGGCCAGCTGGATTCCTGGAGCTTTTATCTCTGCATGGCCTACAACCCGGGCTTTTCCGTGGAGGTTGAAGCGGAATATGCGGATGAGTACGCGGCGCTGTGCGGCATGAGGGACGAAATCGCGGCAGCTTTTACCTGCTCCATCCCGTTCAATGAGTACGGCGATCTGACCGAGAGGATCATCTGTTTTGAGGGGACAGACCTGGACGGCAATCCGGTTTCCTCGGAATCCCTGTTCGGAGAGAACAAGGTAACGCTGGTCAATATCTGGGCAACATGGTGCGGTCCATGCATCAACGAACTCGCCGAATTGCAGGCCATCCATACCCGGAATCAGGACAAGGGTTGCGGCGTTGTGGGGCTGCTGATCGATGACGACATTGAAGCGGCGCACCAGCTGATGAACGAAAATGGGATCACTTACCCTGTGATCCTCGTACCGAAAGAGTTTTCGATGGTTTTCCCGTACAAAGTTATCCCCACAACATTTTATGTGGATGGCAGCGGCAGATTCATGGAGACCAAGTTCTCCGGCGCGTATCCCGAAATGTACGAAGACGTGCTGATGGCGATACTGGATCAGATATGATCTCCGGCTTCTCTTAAGTTCCGGCTGAACATGTTTATGGCTCCGCTGATTGAATCGTGCTTTATACTGTTATTTCCAGAACGAATAAAGTATCAGATGCGGGATACATGCTGATATATGCCGCAATTGTATCAAAGTTCCAGCCTTAAGGTTATAGACTAATTACTGATTTTCATTGTTCTGTTATCAAGGCGCTTCATTCTGAGGCGCTTTTTTCATGCACTTATAAAAGGAGGAGAT
>JAGAAC010000041.1 GCA_017615475.1 Clostridia bacterium
ACTCTGGGACCATGAGCAGGCGGCCATGCTGCAGATGCGGGCGGTGCTTCCGCTGTGCGATATCGTGAAGATCAGTGACGAGGAAACCCAGCTGCTTTGCGGCGTACAGGAGCCGGAGGCTGCCCTGGAGGCTCTCATGGGGATGGGAATCCGGCTGGCGGTGGTAACCCTCGGCAAGCGCGGCGCGATGTGGCGCTGCGGAGACCTGACAGGCATGGTGCCCGGATTCTCCGTCAAGGTGGCGGATACCAACGGCGCCGGCGATACATTCTTCGGCGCGCTGCTGAGCCGGATCGCGGCCCGCGAAGGCCTGGACGGACTGACAGAAGATGAGATCAACGGGATGGTCCGTTTCGCCAATAAGGCAGCGTCAATCACCACCAGCCGCCCGGGCGCGATTCCCGCGATGCCGGTGCTGCAGGAAGTAGAGGAGGGACTGAAGTGAAGAAAAACTGGAAAGCTGAATTTGCGGCGCGTTTCAGCCGCCATGAGGATGAACTGAAATGGCTGTATTACGAACTGTACCATTGCGACGAGCAGGCGTATGAATACTTTGTCAGCATGATGTACCGGCTGTGGGAGGAACGGCCGGAAAAACTGAAAATGATGGACCTCGCCCGGGAAGAGTATCCGGACTGGTATAAGGGGCATGACCTGACCGGCATGCTGATGTATACGGATGCGTTTGCCGGAACCCTGAAGGGCGTGCGGGAAAAGCTGAAATACATCATTGACTGCGGGGTGAACTACCTTCACCTGATGCCGCTGCTGGAAAGCCCGGAGGGCAGGAACGACGGCGGATATGCTGTCAGCGATTTCCGGAAGGTGCAGCCGGAGCTCGGTACCATGGAGGACCTGGCAGACCTGGCGGATGCGTGCCACGAGGAGGGCATTGCGGTCTGCCTGGATTTCGTGATGAATCATACCAGCGAGGATCACGAATGGGCGCGGCGTGCCCGTGCCGGCGAGAAGGAATACCAGAACCGGTACTTCTTCTTTGATGACTGGACGATTCCGAACGCATTTGAGCAGACGGTTCCGCAGGTGTTCCCCACGACGGCGCCGGGCAATTTCAGCTGGTGCCCGGAGGCGCAGAAGATCGTGATGACGACCTTCTATCCGTACCAGTGGGACCTGAATTACGCGAATCCCACGGTATTCAACGATATGACGGACAACATGCTGAACCTGTGCAACCACGGGGTGGACATCATCCGGCTGGATGCGGTGCCCTATATCTGGAAGGCACTGGGCACCAGCTGCCGAAACCTGCCCCAGGTCCATACGCTGGTGCGGATCATGCGCATGGTCTGTGAGATTGTCTGTCCCGGGACGCTGCTGCTGGGCGAAGTGGTAATGGAACCCAGCAAGGTGGTGCCGTACTTCGGAACGGTGGACAAACCGGAATGCCACCTGCTGTATAATGTGACCACCATGGCCACCCTGTGGCATACCGTGGCAACGAAGGACGTCCGGCTGCTGGCCCACCAGATGCGGCAGGTGTTCAGCCTGCCCCATGAGTATTCATTCCTGAACTACCTGCGGTGCCATGACGATATCGGATGGGGACTGGACTACGGTTTCCTCCGGCAGTTCTGCCAGGATGAGGTTCCGCACAAGCGGTTCCTGAACGATTACCTGACCGGAAAATGGGAAGGAAGCCCGGCCCGGGGTGAACTGTACAACGACGACCCACGTCTGGGAGATGCCCGGCTGTGCGGGACGACGGCATCCCTGTGCGGAATTGAAGCCGCGCTGCAGAATGACGACAAAAAGGCGCTGAACAAGGCCCTGAAGCTGGACCAGATGCTGCATGCGTTCATGTTTACGCTCAGCGGGGTGCCGGTGCTGTACAGCGGCGACGAGATCGCCCAGGAGAACGACTACAGCTACCATGACAATCCGCACAAGGCGGAAGACAGCCGGTACCTGCACCGGGGAAGCATGGACTGGGAAAAAGCGAAGAAACGGACAAAGAAAACCACGCCGGAAGGAAAAATGTTTGCTGCAATCCGGCAGATGGAGCAGATCCGGGCGGAACAGGCGGTGTTCGATTCCGAGGCGGATACCTGGGTGCTGGATACGTGCAATGACCATGTGCTCGGAATCGGCCGGTACTACCGCAGGGAGCAGCTGCTGGCCCTGTTCAATTTCTCGGACAAGCCCCAGAAGATCTGGCTGCGGGATGAAAAGATCTATACGAACCTGATCAACGGCAAGGAAGGAGACGCCGGTGAAATCCGGCTGGACGCCGGCGAATTCTGCTGGCTGCTCCACAAATTCTGAGACAGGAGGGAACGCCCTATGGAACGGAAACTGATCTTTCTGGATATCGACGGGACCCTGACCCCCGCGGGAAGCAACATTCCCCCGGAAAGCGCCATGACTGCCGTGAAAGCGGCACAGGCGAAGGGACATAAGGTGTTCCTGTGCACCGGGCGGAACCCGGCCATGCTGGCCCCGGTGCTGGCACTCGGCTTTGACGGCGCTGTGGCCGGTGCAGGCGGGTATGTTTTTACCAACGATGAGGTGCTGTTCGACTGCCCGATGAAGCCGGAGGAATTTGAAACCGGTATGCGGCTGCTGGGGGAGAACGGCGTCTTCCGGACGATTGAGGCGAAGGACGCCACATGGGGCGACGAGGAGCTCGGGGATTTCCTGGCCCAGGCAGGAGAGGGGAACAGCGAGCTGGTGCGGTGGCGCAAGGCACTGGCGGAACAGCTGAATATCCGCCCGATGAGCGAGTATGACGGCAGCCCGATCTACAAAATCGTCTTCATGTGCAAGGAGGCGAAACAGCTGCAGCCGGCCCGGGACGCGCTGGAAGAACAGTACAATTTCGTGGTGCAGGACGTGGCAGCGCACCACTGCCTGAACGGTGAACTGATCAACCGGCAGTTTGACAAGGGGAAGGGCGTCCGGATTGTCGCGGAGCATTACGGGATGGACATCGCGGACACGATC
>JAGAAC010000197.1 GCA_017615475.1 Clostridia bacterium
GCCTGGACAAATATATCCACATCGAATACTGGTATCTCGGCGGCAGACCAAATCAATGGGATCTTATAAAAAGTGACACTCCATGAAAAACCGCTTTCAGTCCCGGACCGGCTGTGATATAATCCCCTGCGTATATTGTTCCGAAGAGGTATGTTGCTGTGAAGATGCTTAAGAGAATCCTGCCGGTTCTTCTGGCTGTTATGATGCTGATCCCCGGTTTCTGCCGGGCGGACCGTTACCGGGTGCTGGACGCCGCCCTCTCCATGCTGGAGGAAGGTAATCCCTTCCTGGTGCGGTATAACGAGGATACCGGCGCCGGTATCAAGGCCCGTTATCCCCTCGGCTGCCCTTATTTCTGGGGCGGACGCCATGAGAACCGGATCCTGCATGTTGCTTCCCCGGAGCAGGCATCGGATTATTATAAGACTGATAAGAAGTACCTGTACGGCTTTGACTGCGCCGGCTTCACCCGCTGGGTCATGGCCCAGGCCGGATACGCGGAGCATGACTCCATTTCCAACCTGCTGGATTTCAACAAGTATAAGGAATATGTGAACTATCCCGCCTCCAAAGTAACCGGTGATGACCGGACCTCCGAGCTGCGCATCGGCGACCTGGCCGCCATCCTGCACGCGGACGGCAGCCATCATATCGCCATGTATATCGGCACGCTGCTGGATTACGGCTATACAAGGCACAACCTGCCGAAAGAACTGGTCCCTTACCTGTATTATCCCCTGCTGATCCACTGCACCGGCAGCAGCGATTACTATGAACGGTATAAGGCGTACCTGGAGGAAAACGGGATAGAGGACGTCCTGCCTCCCTTCGGCGGCGTTGTGGTCACCCTGCTGGACGCCCCGGCAGCTGACGCACCGTACCGCACCCCGGAAGCGGAAGGGCTGGAATCGGAACCCTGCTTTGACCTGGAAGGCTACCATCTGCAGGTGACCAGCCTGGAAAACGAGCGGCGGGTCAGGTGGATCCGCTGGAAACAGAAGTGAGTTTTATGCCGGCCGGAAGGCCGGTTTTTTTCCGGATGGATGTCCGCCGGTTTTTCCCCGGAAAAGTTACCGCAGATTAGTTACACGGGTTAACAGCGCATTACGTTGAGTAACTTTTAAAAAGCAAGAGATAATAAGGCTTAGAGGCGATTTTTACCTTTTCCCGAAACATGCAATCGTTTGCGCAATGTTGATTTACAAGGCTTTAATGGCATTATCTGTAATAGAAAATTAAATGAAAAAAGAGATAAAGTCACTTTATTTTATTTGTCCAATTATGATATAATGGTGACACGTTAGAAAGGCTTTATGTTATACATGTAATAACCGTGTAACTAAAGTCCCATTTCTGACAAACCAGGATGTCTGTATGGATATGTGCAACTGACCCCTGCGGATTTCCTGAGAGAACGCCCCCGAAGGAACGACGTCCATGACTTATTCAGGCACCGCCATCCTGGCCCTTCTGGTGCACATCATTATCAACTATGACGTGCTGCGCAATGCCCATTACCGGAAAGGGACTCCCGCCGCAGACGCCTACCGCGGATTCATCTTCGGGGTGATGATGTTCTATCTCAGCGACGCGCTGTGGGGTCTTCTGTATGACACGCGCATCAACGCGCTTGTCTTCTCGGATACGGTGCTTTACTTTTTTGCCATGGCGGTCTCAGTGTTCATGTGGACCCGGTACGTGATCCGGTACCTGAACATGAAAAGCCGGTTCGTTTCGATACTATCCGCCGTGGGCTGGATCTTCCTCGGGCTCATTACCCTGATGCAGGTGCTGAACCTCTTCATGCCCCTGATGTTCTGGTTCGATGAGTCCGGAACGTATCACGCCGAAAGCTTCCGTTTTGTGGCGCTTGCCTTTCAGATCCTGATGTTCCTGGTTACGACCGTCTTTGTCCTGGTCCGTTCCGGCCATGCGGAAAGCGGAGTCCGGAGCCGGTATCTGGCCATCGGGATCTACGGCATTGTGATGACCGTAATGGTTATCCTTCAGGTTTTTGATCCTATGATGCCCATGTATTCCATCGGATGCCTGCTGGGAGGCTGTATCCTGCACACCTTCGTGGTTGGCGGCATCAAAGAAGACCGCCGGCGGGAACTGGAAGAGATGCTCAGAACCAATGAGCAACAGCGGCAGGAGCTCGGCTCCGCAAGACATCTGGCCTATACCGATTCCCTGACCGGAGTGAAAAGCACCCACGCCTATGTGGAAACGGAAAAGGCGCTGGATGCGCGGATCGCGAGCGGACAGATCCGGGAATTCGGTGTGGTGGTTTTCGACATGAACGGCCTCAAGCTGGTGAATGACACCAGGGGGCACGAAGCCGGGGACCAGTACATCCGGGACGCCTGCCGGATGATCTGCAGGCAGTTCCTGCACAGCCCCGTGTACAGGATCGGCGGGGACGAATTCGTAGCGATCCTGGAAGGAGAAGATTACCAGAACCGGAAGAACCTGATTACCTCCTTTGAAAACCAGGTGGAGGAAAACCTGAAATCCGGCCTGGCGGTAGTAGCCAGCGGACTGGCGGTGTTCCGCAGGGAGCAGGATCACAGCTATCGCCGGGTTTTTGAACGGGCAGACCAAAGGATGTATGACCGCAAAGGGTATCTGAAGGCTATGTAAAAAAGGCGCCGGATGCAGACCGGCCCTTTGGAAAATGAAGAAGAAAAAGAGAAGGTTGGGTGGTTACCTATGAACAGCATGTTTGAAACAAACGAAAACTTCCCCAAAGGCCTCCCGGTGCCGCAGCGTGCGGACATCCTGGACGCGCTCAGGTCCTTCGGCATCGAAGAAGCCGAAACAATCCGCCTGATCGATTCCACCAGGAATCCGGCGGACGTGCGGCTGAACTTTATTGTGGACAACAAATGGGTCCTGCGTTACTGCATTGCCCCGGACATGACCGAAAAGCGCCTGGGTGAGCTGGAAAAGCTGGTGGAGCGCTACAACGCCATGGGCATCAAATGCCCCCGGTTCCTGACTGACTCCTGGGGCCGTTACCTGCACATCTGGCGGCAGATGCAGTATTACCTTACAGAATATATCGACCTTCCCCTGGCCGGTGATGAAGACATCAAGGACAAGGCGCGGCTCACCCGCGAAGTGCAGGACAGCGTTGCCCGCTTCGCTGAGAAGAACCGGAACGCCAACCTGACCAGCACCATGGGCATGTACAGCCTGTTTGACCTGTCCCCCTTCGATCGCCCCAACGGCGTGGATGAAAAGGAAGACAACTTCAACCAGCTGATCAACCTCCTGCGCAAGGAGCATGAGAACAAGATCGCTGACAGCCTGGTGATGCGCCACGCGGAAATCCGCGAAAAGCTGCGGGGCATTTACCGTGACCTGCCGCGCTGCGTATTCCAGGGAGATGAGAACTTCTCCAACGTGCTGACGGATGAAAACCAGCACTTCGCCGGATTCATTGATTTCAACCTGGCCGGCACGGAAGTCATCGTGAACCAGCTTGTAAACCTGGCCGGTTTCGACTATGACGAAGAGCAGAAGGAACCGGAAGGCGCTTATCTGCGGCTGAACAAAGCACTGCTCAACTACCAGGAACAGATGCGCTCCATGCTGCGCATCTACCGTCCCTCCGAAAGGGAGCGTCAGGCTATCGTATGGTATGCCTGGATCGTGATGGTTTCCCAGTGGCCCACCCTGAACTATTTCCGGGATGCCATGCAGGGCAAACTCAAAACTGAAATTCTCAGTCTGCTGAGCCTCATCGCCACACTGCCGGAGGAGCAGCTCTCTGTAATTTGACGTTCACGGTTTTCCCCTTCCCCTTATAGAGGAAGGTCCGGCCTCCGCCGGGCCTTCTTTTTATTCTCAATTAATCATGACAAAAGATACTGCATCACCAATCATGGGAACCCAAGCCTCCCGCCCTTAGTGTCATTCCGACCAAGCGTCAGCGCGTGGAGGAATCCCTTACTAAGCCGAAGGCTCTCCCACGCCTTCAGATTGTAACAACAACCATGGGAACCAAAAATCTGTGCCCCTGTGTCATTTCGACCGGAACGAACGAAGTGAGTGCAGCGGAGAAATCTCCCACGGATTCAGAGCGAAACAACACTTTCCGCAGGCACATTCCCAAAATGTCATCTCGACCAAGGGCACTTGTGCCCGCGCGGAGAGATCTGATTCAAATCAAAAAAACCGCACCCTCGGTGCGGTTTTCTCCACCATTATGAAATTGAGCAGTTGTCCAAATCTTTGATTTGGGTAACAACTGCCATGCTACAGCTGTCAAAGCCGCAAAAGCGGCTTTGATTACAGCGATCGCAATGAATTCTTAATTACGAATTCATCCTTCACTCTTCCTTAGCGTTTTTCTCTGCTTCCTTTTTCTGGTGGTACTTCATGGATACCTTGTTGACCCACATATCCGCAAAAAAGTCCACAATGTCCATGATTACTTCAATTACAGCATCAATCATCGTCTTCCTCCACAGCAGAAGCATCCGGCAGGATCAGTGCCGCGGCGATATAGGCCAGCAGGCCACTGCCGGCAGCCAGGCAGATCACCAGGAACGCCAGGCGGATCAGGGTCGGATCTGTATTCAGGTATTCCGCGATACCGCCACACACGCCGCAGATCTTTCTGTTGGTATTGCTCTTGCACAGTTTCTTCATGGTTTGCATCCTCCTGTCGTTCTCTCGGGAACTTCATCGTTTACGGGTATTATTATATCCGGCGTTTCTTTGAAAATAAGGGAGAATACATTAGAACAAAATTAAAATACTGTTGGTATTGCCTTTCTGGAAATATTTATCATTTATTACATCGTCCGGACGTGTTATAATCTGGAGGTAACACTTTGTTTTTAAGGAGGACACACCATTGAGTTATGCGGATAACAAGGTCAAGGTAACAGTGATTGAAAGCCATTGCCCCAAGTATAAAGTCGGTGACGTGATCTGCTTCGAAGGCAGCTGCCTGGATAAAGAACACAGCGACAACGTCTGCATGGTCGCCATGAACGCCCTCTATCCCTTCATCTATGCCTTCCGGCGCGGCGGAAACCTGCGGAACGGTCCGTATCAGTGCACAGACTGCGGCGAAACCGTCAAATTCACCGTTGAGATTATTCCTTAATCTATAGATTTGAGGTGGCACTATGATCATTCGTGAAGCAGCGGCGAAGGACGCCGAGGTGCTGAAAGCCCTGTACTTTGAGCACCTGACCAAATACCCGCCTCAGGAAGAACAGGATATGGCGGTCTGGAAAAAGCTCCTGGCCGAATACGAAAACGATAACTACAACTATATCCTCATTGCCGAGGAAAACGGCACTCCCGTTTCCTCCGTCCAGATGTCCATCATCCGGAGCCTGACACACAACGTCCGCCCTTTTGCGGTTATTGAAAACGTCGTTACCCATGCGGATCACCGGCAGAAGGGGTATGCCTCCGCGCTGCTTCAGAAAGCCACGGATATCGCCAGGGCGTTCCATTGCTATAAGATCACCCTGGAAACCGGTTCAACCAAAGAATCCACCCTGAATTTCTACCGTCAGAACGGCTTTGCCATCGATGAAAAGCACTCCTGCCTGAAACGTCTTGATTAACAGGCCAGGGGGACGGTTCCGGTGGCCTGTCCGGTTTTTTGATACTTTTTCCCATTCTCCTGCAAAAAAAGCGTTTCTGTATCGTCAATATAAGTGAA
This sequence comes from Clostridia bacterium, assembly GCA_017615475.1. GTDB lineage: Bacteria > Bacillota > Clostridia > Christensenellales > Aristaeellaceae > Aristaeella. The sequence continues at coordinate 5,693 of JAGAAC010000197.1, forward strand.
AGGAGGTCGGTCTCCGGATGATTGCGGAAAAGGGCCCATCCTGCAGTACTGAAGATTTGTTTGACCGCATGGTACAGGAATACCAGATGCCGCTGAAACGGCTGTGTTTTATGTACCTTCGTGACATGTCACTCGCGGAAGACGCGGTTCAGGAAACCTTCCTGAAGGTATATAA
>JAGAAC010000042.1 GCA_017615475.1 Clostridia bacterium
CTTCTGCGGGACCTGCGCCTTGGCGAGTTTGACGTGCTGGTGGGCATCAACCTGCTGCGGGAAGGACTGGACCTGCCGGAGGTCGCCCTGGTGGCGATCCTGGACGCGGACAAGGAAGGCTTCCTGCGCAGCGAGACATCGCTGATCCAGACCATCGGCCGGGCAGCCCGGAACGTGGACGGCCGGGTGGTTCTCTACGGAGACCAGCTGACAGAGAGCATGGCGAAAGCCATGTCGGAGACGAACCGCCGCCGGGCCCTACAGGAAGAATATAACCGGGTGAACGGGATTACGCCGGAAAGCGTGCGCAACGCGATCCGCAGCGTGCTGGAAATCACACGCAGGGTGGAGGAAACAGCCCCCGCCGCGTTGAATGAAGAAGAACGTGCCGCACTGATGCGCCAGATTGAGGAAGAAATGCTGTCCGCGGCCAAGGAACTGGAATTCGAACGGGCCGCAAAACTGCGTGACAGGCTGCTGGAGCTTCGGGGCGAAGCGCCCATGAAGGACGATAACCAGAGCCGGCGGCACAGACGAAGGGAGAGAACAAGAAAGAGTGAGCACTGAGACGAAGAAAAAACGGGAGCGGGTCTGGTTCCTGCCGCTGGTGCTGGCACTGCCTTTCCTGGCGGTGATCGCGGCCATCGCGGTGCGCTTCGGACCGACGGTGATCAAGCTGATCAGCGTTGCGATCAAGGCGGCGGTGGTATCATGAAAAAGATTCTGCTCTGGATCCTGGCGTTTATCCTGACAGGCACACTGCTGCTCACCTGTGTCTGCCTTGTCGGCCGCCAGGTCATTGCTCCCGGCCTTCAGGAGGACGGAGCGCAGGTTTCGGACGCGGTGATCCGGGAGGAAAAGGAACTGGCCCGGCAGCGCATTACGGAACTGGCGGATCTCTACGGTTTTACCGCGGAACCGGTGATTGAGTTTGTGAATGAGGAAACCCTGCGGGACCTGCATCAGGAAGCTTCCCGGTGGTACAGCAGGATCCTGACCGACGGAAAATCCGGCGAAGACGTTGTCTGGAATCCGGAAGGTCTGGAGGCGGTTTTCGCGAAGGATCCGGCGCTGGCTGAGCTGAGCCGGGATGAAGCGGAATCCATGATCCTGATCTGTACGGACGAAGTGCGCCGGAGCATGGTCCGGATGGTGCTGCCCCTGCGCCAGCAGGTGATCGGCATCGGCCTGCAGATGGCGGGCAAGAAGGTGGACCTGCCGAACATCATTGAATTTCTTGTGGGGGTTCCCTGGGCTGCGCTGGCAATCAGCGCGCTTATCGCCGGCCTGATTGCCCTGTTTGCCGGCAGGATCCGTTTCTCCCTGAAGTATATCGGTTCCGCCCTCGGCGCCGCGGCCATCGTGCTGGCGGCAACGGCGGTGCTGTTCCTGTCCGCGGGAATCCAGTCCATGATCCGGGAAGCGTCCGCGGGCCTGACGATCCAGTATCAGGATGTGGTTTCCGGCGCAGTGCTGCTGACCGCAGTGATGGCAGCCGTGCTGCTGGCCGGCTGTGCCGTATGCCTCTGGCTGGGCCGGAAAAGCGTGAAAACGGCATGAAGAGAGTTTTGACGGAATATACCTTCCGTACGGATAAAATTGACCGTCCGCTGCGGCTGGCGGTGGCTTCCGACATTCACAGCTCGCCCTTTGAGGATGTGATGGAGGAGTTTACCCGCTGCGACGCGGTGCTGATTCCCGGGGACCTGGTGGACCGCCACCGGCGGAACAATGAAAACGCCTACCGGTTCCTGGAGGCGGCGCCGGAGTGCGCGCCGGTGTTTTATTCCATCGGCAATCACGAAAGGAAATTCCGGGACAGGGAGAACTACCTGCGGAAGGTCAGGGAAAGCAAGGTCGTCCTGCTGGATAACGAAAGCGTTTCCTTTGAGGGAATCCGTATCGGCGGCCTTTCCAGCGTGAAGGAAAAACAGCCGGATCTGGAATTCCTGAACCGGTTTGAGAAAGAAGAGGGGTACAGGCTTCTCCTGTGCCATCATCCTGAGGTATACCGGGATTTCGTTTCCGGCCGGGACATTGACCTGACCCTCAGCGGCCACGCCCACGGCGGACAGATCCAGATCGGGGGCCGCGGGCTTTACGCGCCCGGACAGGGACTTTTCCCGAAACTGACCCACGGCCTGTATGACGGCGGAAAACTGCTGGTTTCCCGGGGAATGACCAACGGCGCCAAGCCCAGGATTCCCAGGATCGGGAATCCCTGCGAGTTAATTATCCTGAATCTTATCAACAAGTCGGATACCGACAGCAACACGAAAAACGAGTAAAAGGAGTCATGAAAATGGAACAGGAAGATCTGAAACTGCTTCTGGACTGGTTTGAGGAACATAAGGAAGACAAACTGAACTTCATTGCCAAGGAAGCGATCAAGCTGGAGGTCAAACGGGCCAACACCGTCGGCGACCTGCTGGCTACGGCCCTGAAACTGCTGAAAAAATAAGGGATGAAGGGCTCTCTGACCGCCCGGGCCGGAGCAGGGAAGGAACGGATTCCGGAGTACGGAGCGGGACACGGCATTATCCCCTCAAAGCGTTGACAATTATGGAGGAAGAAGGTATAATGCACTTCATCCTCAGAAGATCCTGAAACACCTTGTACCGGGAGCGGAAGCAGGGTGTTTCTCTTACTATGAAAGGAGTCTCCATCATGCCTGAAGGAACGATCCTGACCGAAAGCGGTCTGAAGAA
>JAGAAC010000198.1 GCA_017615475.1 Clostridia bacterium
ACTTCCAGGAGTCCTGATAGATTTTCAGCAGCTGATCATCTGTAAGCTCTGCTGGATCGGCTGCAAACAGACCTCCCATCGCTCTTGCGCTGGCCACCATCTCCGGGAATTCTTCCGGCGTGATGCCATACTCACTCATTTTCAGCTCACTGACTCCGCAAGCTATCATCAGCTGCTCCAGGGCGACAATGAAGTCCTGCGCCTGAGTGGCGTCCGATTTTCCCAGGGCCTTCGCCAGCTTAATCAACTGCTCATCGCAGGCATGGGAATCCACCATCGCCTGGTAATAGGCCCGGGAAATCATGATCAGTCCCGCGCCATGTGGAAGCTGCGGATGGAAAGCGGACAATTCATGTTCCAGGGAATGCTCGGAGGTGCAGTTCATATAATATCCCGCCAGGGTGTTTGCCATGGCCACGTATGTGCGGGCTTCCTCATTACTGCCATTGTTCACCGCAGTGGGCAGGTATTTCCCGATCAGCGTTACAGCCTGCAGGGCAAACATCTCCGCAAAGGCATCCTCAAACCGGTTAATTACGCTCTCCGTGGCATGGAACAGTGCATCAAAGCCCTGATAAGCAGTCATTTTCGGAGGTACTGTCATCATCAGTTCCGGATCAACGATGGACAGAACCGGATAGGAATAAGGGGGCCAGCCTGCCCCGCTCTTCTCATTTGTTTCCGTTTTCGTGATGACGAACCACGGATCGATCTCGGAGCCGGTACCGGCTGTGGTGGTGATTGCCACAACGGGCAGCGGTTTCTCACTGTACATCTGTCCTTTTCCGGTTTTCCCGTGCTGATAGTTCCAGAAATCTCCCTCGTTGACTGCTGCCAGAGCAATGGCCTTGGCGCAGTCCATGGAGCTGCCGCCGCCAAGGCCCAGAATAAAGTCACATCTCTCTTTGCGGGCCATTGCCGCGCCGTCCATTACATTCTGAAGCGTGGGATTCGCACAGACCTGATCAAACAGCACATGGGCAGCACCCGCCATCTCCAGTTCCTTCTGCACCCGGGCAAGATAGCCGTTTGCTTTCATGGATTTTCCGCTGGTGATCACAATCAGTGCTTTCTTACCGGGAAGAGGCAGTTCATGCAGTCTGTTCAACGTGCCCTTACCGAAGTGCAGCTTTGTCGGAATGTCAAAAACAAAATCAGTCCTCATGCGCTTTCCTCCTCGTTACGATTCAGTTTACAGGAAAAGAATAAGCGCGGCGCACCAATTCCGCAACGCTAAAATGTTAGTTCTTTTATGGTTAATTCTCACATCATCTGCTCTGCAGCTTCTGATATTCTCTGGGAGAAACGTGGTAATACTCCCTGAATGCCTTATAAAAATTGCTGTTATTGCTGTATCCCAGCATCGCGGCAATCTCCTCGATGGACAAATCGGTTCCCTTCAGAAGAATCGTTGCCCGTTCCATTCGTTTTTCCAGAACGATCTCTGAAAAGGTCTTGCCCAGTTCCTGATGAAGAAGTCCGGAAATATAGTTCGGATGATAGGAAAAATGCTCCGCAATCTCCTTCAGCTTCACCGATTCAGGATGAGAATGGATATACTGGACAATTCTTTCGGACAGGGAATCCATGGAGACAACCGGCTTTTCCTGGCGGTAGCGCCTTGCGATATACATGAAGAGGGATAGAACCATCGGCTTCAGAATTCTCTGTGTATCTTCTTGTCTCCCAGCATATTCAATCACCATTTCCTCAAGAAGGGTACGGACAGTGGCGCTCTTTTCAAAGGACAGATGAATGCACTCGTCTGAAAACTGATCGGTCTGGGGATCCAGGAAGAAGCGAAACATGTCCGAATCCATGGAGAGGGCCGGAAGGTATTCCCGGAAAAAAGTCTCTTTCTTGATATGAACGCCGATCATGACAATATCGTCACTGTCGCTGTCTCCCCGCAACGCGTAGCCGTTGAAAGGCTGACCGATATAGCAATCTCCTTCATGAACCGTGATCAGATTGTCATTTTTTGCGCTGAGGGCATTATAGTCCAGATGATAGGCATAATCGATGAAAAAGAAATCCTGCCGGTGGAACGGTTCGCTGATATGCTTCCCCTTAAAAACGACGATCATAATCTCATCCTGGGGATCCCCCTGCCATTGGGACATCTTGTCCGGCTTTCCGTCCAGGGAAAAGTCCCGGAACTCCCAGTTCAGCCGGGGCCAGTCGTCCGCCAGGGTGCAGATTGCTGATTCCAGCAGTTTCTCTCTTTTCATTGCTGCACATCCTCCTGTCTCTGTTCAATTCTAACATGGAATATGAGAAAATGCCACTATTTTCGTTAGGATTTGGGACTGCATTCCGGCAGGGCTTACTGTAAAATCATTACAGATTCCGGATGGAATCAAAGACAGTCGAAGGAGCACGGCAGACATGAAAAAAAGATGGATTATCCTCCTGCTTCTGGCGCTCATCGCCATCATCCCGGCTTTTCACTTCAGCAAGGCTTCTGCAGAAACAGAAGTAAAGATTTCTTTCGATTATCAGCGTCAATCCACCATCGCATCCAATCAGATTGCGCTATGGGTCGAAGATGAGAAGGGGCACGCTGTCAGAACCCTGCTTGCCACCAGCTTCACTGCCGGGCGTCGGGGATACCGAAATCGGGAGATGTCGCTGGAAAACTGGGTGGCAGCTGCACAGCCGGACCGCATGGATGAAGCAACGCTGGATGCGATCAGCAGCGCCACTCCATCCACAGATCATCTTGAATACATCTGGGATCTGACAGATGATCAGGGGGATCCTGTTCCTGCGGGTAATTACCTGATCCGCCTGGAAGGAACGCTGTACTGGGAAAGCTCCGTTTTGTATACTGCACACTTTCATACCGAAACGCCATCAGCAGGGGAACTGGAAATGGATATTGAACGCAGTCAGCCGGATAACCATGAAAATGAAACCATGATTCAGAATGTGACGATGTCTTTCTCAAAACCCACGTCTTCTTTGCCCACGGAACCGGGATACCGTGCCTTTGCCGGATACCTGAGAGGCGCAGGGCGGACCGA
>JAGAAC010000199.1 GCA_017615475.1 Clostridia bacterium
AAAGGCAGCAGAGCGGAATATCTGTACGCTGCGGGAATTTCTCGGTTTCCTGTCGGAACAGGCAGCGGGGGGAGAACTCCAGGCGGCATCTGCCCTGGGGAATGAGGACGACCTGGTCCGGATTATGACAATGCATAAATCCAAGGGACTGCAGTTTCCGGTTGTATTCTGCCTGGGCCTGGAAAAAGGACTGAAGGGAAAACCCGGCAGCGCTGTACAGCTGGATGAGGAACTGGGCGTCTGTCTGCGCTATAAGGTTCCGGAATACCGTTTATCCCGGAAAACAGCGGCGGATGAGATATTTGAATGGAAAAAGAATCATGATGTGAAGGCGGAGAAAATCTGCCTGCTGTATGTGGCAGTGACCCGTGCGCAGGAAAAACTGTTCCTTGTCGGATCAGTTCAGGATAGGCCTCTCTGGCACATGCCGTCAGGTGATCATCGAACGCTTGCTGCGGCAGATTACCTGGATCTGATTATGCCTTCCCTGATGGATGACAACAAGAAATCCACAACCTTTACACAGGCCTCAAAGCCTTGGAAAATAAGGATTCTTGACAGTATTCAACAGGAAAATGTGGAAAGTCCGGAAGTTTTCCACAGCCTGCTGCCATGGGTTGAAACCTTGCTTTCTGCACCGCCTGTGGATGAAATGTGGAAGACTGATCAGGAGAAAAAGGAAGCCCGCGCAGCGGAAAACCAACTGAAAAAATACTCCGTGACGTCTGTACTGCGGAAAGCGCGTAACCGGATTTTTATGGAGGACACGGAACAGACTCCGGAGGAAAAACGGATCCCCGAGTATGTGGAAAAATTCCTGAGCCGGTACCGTACCGGTATCAGGGCAGATGTGACCGCTGCGATGCCTGAAGCGGACGGCGCGGCCAGGGGTACGGTGATACACCGGTTCCTGTGCCTGGCTGACCTGGACGCTGTACGCCGGGAGGGCGGATCTGATCCGGAAAAACTGAAAGCGCTGGTGGATAACCTGGTGAAGGAACAGGTATTCACGCCGGAGGAAGGCGGATGGATCCGGCCGGAAGCCATCAGCCGGTTCTATACTTCCGATATCGGCCGGCGGATGCTCGCGAGTCAGGAAATACACAGGGAATGGGATTTTAACCTGTATGTGCAGGAACGAGGCATGATTGTACAGGGAATGATTGACTGTGCTTTCATGGAGGGAGACGGGTGGATTCTGCTGGACTATAAGACGGACCGGATCCGGGATGAAAAAGCGTTTATGGAGGAATACCGGCCTCAGCTGGAATGGTATGCCCTGGCCCTGAAACAACTGACAGGAAAACCCGTCCTGGAAAGCTGGCTTTATGCACTGTCTGTGGATAAGGCGTTCATGCTTTCAAAAGCATGATACAGGGGGTTTTTGGCCGGTAAAAAAATCACAGGTTATCCACAACCTGTGAAGCCTTACAATATAAGCAGTTACAAAAATACGATCCACGGAAGTGAGTAAAATCAACGCTTCCGTGGATCGTTTTCATTCATGAAACCCTTGTGCAAAACTGTGGATAACTTGTGGATAACGCCTGAAAGCATCATGAATCATTGGATTCAGGGTCCGGATCATCCTCTTCTGCAAGGGAGGACAGGGGCAGGTCGCTTTCCAGGAACGGATCATCTTCGGAAAGCAGGGTATCTCCGCTGTCCAGGGGAAGGTTCGAATCACTGTCATACAGGCTGTTTTCCTCTTCTTCGGGCCGGCCATCGCCGTCTGATGGGAAGGAAACGTTCAGGTAATGGTCTTCATCTGCCTGGATCCGGATCTGGTCTCCGTATCCCGGCATGGCGAGGACTTCGGTGGTACGGCAGCTTGCTGTACGCGCGTAATCCACCGCGGTATCCGCGCGGTGGAAATAATGCATCGGAATCAGGATACGGGGCTTGACGCTGAGAATGAAATAATTAGCGCCGGCCTCAAACATGGCTCCCTGACGGGGATCCACCGGGAAGAAGGCGATGTCTATCTGTTCTTTGGAAATCGGAAGGACTGCTTTGCGGAATTCGGCGTCCGCTTCTTCAATTTCCTGCATGGTTGATTCTTCCCGCCAATGCCAGAAATTCAGGTCGCCTGCGTGGAAAATACGGATACCGCAGAAATCCGCCAGGAAGCTGACACCCAGGTCCGTGGAATCAAACGCGGTGACAGTCAGCTCATCTGAAAGATTCAGGGTATCGCCCGGAGCCATACGCTTTCCCCGGGTACCAACGGGCATGTCCGAGGAAACGATATAGGATACGTTTCCGGCTTCACTCCAGGTGAAAACGACCGGATCCAGGTGATCAATATGTTCGTGGCTGATAAAGACAAATACGTTTTCAAAAGACTTCAGTTTTTCGACTGTCAGCTGTTTATCCGGGGGAAGCTCGGCTTTTTCGCCCCGCCAGTAGTCAAAGACAGCCAGCGTACGCTCACTCGCAACTGAAAAACCGCTGTGATAATAATGGGTGATTAAGAGATTTTGCTCCACGCAGATGCGCACCTCCACGGCATCGTAAATAGCATCCTTTGTCTTTCCGGCCAAAGGGTGTACAAGACAAATCATCTATCTCAAAGCCGCCTGAGAGGAGAGGCAGCGAACCGTTTCACTGTGCAAAAGTGTAACACTGTTTCCCACTTTTGTCAAATTTTCGCCACGGATTACCCACAGGAGTGTAAGGTTTTGGCTGGGATTTTTCATAATTTGGTGATCAATCCCCACCGAAAGATAAAAAGCCGGATTCAGAGCTTCAAAACCGGAATGAAAACCCCACTGCCGCATAATGTGAAATGATAAATGGAATACGTTCGGAGCGGCAGGGAGTCTGATGGAAAAAGTATATTAACATTATGCATTATGAATTATGCATCTCCACAAAAAAAGGACCGCCGAAGCGGTCCTTTCTGTTTTTGAATTATGCCCAGGGATTTTCGGTGGGATAGGGCAGGTTTTTGGGCTGGTTCCAGGCGATGTCCTTCACGCCCAGATACTTGAACACTTCGAACAGGAGCTTTCCGCAGTGAGCGAACGCAACAGCGCCGTGATGCGGATAGCGCTTCTGCACCAGCACGTGGCGGTAGAAGCGGCCCATTTCCTTGATGGCAAAGATGCCGATGCCGCCGAAGGACTGGGTGGCCACGGGCAGCACTTCGCCCTCAGCCAGGTAGGCACGAACTTCGCCTTCGCTGTCGCACTGCAGGCGATAGAAGGTGATGGGGCCGGCAGCGATATCGCCTTCCAGCGTGCCGCGGGTGAAGTCGGGTTCGCTTCCTTCCGGCTCCAGCAGGCGGTGCTGAATCAGCTGGTACTTGATGGCGCGGTCAGCACACATCTTGCAGCTGGGGGTGTTGCCGCAGTGGAAGCCCATGAAGGTGTCATGCAGTTCGTAGTCGAACTTGCCCTTGATGTCCTTGTCGTAGATGTACTCCGGAACGCTGTTGTTGATGTCCAGCAGGGTCACGGCATCACCGGTCAGGCAGGCGCCGATGTACTCGCTCAGGCAGCCGTAGATATCCACTTCGCAGGATACGGGCATGCCGCGGGAGGCCAGGCGGCTGTTGACGTAGCAGGGCTCGAAGCCGAACTGGGACGGGAAGGCGGGCCAGCACTTGTCAGCAAAGGCCACATACTTCCGGGCGCCCTTGTGGGCTTCTGCCCAGTCGAGCAGGGTCAGTTCGAACTGAGCCATACGCTCGAGCATATCGTCGTAGTACTTGCCTTCGCCCATTTCCTTCTTCATGTCTTCGCAGACAGCGGGAATGCGCTTGTCGCCGGCATGCTCTTTGTAGCTGACCAGCAGGTCCAGTTCGCTGTTCTCTTCGATTTCGATGCCCAGCTCGTACAGGCCCTTGATGGGAGCGTTGCAGGCGAAGAAGTCCTGGGGACGGGGTCCGAAGGTGATGATCTTCAGGTTCTTCAGGCCGACGATCACGCGGGCGATCGGGATGAACTCGGCGATCTTGTCAGCCAGTTCACCGGCGTTGCCGACGGGGTATTCCGGAATATAGCCCTTCAGGTGGCGCATACCCAGGTTGTAGGAGCAGTTCAGCATACCGCAGTACGCGTCGCCGCGGCCGTTAATCATGTCACCGTCGCCTTCAGCGGCAGCCACGAACATCACGGGGCCGTCGAAGTAGCGGGCAATCAGGGTTTCGGGCGTTTCAGGTCCGAAGTTGCCCAGGAACACGCACGCGGCGTTGCAGCCGGCAGCGTTGAGCTCTTCCACAGCCTTGAGCATGTCTTTTTCATTCTCAACAGTGGTTTTGATCTCAACGATGTCCAGTTTCTTCTGGCCGCACTTTTCAGCGATAGCGGCGCGGCGTTTCTCGCTCAGCGCGATGGGGAAACAGTCGCGGCTGACGGCGACGAGTCCCAGCTTGATGACAGGGATGTTTTCCATCATGGGTATAGACCTCCTCCATAAAATATCCATAAATATGTACGGACTTACCGTAGTTTACAGCATATCATTCTGATGGCTGTAAGTCAAGGAATTTGAGCTTTTTTCAACGATTCGCGCCCATTTTTCACAAATGCCGGAAACGACGGGAAAAACAGGGCTGATCCGGTGCCGAAAAACCCGCGGCAGAACAAAAAACTGTTGCAAAACAAGGGAAAAACAGGTACAATACCATGCGGACCTTATAAATGCGAAAGCGACTATTTAGAGGAGGGTTTTTTCCATGGCAGTTAAAGTTGCGATTAATGGCTTTGGCCGTATCGGCCGTCTTGCGTTCCGTCAGATGTTCGGCGCTCCTGGTTATGATGTCGTTGCGATCAACGACCTGACCAGCCCCGCGATGCTGGCTCACCTGCTGAAGTACGACACCGCTCAGGGAAGCTACTGCGGCCGTATCGGTGAGAACAAGCACACCGTTGAAGCGACTGAGAATTCCATCATCGTTGATGGCAAAGAGATCATCATCTATGCCATCAAGGATGCCAAAGAGTGCCCCTGGGGCGAACTGGGCGTAGACGTTGTGCTCGAGTGCACCGGCTTCTACACCTCCAAGGAAAAGGCTTCCGCCCATATCGAAGCGGGCGCCAAGAAGGTTGTTATCTCCGCTCCTGCCGGTAACGACCTGCCCACCATCGTTTACAACGTAAACCACAAGACCCTGAAGCCCGAAGATACGGTCATCTCCGCTGCCAGCTGCACCACCAACTGCCTGGCTCCCATGACCAAGGCTCTGAATGATGCCTTCCCGATTCAGGCTGGTATCATGACCACCGTTCACGCCTACACCGGCGACCAGATGATCCTGGACGGCCCGCAGCGCAAGGGTGACGTGCAGCGTGCCCGTGCCGGCGCCGCCAACATCGTGCCCAACAGCACCGGTGCTGCCAAGGC
>JAGAAC010000200.1 GCA_017615475.1 Clostridia bacterium
GCAGATAATGTTGTATGAGCTCTTGAACGGACCGGAAAAGGAATAAAGCGCCGTGGAGATCGTCCGCCAGGAGTTCGACTGAAGATACAGGTTGGCGTTGTAGTATTCGTTGTACACGCCTACGCCCTTGAGCACCGCCACGGTGATGATCGCGGGTTTTGTCAGCGGCAGCAGGATTTTGAAGAACACGCCGAAGTAGGTGCAGCCTTCCAGTACGGCGGATTCGTCCAGCGCCGTGTCCAGGTTCTCAAAGTATTGCAGGAAGATGTAGATGGAGATAACGTCCGTGCCGCTCATCAGGATGGCGTACCCGACGATGGAATTCAGGAACCCCAGTTCCTTCATGATCTGGTAGGTCGTCACCTGCATCGCGATGCCGGGAATCAGCGTGGCAATCATGAAAAGGTTCCGGATCAGCCCGTTTCCCGGAAAGCGGAACCGGTTCAGCACATAGGCCAGCATCGATCCCATCATCACGGAGACAGCCACCACAACCACAACCACCGAAGCGGAGGTCAAAAAAGCCCGCAGCATTTCCCCTTCTGTCCAGACCTGAATATAGTTGCCGAAGTTCAGCCAGTTCTGCGGCAGGGTCATTGCGTTCGTTTTGGCATATTCCTCTGCTGTTTTGAAAGAAGTGGTGAATGAGGAGACGATTGGCAGCAGCGCGATAAAACAGGCCAGCAGGATCGCAAAGTATTCAAGCGTTTTGATCACGGTCCGTTTGATTCTGGCGTTCGTGTTTGTGTCTCTCACAGCCATTGTCACATTTGACATTCCGTTCTCCCCCTTCCTCACCACAGCGCTTTGGCCTTGTTGGCCTTGGCATTGAATGTGTTTTCGGAATCCTTCATCACATACCGGAAGAACAGCCGCTGCAATGCCGTAAACAGCAGAATCAGCGCCATCAGCACCATGGCCATCGCGCAGGCCTGGCCGACCTTCTGCGACACGTGCGCCATCTGGTGGATCTTGATGAAGAACGTGGCCGTTCCGTTCGCGCCCATACTGCCCACGACGTACGCGGGCTCAAAGGCGGACAGCGAACCGGTGATGGACAGGATCAGGTTCAGCATGAACACCGTCTTGATGCCCGGCAGGATGATCGCCTTGAACTGCTGCCAGCGGTTCGCGCCGTCAATCGTCGCCGCCTCATACAGCGTGGGATCGATGGACGCGATCGCGCCGATGAACAGCACCATGTTCTGCCCGCAGTATTTCCACACGGAAGTGAACACCAGCGACCAGTTGTTGATGCTCTGGTCCCGCAGCCAGTACGGCAGGCTCTCCAGCGGGAACCCGATGGATGTCAGCACCGTATCCAGCACAAAGCCCCGGGTGTAGAAATACTTGAAGATGTACCCGATGGCGATTCCGTTCACCAGGAACGGGAAGAACAGGATGGCCTTGAAGATTCCGGATCCCCGGATCCTCTCCAGGCTCAGCACGGAGGCCAGGAACAGCGCCAGCGCCAGCTGGACCACCGCGCCGGCCATGTAGTACAGGCTCAGAAGCATGGCTCCGACATACTCTTCCTTGGTGAAAATCCGCAGGTAGTTGTCCAGCCCCACAAAGCCCTTGTCCTTCGTGTAGCTCATGTTGTGGAAGCTGAACTGGATCATCTTCGCGAAAGGAATATAGGTAAACAGCATCAGCAGGAACAGGGGGACCACCGCGAACAGGACGATCACCAGCACCTTCTGCCAGTTCACATGTTTCCGCCGCAGGTCCGGCTGGACTGTACCGATGAAGCTCATGCATCACACCTCCGATATGGGGTCGCTTGAAAAAAGCGGGGTCATGAGCCATGCTCATGGCCCCGCCGTGGGGTATCATGTGTCCGGGATTACTTGACCTCGACGTTCAGCGCGGCCTGCGCTTCGCTCCAGGCTTCGTTCCAGTCGGCCATAATGTCGTCGAAGGACTTGTCATGGTTGAAGCCGTGCTCGATGATCTCCTGGACCTTGGTGTTGCCGCCGTTGTTGAAGTTCAGTTCAGACTCGGCGTTCATTTCGCTCAGCAGGGTCTCCTCGCCTTCCAGCGCGTCCGCGTCGCTCAGCATGTCGATGCCGTCGAAGGCCGCGTACAGGTCCGGATACTCGCCGTTCTTGTCGATCGGCACGCCGCCTTCGCTGTAGGCGAATCCGCTCTCGTGGGTCAGCCACTTCAGGTAGTACAGGGAGGCCAGCTTCTCCTCATAGGAAGCCTTGGCGTTGATGCCGAAGTTGTAGTCGCCGCCGGCGGGAGCGTACTGCTTTCCGTCGATGGTGATCGGGAACGCCATGTAGCCGACATCTTCCGGATGCTCGCCGCCCTCGGCGTCACGCATCTGGGTGAAGGCCCAGGAGCCCAGCACCATGGTCGCGATCTGGCCGTTGTTCAGCATCGGCTTGCAGCCTTCCCAGTCGGTGGTGGTGTAGTCGTCTTCGATCAGGCCTTCCGCAGCCGCGTCATACAGGATCTTGTACACGGCGTAGGGGCCGGTGCCGTTGCCCTGGTCCGCGAAGGGATCCTTCGTGTGGGCCAGTTCCTGGTTCATGTAGGTGTCACGGCCGGTGGCGGCAACGCCCATGTAGGCGTCCCAGGCACCCATGGTCCAGCCGGCGGCGTAGTTGGTGTACAGCGGGATCGCGTCGGTCTTTTCCTTCACGGCCTTCAGGGCGGCGATGAACTCATCGGGGGTCTTGGGCAGCTCGGTCACGCCGGCTTCCGCGAAGA
>JAGAAC010000201.1 GCA_017615475.1 Clostridia bacterium
AGCCATCAGAAAAACATCCCGGCGCTTGAAAACGCCGGGTGTTTGTGATAACGTATCTTTTGATCTTTTTCCGAAGGAAGGATGCTCGTCATGAAGCCTTATCTGGAGATGACTACGGAGGAACTGACCCAGGAACTGGACACGCTGAGAAAAGAGTATAAAAAGGTCCAGGCCATGGACATACAGCTGAATATGAGCCGGGGTATTCCCTGCCTTGATCAGCTGGATCTTTCCATGCACATGATGGATGTTCTGGATTCCTCCTCTGATCTGACCTGCGAAGACGGTACAGACTGCCGCAACTACGGCCAGCTGACCGGTATTCAGGAAGCCCGTGAGCTTCTGGGCGACATGATGGAGAACAATCCCAAAGACATCATCATCTACGGGAACTCCTCCCTGAACGTGATGTTCGATACCATTTCCCGTGTCTGGACCCACGGTGTCATGGGCAACACCCCCTGGTGCAAGCTGCCGGAGGTGAAGTTCCTCTGCCCCGTGCCCGGTTATGACCGTCATTTTGCCATCACTGAATACTTTGGCATCAAAATGATTCCCGTCCCCATGACTTCCACCGGTCCCGACATGGACATCGTGGAAAAGCTGGTCAGCGAGGACGAGACCATCAAGGGCATCTGGTGCGTTCCGAAGTACTCCAACCCTTCCGGCGTTTCCTATTCCGATGAAACGGTCCGCCGTTTTGCCCGGCTGAAGCCCGCCGCGCCTGACTTCCGGATCTTCTGGGACAATGCCTACGGGATGCATCATCTCTATGATGACCGTCAGGACTACCTGATCGAGATCCTGGCAGAATGCAAGCGTGCCGGCAATCCCGATCTTGTTTACAAGTTTGCCTCCACCTCCAAGATCACGTTCCCCGGCAGCGGTATCGCCGCCGTTGCCACCAGCCCGAACAACATGGAGGATTTCATTGCCACCCTGCGCCGCCAGACCATCGGTCACGACAAGGTGAACCAGCTGCGTCACGTCCGCTTCTTCGGCGATATCCACGGCATGGTGGAGCACATGCGCAAGCATGCCGCCATTATCCGGCCGAAGTTCGAAATGGTTGAAAAGACCTTTGAGGAAAACCTGAAAGGCCTGGAAATCGGCACTTGGACCAATCCCCGCGGCGGATACTTCATCATGTTTGATTCCCTGCCCGGCTGCGCCAGAGAAATTGTCGCCCTCATGAAAAAAGCTGGTGTCATCATGACTCCCGCCGGCGCCACCTGGCCCTACGGAAAGGACCCCAACGACTCCAACATCCGTATCGCGCCGACCTATCCGCCCCTGAACGAGCTGAAGACCGCCATGGAGACCTTCACGCTCTGCGTGCGTATCGCCAGCGCCAAGATAATCCTGGCCGACCGCGCCGCCAATTAAAGAAGCAAAACGAGCTGTCCTTCCGGACAGCTCGTTTTCATTCAGTATCAATTCTTCATTCTTCATTTTTCATTGGAAAAGGCTCATCCCTTCCGGATGAGCCTTTTCAATCCTCTCGGTGCCTCGCTCACAACAACCGCCAGCAGGATCATGATCAGCGCATACGCGTAAATCTCCGCGTATTCATTAAAGTACATGCTGCTGAACACGGCCTTGCCCAGGGAATCCCTGGCCTGTACCACGTATTCTGTCGTCACCGCCAGTTTGATTCCCATTCCCACAGCATTGATATAGGCCTGCCTCAGGTAACCGGCCATCAGCGGCAGGTATACGGAAAACAGCACCCTCGCGTTGAACCCGCTGTTCATCCGGTAGACATCGATCATTTCCGGCTCGATCCGCCGAAGGCCTTCCGCCGTAGCTTCGCTGATCAGCGGAATCAGCATCAGTGCCGGCGCCACAAGGGGCACCTGTTCATACTTTGTCAGCACCATGATGATCACTGTCATCACAATCATCGGGATAGACCGCAGCAGGATCATCAGCGGTTTCAGCAGCGTCCGGATAAACGGACTCCGTCCCTGGGCCAGGCCCAGCGCCGTCCCGATCACCGCCGCGGCTGCCAGTGACTCAACCAGATGCACCAGCGTCGTCCCGATCTGCCGCCAGGTTCGTTCCTCGCCGAGCATACGGATAAACGTCCGCAGGATTTCCCCCACGTCCGGAAATACCAGGTTGTCCGCTTTCAGCCATCCCGCTGCCTGGATCAGTGCCCCGGTCAGCAGGATCCCCAGGCAGAACACCAGCGTATTGAGGCCTTTCTTATTCCGCTCCATAGTAGAAGTCGTCCGCGGGCACTTCCCCGCCGAACTGGCTCAGGTCGATCGATGCGGTTTTCTCCACCTGCTCTTTGGCTTCCCTGGCGCTCACAAACCTGATTGCGCAGCCGGGAATCGCGGCCGCCGCCACCTTGGCGTTCGGCAGGATCTCCAGCGCGGCCGCGGCTTCCGCCACTGCTGCCACATCCGTTGTGCATTTGCCGCAGGCTTCCTCCGCCTGCTTCAGGAATTCAGCCACAGCGTCCGGATTGCTCTCAGCGGTCTCCGCTTTCACAAACAGGGCGGCCTGGGTATACCCTTCCATGCCGGAAGCCTGCTTCAGCAGCTCATTCACGCTGACAGCACTGATCTTGTCATTCTTCATCTTCGCCGCGGTCAGCGCGGGTTCAGCGGTCACCACAATGGCTTCCGCGTCGCTCAGCAGCAGGCTCTGGGTATCGGATGCCCCGGCCAGGTAAGTCACTTCCGCCGGTTCAATGCCGTTCTCTTTCAGGGCATACAGCACCACGGAAGCGTTGATTGTGTTTTCACCGAACAGCGTCAGGTTTGCGCCGTTCAGGTCTTCCGCCTTCAGGTCTTCTTTCTGGGCGGCGATGAACAGGTTGCCCCAGCTGACCACAGCCGCCAGCTTATAGGTGGATTTGCCGGCCTTGTACAGCTTCGCACACGCGTTCAGCGGAGCGATGATGAAATCAGCTTCCTTCCCGGCAAAAGCTGCCGCAATTGTATCCGCCGCAACCGTTGTATACTGTCCGGGATTCTCTGCAGCCATCGCCGCCAGAGCCAGCGCCGGGGCGCCGCCCGGAGTGGTCACCGTAAGGCCGGAAATATCCGTTCCCTCCGCGGCGGAAAACGCGCACAGGCCCATTGCGAGCACCAGCGCAGTCATCATTGCAAGGATCTTTTTCATATCTCAGTCACCCTTTCTTTTCAGTGCAAACCTCTTCCGCGTTATTGTACAGAAAACCCGCGGCCCTTTCAATGGAGGAACCGCAGGAAATCAGTTTCAGTCATGTTTTTTTGCCGGATTCACGTGCACCATAATGTGCTTGACTTCCGGAAAAGTCTTTTCAATGACATCGTGCACATCCTCTGCAATTTCGTGGGCTGCCGCCAGAGTCAGGTTCGGATCGGCCGCAATCTCCAGGTCCACGTAAACCCGGTTGCCGAACATCCGCGTCCGCAGCAGCTCCACTCCCAGGACGCCCGGCTGCTCCAGCGCGGTGGTCCGGAAAGCCTCCTCCGCCTCTTCGTTGCAGGAGTGGTCCACCATCTGGTCAATGGCTTCCTTGAAGATCCGGATGGCCACCCGCAGGATAAACACAGCAATGATCAGGCTGGCAATGGGTTCCATCACCGGCACCCCCATCCGTGCTCCCGCGATACCGATCAGCGCACCGATGGAGCTCAGTGCATCGCTCCGCTGATGCCACGCCTCCGCGTGCAGCGCGGTGGAACGGTATTTCTTCGCATACCCACGCGTATACCAGAACAGGCTTTCTTTCGTAATGATGGATACCACCGCTGCTGCCAGCGCCAGCATGCCGGGGATCTCGTTCTGCGCGCCTCCGCTGATAATATCCTTCACAGCGGTAATGCCGATCATCCCGCCTACGATCGCCAGGATTCCGCTCAGCAGCAGAGCAGCCACGCACTCATAGCGTTCATGGCCGTAAGGATGCTGTTCATCCGGTTCCTTGGATGAGATTTTGACACCGATCAGCACAATCACACCGCTGAAAATATCAGATGCGGAATGAACCGCGTCACTGATCATGGCTCCTGAATGAGCAACCAGACCGGCGGCCAGTTTCAGCAGTGTCAGGACCACGTTTGTGACCATGCTCACCAGCGAAACCCGCGTAGCCGCGGTCTGGAATTCCTCCTGTTTCATCTGTTGTCACCTTCCGGGTGATATTATCTCTCTTTTTCCCTTATATTTCAATACTCGGAACCTCAATCATCCATACAAAAAAGCAGACCCCGAACAGAGGATCTGCCATTTTTCATTATGCATTATGCATTGTGCATTGTGTAATGCCTGAGGCATTACACAACGACCCTGTTTCGTCCGGTGTTTTTCGCCTCGTACAGCTTCTCGTCCGCCGCGTCCAGCATCGCATCCAGGGAGGAAACAAAATCATATTCCTCTACGCCGATAGAGAGCGTTATGGAGAATTCATTGCCTTCATACAACAGCTTCATCTTCCTTACTTCAGCGCACAGATCATTCATGACTTCGCCCGCCTGGTCCAGGTTCATTTCAGGCAGGAAAAAGCAGAATTCCTCACCGCCCCACCGGCAAACACTGTACCGTCCCAGCGCGTGTTCCTTGAACAGCGTTGTCAGCCGCGTCAGCGTATAGTCCCCGCACTTGTGTCCGTAGGTATCGTTCACCTGCTTGAAAAAGTCCAGGTCCGCAATCGCCACACAGAAGATCCTGCTTTTATTCCTGCTGTACTGTTCAATCTGTTCAATCATCGTCCGGCGGTTCGGCAGTCCCGTCAGCGCGTCTGTACCGGCCTCCTTATACAGGATCTGGTTTCTCAGCCTCAGCTGACGTTCCGTTTCCTGGATGCTTGTGCTGAAGACAATACAGGCGCATGCCAGCATCAGGAAAAACGCAATCGTGTTTAAGGTCTGGTAAATGGTGCTGGCTATGGTGTTCATCCTGTACAGGGGATCGAGCATCTGGGACACATAGAACAGGGATACACGAATCGTCAGAATCGCCAGAAACCACAGGAGTTTGCTGACCGGCTTATCATATACATTGAAAAAGACAAAAACCAGGATCAGGGTCATCATATGCTGAACGCCGCTGTTCCAGCCGAAATATCTCACATTCCAGCAGACCCAGCCGATACATACCACGGTGTATTTAATCAGGTTAACTCTCACGCCACCGCGTTTCAGCATCCACAGGCAGCATCCGGAAAGGAGCGTGAACAGCAGCGGGCTCCATTCCCACCGTCCGTCATTGATCAGGGGAAACAGAAAAAAGCATATAACGAAATACACAACCAGCAAAACTTCACCGGATGTCAGTGCTGTACGGTAATAAACAGGAATATCCTTCCTGTCCTGGGGGACCTTCTGATGCAGAAAATTCAGAAAAAAATCCATATCTGCCTGCCTTATGATTACATTCTGTTTTGTCGATTATGCACCTTTTTCCCGTTTTATGCAACTCTAAATTGCAAATTTGTTTGCAAATGCAACTGATTATTGTATTTGTCTGACAACTTGTGCCTGTATTTTCGGCCAAAATGGAAGAATCTCCCTTTTCAGGGAGATTCTTCATCCGTGCGTTGTTATTTGATATTTTTCACAGCGGCTGCCACAAAACCATAGAACAGCGGATGCGGTTTGTTCGGCCTGCTCTTGAATTCCGGATGGAACTGTACGCCAACAAAGAACTCTTCGCCCGGAATTTCCACCGTTTCCACCAGCCGTTCATCCGGAGACATACCGGACAGGACGAGTCCTGCCTTTTCCAGCGTCTCACGGTATTCGTTGGCAAACTCATAGCGATGGCGGTGACGTTCACCGATCCGGGTTTCCCCGTAACACTTTGCGATCACCGTTCCCTCTTTCAGGATGCAGGGATACCGGCCCAGGCGCAGGGTGCCGCCCTTGTCGATTTCATCGTTTTGTCCCGGCATAAAGTCAATCACCCGGTACGGTGCCTTCTCGTCAAACTCCCGGGAATTTGCGCCTTCCAGCCCGGCCGCGTTCCTGGCAAATTCGATGACCGCGATCTGCATACCCAGGCAGATGCCGAAATAGGGCACATGATGCTCCCGCGCCCACTTGGCCGCCAGGATCATTCCCTCGATGCCCCGGCCGCCGAAACCGCCTGGCACAATAACCGCCTGCAGGGGGCTCAGGATTTCCTCAACAGTTTCCTCATTCAGGCGCTCGGAGTCGATCCACTCGATCTCCACCTTCACATCCTGCGCGTATCCCGCATGCCGCAGGGCTTCCGCAACAGACAGATACGCGTCATGCAGCTGCACATATTTGCCGACCAGGCCGATCTTTACCTTCCGGGTCTGGTGCTGGATCCGCTCCACGAGGTCTTCCCAGTCCTTCAGGTCCGGCGCCGGGGATTTCAGTCCCAGTTCCCGGCAGGCCACCGCGGCCAGTCCGGCCTTTTCCAGCATCAGGGGAGCCGCGTACAGTGTCGGCAGCGTGGTATTTTCAATCACGCAGTCGTCCTTCACGTTGCAGAAATGCGCGATCTTGGTGAAGATCGTCTCGTCGGTGATCTTCTCATCGGTCCGCAGCACGATGATGTTCGGGGAAATTCCCATGCCCTGCATTTCCTTCACGCTGTGCTGCGTGGGCTTGGATTTATGTTCTCCGCTGGCCTTCAGGTAAGGCACCAGCGTCACATGAATATACAGCGCGTTCTCCCGGCCTACCTCCAGGCCCACCTCACGGATCGCCTCAATGAAGGGCTGGCTTTCAATATCGCCGATCGTACCGCCGATTTCCGTGATGACCACATCCGCGTCGGTTTTCTCGCCGACCCGGTAGATAAACCGCTTGATTTCGTCAGTAATATGCGGAATGATCTGTACCGTGGAACCCAGATATCCGCCTTCCCGTTCTTTCCGGAGGACATTGGCAAAGACCTTGCCGGTGGTCAGGTTGGAATACTTGTTCAGGTCCTCATCAATGAACCGTTCATAGTGTCCCAGATCCAGGTCGGTCTCCGCGCCGTCTTCGGTCACGTATACCTCACCGTGCTGATAAGGGCTCATGGTGCCGGGATCCGCGTTGATATACGGATCCAGTTTCTGTGCCGCCACCTTGATTCCCCGGGCTTTCAGAAGTCGTCCGAGGGACGCGGCCGTAATCCCCTTACCCAGTCCGGAAACCACACCACCTGTAACAAAAATGTACTTCGTCATACTCATATCCTCTTCAGTATTTATTGTTGAGGAGTTGTCCAAATCTATGATTTGGGTAACAACTCCCATGCTACAGCCGTCAAAGGCGTGAAGCGGCTTTGGTAACGGCGATCGCAGCATTCTGCATTCTGAATTCTGCATTGTCGAATGACATGTTTCATGTCATTCGACCGTCACGCTCTTGGCCAGGTTCCTCGGCTTATCCACATCCAGGCCCCTGTTCACGCTGGTGTAATATCCCAGCAGCTGCAGGGGAACAATTGCCAGGGACGCGATAAAATGCTCATCCGTCTTCGGCACATAAACCGTAAAGTTTACCGAATCCTCCACGGAGAAGTTCCCGTTTGTTGTCAGTCCCATCAGATAGGCTCCGCGGCTCTTGCACTCCAGCATATTGCTCAGGGTCTTCTCAAACAGGTTCCCCTGTGTCAGCACACCGATAACCAGCGTGTTCTGCTCAATCAGGCTGATCGTTCCGTGTTTCAGTTCGCCCGCCGCATAAGCCTCGGAATGAATATAACTGATTTCCTTCATCTTCAGGCTGCCTTCCAGGCTGATCGCGTAATCCAGCCCCCGGCCGATGAAGAAAATATCATGTGTGTTCGCGATTTTGGAGGAAAACCACTGCAGCCGCTGTTTTTCCTCCAGCACCCGGCCGATCTGGTCCGGAATTGCCGCAAGTGCTTCCAGGAAGCCGGAAACCTGTTCTTCCGTAATCTGTTCCTTCACTGCGGCCATCTGCACTGCCAGCACGTCCATGGCAATCAGCTGGGCGCTGTAGGCTTTGGTCGTCGCCACCGCGATTTCCGGTCCTGCCAGCGTATACAGCGTGTGGTCCGCTTCCCTGGCAATCGTGGAGCCGATCACGTTGACCACAGCCAGTGTCATGGCTCCGCGTTCCTTCGCCACCCGCAGGGCAGCCAGGCTGTCCGCGGTTTCACCGCTCTGGGATATCACAATCACCAGCGTATCCGGTGCCACGGGAATGCTGCGGTACCGGTATTCGCTTGCCAGCTCCACCCGGACCGGAATCTTCACCAGATCCTCAATCACATACTGGGAAGCCATACCCACGTGCCAGGCGGAACCGCATGCCACAATATCAACCCGGCTGATCCGGCGGAGTTGCTCATCGGTCAGTCCGGTTTCACTCAGGGTAATCTTTCCGTCCTTCACCAGGCTGTTCAGCGTATCCCGCACGGCTTTGGGCTGCTCATGGATTTCCTTGAGCATGAAATGCTCATAGCCGTCCTTTTCCGCCGCGGCAGCATCCCAGGTGATCTCTGTCAGCGGAAGCTGCACCTCATCGCCGTTCAGGTCGTAGAACTTCACCTCTCCGGCGCTGATCCGGCCAACCTGCAGGTTGTCGATGTAGTACACATTCCGGGTATATTTCAGGATGGCAGGCACATCCGATGCCAGGTAGGAAGCGCCGTCCGCCGTGCCGATGACCAGCGGGGAATCCTTCCGGGCCACAAAAATCTCGTCCGGATAATCTTTGAACATCAGCGCCAGGGCATAGCTTCCCCGGATCCGGACCATGGCCCTGGTAATCGCGTCGATCGGCCCGATCTTGTATTTCTTATAGTAGTAATCCACCAGCTTCACCGCCACTTCCGTGTCGGTATCGCTGTAGAAGGTATAGTCATGCCGGAGCAGCTTTTCCTTCAGCTCCGTGAAATTCTCAATGATGCCGTTATGTACGCCCACCACATCGCTCTCCACCGGACCGCAGCCGGAGCCGGTGCAGTTGCCGCTCACATGCGGATGCGCGTTCACCATGCTGGGATCCCCGTGGGTTGCCCACCGGGTATGGCCGATGCCGCAGGTACCCGGAAGTGCGCGTCCCTGGTCCGTCTTGTCCGCCAGGTGGTACAGCTTTCCGGTGGCTTTCACAACCTCCGCCGGATCGCTTCCGTTGCGCACAGCCAGTCCGGCTGAATCATAGCCGCGGTACTCAAGCCGGGCCAGCCCGTCCAGCAGGATCGGCGCAGCCTGTACATGCCCCGTATAACCAACTATTCCGCACATGTCACGATTCGCTCCTTCTTATCGCAATCACAAACACAGGAGTGACAACTCTGCACTCTTCACTGGTCTCTCTTCACTCTTCACTGGTCTCTTTGCGCTCTTTATGACTGTCCCTGAATGCTCAGAAAAATCAAAAAAAGAGCGCAGGGCACAACGTCTGCCTGACGCCCTTGCCCTGCTGCCCGTATGCTACCACCACAAGCCTTTCCTGTCAAGTTAAAACTGCCGTTTCAGTTCTCCCGCGGCAGCACCCGGTTTCCTGCCTTTCAGCATCATCGCCTTCATTTTCCGCTGCAGCGAGGTGTTTTCCGGCAGTCCGCGGATATCCAGTCCTTCCCGCTGGCCCTCGGCCACATAAAACACCCACTCCAGCGCGGCGTCATCCTCCGGCAGGGTTTCCAGCAGGTCAAACGCATCCTGGAACTTCAGGATCCTTGATCCTTCAGGCAGAAGTTCCTTCAGGACCGGTGAAAGCAGCCAGCTTTCGCAGGTTCGCGGGGCGTCCGCCCACTCCGGATAATATGTCCGGAAAAAAGCATCCGCCTCCCGCAATGAATCATTCAGGCGATCCGCTTCCAGCCGGGCATCTGACGGTATATGCAGGCCGATTTCTTTTCTGCCTCTTTCATTCTCATCCGTCATCTCATATTCCAGTTCACCGATCCGGAACAGCTTTGCCCCGATCTGGCGCGTCGTCCACCCGTACCGGTCAAATCCGTCCCGGCCGTAGGACCGCCTGTGCTCCGCGATGAACCGGGGAAAACACTTCATGGTCTCCATCCAGATTTCTTCCGGAATGTCCTTCCACGCGCCGTATTTCCGGCTGTCAGCGGCAATCATCAGCTGGCGGATCAGGATACCGGCGCCATCGTCATTGTCCGGCGCCTCCATCCCTTGAATCTCCGCCCACACGCTGTCTCCGCCCTTCAGCACAAACGCCCGGTCAATTCCGAGACTCTCCGCCAGCCGTTCCGCGGCATCTAGCGAAACAATCATCCGTTCCTTCCGTTCATAAGCCTCCGCTTTTCCGGAAAAGATTGTCTCCTGTTCCGCTCTCCGGTCCGCTTCTGCCGCCTCCGGGTCCATGTCCCACAGTTCCTCAGGCGCTCCTTTCAGCCCGGTCTTTGCTTCCAGTTCCGCTTCCAGCGTCTTCACTTTCTCCCGGAAAGTTTCCCAGGGAAGATCCTCTCCGGACATTTTCAGGCTTGCTGCCGCCAGCCGCGGAAACAGCTGCCAGGCCGCCCGCTCCAGGCTTGCAATCCGTTCTGTCCACAGAGGGCATTCCACTCCCAGGATCTGTTTCTCCATTCCTTTAGCGTACTCCGGCACCCGGGGTGTTTCATAAATGCGTTTCACGTCAATCCTGCCGTAGCAGTAATCCAGGTAGAAACTGCCGGTATCCGAGCGGATCACCGTACCGCCGTTCTTCATAAAGGCGAGGGTCTCCTCCCGGCCGCCCATCCACTGCTGCACAATAAAGTGTGCCGGCAGCGGGCCGCCTGCCAGGACGTCATTCCATACGATGGTTTTCCGCCCCTTTCCGGCCAGGTATTCCCCGATCTGCATCAGCAGCCGGCGCTGCAGATCATCCTCCGACTGCAGGCCCGTTTCCCGGATTCGTCTCTGGCAGTCCGGGCACCGCCGCCAGCGGAACTTCAGGGCCTCGTCCCCGCCGATATGCACTGACGGAAAGGGAAACAGCTCCGTCACCTCGTCCAGGACATCCTTCAGGAAGTCCAGTGTTTCCTCTTTGCCGGCGCAGACCAGTGCCGGAAAGATCCCGCCGGATATTTCCACCTTTTCCTCCCAGTGCCCCGTCTCCCCGCGTCTGCAGCCCAGGTGCGGATAAGCAGCCAGCATGGCAGCCGCGTGGCCCGGTATTTCAATTTCCGGAATAATCTCAATCCCGAGATCCCTGGCATACGCCACAATCTCCCGGATTTCCTCCCGGGTATAAAACCCGCTGTTCCGTTCGGTCTCGGGTGTTCCGCCGAAGAAGGAACTGCCCCGCATGGCGCCTTTTTCTGTCAGCAGCGGATATTTACCGATCTCGATCCGCCATCCCTGGTCATCCGTCAGATGCCAGTGCATCCGGTTCAGCTTCAGCACCGCCGCCGCCTGCAGCAGTTTCTTTATTTCATCCGGGGGCATAAAATGCCGGCATACATCCAGCATGAAGCCCCTGTGTTCATGATCAATTTTGTGCATTCCGGTCATTTTTCTCCCTTCGGATTCTATCATTGTTAGAGTATACCCCAAAGTGCTCTATGATACAAAGAAGGAACCGTCAGAACCCTTGACATTCTTCCCCTGTGCAGTATAATTCTCCCGTAAAAAATCACGCGGGAGGACGCAGGCATGATCAAGGGTGAACAGCTTTATGAAGGAAAGGCCAAGAAGGTTTTCAGCACGGATGATCCCGAACTGCTGATCGTCGATTACAAGGACGACGCAACCGCTTTCAACGGCCTGAAAAAGGGTACCATTCAGGGCAAGGGTGTTATCAACAACCACATGAGCAACCTGCTGATGCAGCGGCTCGAAAAGAAAGGCATTCCCACCCATTTCGTAAAGGAACTCAGCGAGCGGGAAACCCTCGTGAAAAAAGTTTCCATCGTTCCGCTGGAAGTCATCATCCGTAACATCTCCGCCGGCTCTTTCTCCAAGCGCTACGGTGTAGAGGAAGGCATCCGCTTCGACGCGCCGACCATCGAGTTCTCCTACAAGAACGACGACCTGGGCGATCCCCTGATCAACGAGTATCACGCCCTGGCCCTGAAGCTTGCCACTAAAGAAGAAATCGAAACCATCAAGAAGTACGCCTTCGCCGTCAACGAAGAGCTGAAGGCGATCTGGAAGCACGTTGGTGTGACCCTCGTGGACTTCAAGCTGGAGTTCGGCCGCCTGTCCGACGGCACCATCGTCCTGGCCGATGAAATCAGCCCCGACACCTGCCGCCTGTGGGACAGCGAAACCAACGAAAAGCTGGACAAGGACCGCTTCCGTCGTGACATGGGCGGTGTCGAGGAAGCCTATCAGGAGATTATGCGCCGCCTGACCGAAGCCTGATTACTCATCCCTGATAAACTAACACCCTTTGCCGATTCAGCAAAGGGTGTTTTCTTGTGATTTCTTGTCTCCGCATGTCATATAAAGTAAATATCTCATCCGGAGTATTATGCTTTACGGACCAGCTCGCTCAGCTTCTTCTGGTACAGATAATCATGGACCAGCTGATCCAGTTCCTGCCACAGCGGCAGCGTCACGCAGCTGGCATACCGCGGACATTCTTCCGCGTCCTTCTGCAGGCAGGCCACCGGTGCAAGCGTTCCTTCCATCAGTTCCACAATCTCCCCGATGGAATACTCTTCCGGTTTCCGCAGCAGCACATAGCCGCCGCCCTTGCCGCTGGCACCCTTTACCAGCTTGCCGTCGACCAGGTCCTTCACGATGATCTCCAGGTACTTCTTGGAGATACCCTGCCGTTCCGCAATATCCTTCAGCGGCACCGGCTGGCCCTTCTCATTTTCCGCCAGGTCAATCATAACCCGCAGTGCGTA
The DNA here is from genome assembly GCA_017615475.1 of Clostridia bacterium. Classification (GTDB taxonomy): domain Bacteria; phylum Bacillota; class Clostridia; order Christensenellales; family Aristaeellaceae; genus Aristaeella. The sequence continues at coordinate 12,736 of JAGAAC010000201.1, forward strand.
ACGGCCTTTCGTGGAGATCATACACTCATCCTCCAAACAGTTTTTACCTATTTTACCGTAGGGTAAGTGGGTTGTCAAGGTTCACCTTCCGGCAGATCTTCACTCAATTCATTCTACGGCTCTCTTTCTCCTATTGACATAGTAGGTTAAAGGAAATATAATCTCCTATGGATCCCCGAAGTATGTATGGTAAAGGAGTAACCCGAATGAGCATTTACGCCGATCATGCCGCGACAACTGCCATGAGTGAGGCGGCCATCGACGCCATGACCCGATGTATGCGGGAGGAATACGGCAATCCTTCCAGCCTGTATCGCATCGGACAGCAGGCAAAGGAAACCCTGGAGCATGCGCGGGAGGAAGTCGCCTCCGTGATCAACGCCCAGCCGCGGGAGATTTATTTCACTTCCGGCGGTTCCGAAGCTGACAACCAGGCCATCCGTTCCGCAGCCCTCGCCGGAAAGAAAAAAGGAAAGACCCATATCATTTCCTCCGCCTTCGAGCATCATGCCGTGCTGCACACGCTGAACACCCTGAAGCTGGAAGGCTTTGACGTGACCCTTCTGCCCGTACATGAGAACGGGATCGTTCTTCCGGAAGAGGTCGAAGCGGCGATCCGTCCGGACACCTGCCTTGTCACAATCATGTATGCCAATAATGAAATAGGAACAATCCAGCCCATCCGGGAAATCGGCGCCGTCTGCCGGGCACATCAGGTGCTCTTCCATACGGACGCGGTTCAGGCCGTCGGTCCGCTTGCCATTGATGTCCAGACGGAAAACATTGATTATCTTTCCGCCTCCTCCCATAAATTTCACGGTCCCAAGGGTGTCGGCTTCCTCTATGCCCGCAAGGGTGTACCCCTTACATCGCTGATTGACGGCGGTGCCCAGGAACGCGGACGCCGCGCCGGAACCGAGAACCTCCCCGGCATTGTCGGCATGGCCGCAGCCCTGAAGGAAACCGTGGCTGAACGGGCTTCGGAAGCCTCCCGCCTCACAATCCTCAGAGACCGGCTGATCTGCGGACTGAAAGAGATTCCCCATTCCGCCCTCAACGGAGACGCGGAGAAGCGGCTCCCCGGCAACGTAAACTTCTGCTTTGAAGGCATCGAGGGAGAATCCCTCCTCCTCCTGCTGGATGAGAAGGGCATCAGCGCTTCCTCAGGCAGTGCCTGCACCTCCGGTTCCCTGGATCCCAGCCATGTGCTGCTGGCCATCGGCCGGATCCATGATGTGGCCCATGGTTCCCTGCGCCTGACACTGGGGCGGGAAAACACCCCGGAAGATGTGGAATACATCATCTCCGCCGTCAAAGACGTTGTTACTTACCTGCGCGGTTTCTCACCGGTATGGCGGGATCTGCAGAGCGGAAAAAGACCCTATATTCTGTAATTCGGGAGGATAGCAATATGGCACTGTACAGTGAAAAAGTAATGGATCATTTCCTTCATCCCAGGAATCTCGGTATCATCGAGGATGCCGATGCGATCGGTGAAGTCGGCAACGCGAAATGCGGGGACATCATGAAGATGTACCTGAAGATCAAAGATGATATTGTTGAAGACGTTAAATTCGAAACCTTCGGCTGCGGCAGTGCCATCGCTTCCAGCTCCATGGCGACAGAGATGATTAAGGGCAAGCCCCTGTCCGAGGTCAGCAAGCTGACCAACCAGGCCGTCACCGAAGCCCTGGACGGTCTCCCCGCCCACAAGATCCATTGTTCTGTCCTGGCGGAGGAGGCTATCAAATCTGCCCTGGAGGATTACGAAGCCAGAAAGGCTTCGAAATCCAACTCTTAACTCTTCAC
>JAGAAC010000202.1 GCA_017615475.1 Clostridia bacterium
CCCGAATGAGAAAGAGAGGCTGAATAAAATGAAGAAACTGATCGCTCTGCTGGTTGCCCTGATGATGCTCGGCACGATCGCCGCTGCCGCGGCTGAAACCCTGACCATGGGTACAAACGCAAGCTTCCCGCCCTACGAGTATTATGAAGACGGCAAAATCGTCGGCATCGATGCTGAGATCGCTGCCGCAATCGCTGAGAAGCTGGGCATGGAACTGGAAATTATGGACATGGAATTCAAGGCAATCATCCCCGCTGTTACCGAAAGCAAGATCGACTTCGGCATGGCCGGCATGACCGTGACGGAAGAGCGTCTCCAGAGCGTGAATTTCTCTGATACCTACGCCACCGGCATCCAGGCGATCATCGTAAAGGAAGATTCCGAAATCACATGCTATGAAGACCTGGCCGCGGAAGGCGCCGAATGGAAGATCGGCGTACAGGATTCCACCACGGGTGATATCTATTGCACGGATGAGTTCGGCGATGAACGTGTATCCAAGTATGCCGTCGGTGCGGATGCCGTGGAAGCCCTGAAGAAGGGCAAGGTGGACTGCGTCATCATTGACAACGAGCCCGCCAAGGCATATGTTGAAGCCAACGAAGGCCTGAAGATCCTGGATTCCACCTATGCGGAAGAAGAATACGCAATCTGCGTGAACCTGGAGAACACCGAGCTGCTGGACAAGATCAACGCCGCTCTGAAGGAACTGATTGAAGACGGCACTGTCGCCTCCATCATCGCCAAGTACATCCCCGCTGAATAATCATTTTTTGACCAGGACGCAATCCGGGAGCGATCTTTCGCTCCCGATTGCTTGTTTGAGAGGAACTTCATGAAGAGCAAGAGCAGAAAAGGTCTGAAATGCCTCCTTGCGCTGGCGGCGGTCGCCGTCATCGCTGTTGTTGTATATTTCACCTCCTTTTACCACGCGGATGTCCTGAAAATCGAAAACGGGAAAGTCAGGGGAATCAAACCCACCTGGCTGGTCGGCACCACCGTGGAAGACGGAAACGTGACCTATGTCAAGCTCGGCGATGTTGCGGCGCCGACAAGGGATTACAAGTCTGTCAGCAGTGCGGAGGATACGGACGGAGATCCGATTACGACCAACTTCGTATTCGTCGGTAAAAAGCCGGAACAGAATCCCGGCGTTGTCACTGTGGAACCCTATGCCTGGAAACCGGGCGTTCGGGAATATGACGAGGGTGTTGTCCTGTCATCCGTCGGAGACATTGCCGGAGCGGACCAGTCCGACCCGGGCATAACCGTCAGTACTGTACTTACAGACGAAGGATATATTTCTACCGCGTTTGTTGCATCCCCCTATGAGGACGCCTGTTTCAAAGTGACTGCCGCCATGCCTGCAGACCGGGAGGAAAACGAAGTTCTGGAACTGCTGAATGCGGCAGTCTCGAAAATCACGCCCGGAAAGCAGATCAGTCAGCTGGCCGCGGATTTTAAGCTGAACTTCCTGGATGACAGCCGCTGGAATTACCTGCTCAACGGTCTGGCGGTCACCCTGGAGATTACACTGGCAGCAGTGATCCTGGGTATTATGATCGGCATTCTGGTCGCCACCGTCCGTTCCACCTGGGACCAGAACAGTGAGAATATGCGCCGGGGGCCCGGAAAAATGATCCTGGGTTTCTTCAACGGAATATGCAAAGTGTACCTGACCGTCATCCGCGGGACGCCCGTAGTCATCCAGCTGATGATCATGTACTATATTATTTTCGCCTCCTCGCGCAACGGTGTCCTGATCGCGATGCTGGCATTCGGTATCAACAGCGGCGCCTATGTGGCGGAAATCATCCGCGGCGGCATCATGAGCGTTGACCGCGGTCAGCTGGAAGCCGGGCGCAGCCTGGGCTTCAACTACGTCCAGACCATGCGGCATATTATCATCCCGCAGGCCATGAAGAGCGTACTGCCTGCCCTCGCGAACGAGTTTATCGTCCTGCTGAAGGAAACCTCCGTTTCCGGTTATGTGGCGGTTAAGGACCTGACCAAAGGCGGTGATATCATCCGTGGTGTCACCTATTCCGCATTTATGCCGCTGATTGCTGTGGCAGTTATTTATCTGATCATGGTCATGTTCTTCACATGGCTGGTCGGCAAGCTGGAAAGGAGGCTGCGCAGCAGTGACCACTGAACTGAAAAACAATGAAGTCATCATATCCGTAAAAGATCTGCAGAAGCATTTCGGAGCCGGAAATATCAGGGCGCTGGACGGCGTATCCACTGACATCCATAAAGGAGAAGTGCTGGTGGTAATCGGCCCCTCCGGCAGCGGCAAGAGCACCTTCCTGCGCTGCCTGAATCTCCTGGAGATGCCCACCGGCGGCACGATTACCTTCGAGGGAACTGACATTACCGATCCAAAGGTAAACATCAATATCCACCGGCAAAAGATGGGGATGGTGTTCCAGCATTTCAACCTTTTCCCGCATATGACCGTTCTGAAAAACATGACGCTCGCGCCGGTTCAGCTGCTGAAAAAGAGCAAAGAGGAAGCAGAACAAAAAGCTATGGCTCTGCTGGAACGTGTCAACCTGGCAGACCGCGCATATGCCTACCCCAGCCAGCTTTCCGGCGGGCAGAAGCAGCGCATTGCCATTGTACGTGCCCTCTGTATGGAACCCGAAGTGATGTTGTTCGATGAACCCACTTCCGCTCTGGATCCGGAGATGGTGGGTGAAGTACTCGATGTAATGAAGGAACTCGCGAAGAGCGGTATGACCATGGTCTGTGTAACCCATGAAATGGGTTTCGCACGGGAAGTGGCTGACCGGGTTCTCTTCTTTGATGAGGGTAAAATCGTGGAAGAAGGCACTCCGGTTGAAATTTTCACATCGGCTAAAGAGCAGCGTACACAGGATTTCCTGAAGAAAGTCCTGTAATTGTATAAAACTGATCTCTCTGCAATTCTATAAATATATAAAAAATATTTATTAATTGAAGAAGGAATTACGTATTTAATTATAGAATGATATCTTATGTAACTTTTGTGTCCGTTTTTTCCTTCTCGTTTTCTTTTGTGCCTGAAAAGGGAGTTGACAATTTTGATTGCCGGAAAGCGCAAGACGATCGGTGTCTTTCTCTGTAAAGCCTACGCTGTCTTCGACAATGCAGTCTACCGGGTGCTGGAAAAAATGTCCGGGGA
>JAGAAC010000203.1 GCA_017615475.1 Clostridia bacterium
ACGGGAATCCGTCCGCCCTGGGGCAGCCTGACGGGCGTTCGGCCAACCCATCTGATGCTGGAAGCCCTGGGAGAGGGACTGACCGCGGAAGAGGCCGTTTTACGGCTTGAACAGGAGTTTGACGTAGCACCTGACCGGGCTGCGCTGCTGGCGGAAATCGCGGCGGAACAGGGAAAACTTCCCGCCCCGGGCGATGCCTGGATGGATGTCTATATCGGCATTCCTTTCTGTACGACACGGTGTGCCTACTGCTCCTTTTCCTCCGGTGAGATCGGGGACGGGAAACTTGTGGCGCCTTATATGGCGGCGCTGACCAGCGAAATGCGGGCCTGCAGGGACATCCTGAAAGAGAGCGGAAGAAAACTCCGGGCTCTGTATGTGGGCGGCGGCACGCCGACAGCCCTGCCGGAAGGCGCTTTTGAACAGCTGATGGCGGAGATTGCTTCCTGCTTCCCCGGAGCGGCGGAATACACCGTGGAAGCCGGCCGGCCGGACACGCTGACGCGGGGGAAGCTGCGGGCTATCAAAAACGCCGGTATCGGCCGGATATCCATCAATCCCCAGACGATGAATGACAGGACGCTGGAGATCATCGGACGGGCACATACAGCGCAGCAGGTGCGGGATGCCTATGCACTGGCCCGGGAGGAAGCGATTTCCCATATCAACATGGACGTGATTGCCGGCCTGCCGGGAGAAAATGAGGCGGACTTTGCCCGTACGATGGAGGAAGCCCGTAAGCTGAAGCCGGAAAGCCTGACTGTGCATACGCTGGCCATCAAGCGGTCTTCCCGGATGAGCCTGGAAAACCATCCGCTGCCGGACGGAGATATGACTGCCCGTATGGTGGAGACAGGGCGGGAAACAGCCCGGGGAATGGGCATGGTGCCCTATTACCTGTATAAGCAGAAATACATGGCCGGAAACCTGGAAAATACAGGTTATGCCCTGCCGGGGCACGCCTGCCTGTATAACGTGGATATCATGGAGGAAACCAGTCATATTCTCGCCATGGGAGCAGGCGGCATATCCAAGCGGATCTGGCCGGAGGAAGGGCATATTACCCGTGCTCCGAACGTGAGCAATATTCATGATTATCTGACGCGAACGGAAGAAATGGTAAGGAGAAAAAGGGAACTTTTTCTCAATGAATAATTAACAATTAACAATTAATAATGGCGGAGAAAACAGCATCTGAAGATGCTGTTTTTTTGAACTAATATCCGGCAATCCCGAAGTATATATAATTGTTAATTGTTCATTCTTAATTATTCATTGTTATTGGACAGTGAAAAAAGGTGTTCGTCAGAACACCTTTTCACTGTCCAATAATATTGTGACCGGGCCGTCATTGACGAGGGAGACCTTCATCTCTGTGCGGAAACGGCCTGTTTCCACGTGGATACCCTGGTCCCGCCAGAAGGCCACCGCCTTTTCATACAGTTCATTGGCCGGTTCCGGGCTCGCGGCCCGGAAGTAGGAGGGCCGGCGGCCGCCCCGGGCATCGCCGTAAAGCGTGAACTGGGACACTGCAAGAATGCTTCCGCCCACATCCAGAATGGAGCGGTTCATGACACCGTTCTCATCGTCAAAAACGCGGAGGTTCATCACTTTCTCCGTGATGTATTTGAGGTCCTTTTCTGTATCCTCTTTGGAAACACCGATGAGGACCATGAGACCAGGGCCGACAGCCCCGACGGTTTCACCCTCAACGGTGACGGAAGCGTTGGTAACACGCTGAACTACTGCACGCATAAAGGCTCCTTTCAGGGAGGGAGGAGTTAGGAAGTAGGAGGTAGGAGTTAGGAGTTAAAAGTTTGGAGATTCCAGTGAAAAGTGAAGAGTTGTTTACAGAGCAACGATTATTTCGTTGCTCTGTAAACATCAAGAATATCAGACTTATTGCGGAGGGCCTGGATGACTTTATCCATTTCCTCACGGGAATGGACATCCAGGGTCAGGCGGAGGGTGGAGATGCGGGTCTTGTCATCGCTCTGGATCGAGGCGGCACGGATGGAAACCCCGTTTTCCCCGATGATGGTGGCGATTTCGCTGAGCATATTCACCCGGTTGTAAGCCAGGATGGTGATGGTGGCATAGAAGGTATCTCCGCCGTCGCTGGCCCATTCCACGGGGATACGGCGTTCCTGCTCGCCCGCAGCGGCATTGACGCACTCTGCCTTGTGGATGGTGACACCGCGTCCGCGGGTGATATAGCCCACAATCTCGTCTCCGGGAACCGGACTGCAGCACTTGGCAAAGCGGACCGGGATATCCAGATCCTCGCTGCCGGTCAGGACAATGCCGTGATGCGCACGGTGCTGGCTGAGCCGCTTTTCCTCCGAGACCATGTCTTCCACGGTCTGCACGGTCTGCGCAGGCTGTTCCTTTGCCTTCTGCTCCTCGATCAGGCGGGTGACCACATAGACAGCGGCCATACCGCCGTAGCCGACGGCACCGCAGATATCATCGAAATCGGCGAAACCGGTACGTTTGAGGATCGGTTCGTAGTATTCGGGCTTGGCAATGTCGGAAAGGCGGACGGCGCGGCGCGCACATTCCTTTTCAATCATGGCACGGCCGGTTTCAACGTTCTCTTCCTTGAGCGTCTTCTTCAGGAACTGGCGGATCTTGGCCTTGGCTTGGGGTGTCTTACAGATGCGGAGCCAGTCAGTGCCCGGGCCGCGGGAGGACGCGGACGTCAGGATTTCCACCCGGTCGCCGGTTTCCAGCGGGGTATCCAGGGGAACGATTTTACCGTTAATCTTCGCACCGACACACTGGTTGCCGACGGCGGAGTGGATACGGTAGGCGAAGTCCAGGGGAGTGGCCCCCTTGGGCATGGAGATAACGTCTCCTTTGGGGGTAAAGAGGAACACTTCCTCAGAGAACAGGTCCGTCTTCAGGGTATCCAGGAATTCGCGGGAATCCCGGGTTTCTGTCTGCCAGTCCAGCATCTGCCGGACCCAGTAGAGCTTGTGGTCCAGGTTGTCCTGGCGGTCAGCGCCTTCCTTGTAGCGCCAGTGAGCCGCGATACCGAATTCCGCGACGCGGTGCATTTCCCAGGTACGGATCTGCACTTCGAAGGGGAAGGGAATCTTGCGTCCGCCCACCACCGTGGTGTGGAGGGACTGGTACATGTTGGCCTTTGGCACGGAAATATAATCCTTGAACCGGCCGGGGACCTGGTTCCACAGGGTATGGACAATACCGAGGACAGTGTAGCAGTCCGGAACGGTATCCACAATAACCCGGATGGCGATCAGGTCATAGATCTGGTCAAAGGTTTTCTGCTGGAGGATCATCTTGCGGTAGATGGAATAGAAATGCTTGCTGCGGCCGTCAATGTTGTAGCGGATATGCTGCTGGTCCAGCCGCTCTGAAAGCTCATCGATGACCAGCCGGATGCTTTCCTCCCGTTCCTGGCGCTTCATGCCGACCAGGTGAACGATGCGGTTGTATCCTTCCGGATCGATATATTTCAGGGAAAGGTCTTCCAGCTCCTGCTTGACGGCATAAACGCCCAGGCGGTGCGCCAGGGGAGCGTAGATATCCAGCGTTTCCCGGGCAATTGCCACCCGGCGCTCTTCCGGCTGGAAGCGGAGGGTGCGCATGTTGTGCAGGCGGTCCGCCAGCTTGATCAGCACGACCCGGATGTCCCGGGACATAGCCAGGATCATCTTCCGGAGGGATTCAGCCTGGGCCTCCTCCCGGTTGGCAAAGTCCAGTTTATTCAGCTTGGTAACGCCGTCCACCAGGTCCGCGACCTCATCGCCGAACTCTGTGCGGATGGTCTCGAGGGTGATGCCCTCACAGTCCTCAACGGTATCATGAAGAAGCCCCGCAGCGATGGTAGGGGGATCAATCATCAGCTCAGTCAGGATCGACGCGACCAGGCTGGGATGGGTGAAATAAGGTTCACCGGACTTGCGGAACTGGCCTTCATGGGCCTTTTCAGCAAACTTCCAGGCTTTTTCCACGATTTTATAGCCATCACCCGGATGATACTTCCGTATGCGTCCGAGCATCTGGTCCAGAGGCATTGCCTCATAGGATGTAAAAGCCATCGGTGATCCTCCTTTCAGTCGGATTTCAATTCATGATTCATAATGCTCTTCTGCAACTCCTGAAGAAGGAAAACAGAAAGCATAATCTATATTATACCATGTTTTCCGATTTATGTTTACTCCGGGGGCTGGCGGGCGGTGCAAGGGAGAAGTATATATAATTCTGAATTCTGAATTATGAATTATTAATACATGCGACCTGCGCTTCAATAGAGACGCGGCCGCGGAAATCGTTGCGGACAGGACGGTAGAGGAGATCCAGGACCGCCGGCGCTTCATCCGCGACTTCCCCCAGGGAAAAGGCGATCCCGTCCACGACGGTCAGATCCGCATCCAGAACGGTGAGTTTCAGGTGGGAACTGTCCTTGCCTACACGGCGGAGGGACTGTACTTCCGCTCCCTGCAGCAGGAAGAGCGGCGGGGGATTGCCGCAGCCGAAGGGTTCCAGCCGGTCCAGAAGGGACAGGGTTTCGGGAGTCCATACCCGGAAGGGCACCGTCAGGTCATATTCCATGGAGGGGAGGAAGCATTCTTCCGGGGCGGCAGAGGAGATTTCCTTCTCCAGGCGTTCCCGGAGCTGCGGAATCAGATCTGTTTTTACATTCAGGCCGGCGGCCTGCTCATGGCCGCCGAAGCGTTCCAGCAGGTCTCCGCAGGCAGTCAGCATTTTGTAGATGTTGACTCCCGGAATGGACCGGCAGGATCCTACAGCAGTATCTCCGTGGGTGCTGAGGGCGATGACGGGAAGATGGAACCGCTCACACAGGCGCCCGGCGGTGAGGCCGATGAGCCCGGGATTCCAGTCCTCGCCGGAAACAATAATCACATGCGCGTCCGCCAGTTCGTCCAGGTTCAGCTGTGACAGGGCGGCGGAGGTCATTTCCCGCTCCAGGTTCTGGCGGGTCCGGTTGGCTTCTTCCAGGAGACCGGCTATATGGGCTGCCTTGGCCGGATCCGGCGTGAGGAGCAGGTGAACACCGAGTTTCGCGTCTCCCAGGCGTCCGGCCGCGTTCAGGCGCGGCCCGAGGCGGAAGGCGAGATGGTCGGCGGTAATCGGCGGCTGCACCCCCGCATTTTCCAGCAGTGCCTTCAGGCCCGGCCTGGAGGTGGTTTCCATGCGTCGAAGACCTTCCCGGACGATAATCCGGTTCTCATCCTGCAGGGGGACAATATCCGCCACAGTGGCCAGCGCGGCCAGATCCAGGCGCTTCTCCACACCGGGCATACCCTGGAGGGCCTGGGAGATCTTAAGCGCAACCCCGGCACCGCACAGATACGGGAAGGGATAATCACCCAGCAGAGGATCCATGACCACATCGGCTTTGGGAAGCACTTCCGGCGGCTGATGGTGGTCAGTGATAATCACCGTCAGCCCGAGCTCTTTGGCCAGTTCCACTTCCGCCACATTGGATACACCGCAGTCCACAGTGATCAGGAGCTGCGCTTTTCCGGCGATTTCCCGGACGGCATCGGCGTTGAGCCCGTAGCCCTCGGTGTGACGGGAGGGAATGCGGTAGGCGAGGGATGCTCCTTCCTCGTGAAGCACTTCCATGAGAATGGAGGCGGCACAGATACCGTCCGCATCATAGTCCCCGTAGACGAGAATCGTTTTTCCTCCGGCAATAGCTTCCCGGAGCAGGTTTACTGTTTCGGTCATACCGGGAAGCAGGAATGGATCATGAAGGTCTGTAAGAGAAGGATTCATGAAACGCTCCGCTTCCTCTTCCGTATGGATTCCGCGGGCGGAAAGCAGGGAAGAGAGCCAGGGAGGGAGGGATGGGAAAGGAGGGCAATCCGAAACACATCGCTGAATGAAGCGGGTATGGGTCATGGGATTGCCTCCTTTCAATGAATAATGAAGAATTAATAATGAATAATGGAATGAAGAAGAAAAAACAGCGAGGGACTGCGTGACCGGGTCCTTCGGCTGCGCTCTCTTCGCACCGCCCACTTCGTGGCCCGGGGCTGCCGCCCGTTCTCCACTGAAAAAGAGCCACTGGCTCTTTTTCCGGGCGTTCCGAACCCCAGGATGACAAGGGATCAGTCGCCCGGGGTCAGTACACCGGGAGAACCGTCCCCCTGGTGGAGTCAGTAATCACAATTATGAAATGTGAATTCTGAATTGGTTTGTTCAGTCCGCAGGACTTAACAA
>JAGAAC010000043.1 GCA_017615475.1 Clostridia bacterium
ATATTCATCCTCTTCGGATCCATGCTCGCACACAACTAACAGTTTGCCGTTCCATCCTGCAATAGGCAGCATTTCACACAGATCCTGCCAAAGGGGATGCTCCTGCAGGATAAGAGACATCAGGACATGCTGATCATCAGGCATATCCGTTAACGCAACCAGGGACATAAGACCACCCAGATATGTTTCCGGGGCATTGCCGGTCATGCTGTATACCTGTGCCTTAATGATTCCGGCGTTATCATCAGCAGATTCGGTTGTCAGAAGAACGACTGTATTGTCTCCGAAAGCAAGTATATGGACATAACTCAGATCAGCCGCGATCATGGTGCTCATTTCCTGAATGGCTAATGTATTATCAAACAGTACATTGATTGTTGAGTTCCATTTTTCACAGAACTTGGCCACAGTTCTCGCAGGAACAGCGAAAGGTTGGTTTTCGCCCCATTCACCCGGTTCATGCTCAAGGGGAGCCGGTTTCAGTGCTTTGACAGTCATTAACTGATACTTTGCTGAGCCTCTGTCCAGTTTTGATTGTGATGCGGAATAGCGGCTGCCTTTCCACTGGAAGGCTTCTTCGGCTTTGACGTCTTTTCCGCGTAGGGCGGTTATTGTGGGATCTTCCGCTCCTTCGGCAGCCTGAATACCGCAGGATGCCAGGATGGGGAAGCACGCTTCTTCAGCCTCATCCTCCACGATGACATGAATCTCATTGATCACAGCGTCTTCGCTGTCGGAGGAGAGGAAGAACACCATGTAATACAGGGATGTGTATCCGCACTGCATAACCCGTACCCACTGCCCGTCGGACCAGATCGCGTCTCCGAGCATGACGCCTTCCTGATCGATCATGCCGCCATCTGCTCCTGACTCCAGTAGGTCGGTAAAATCTTTGCAGAACTGTTTGAGCGTTGCCGGCGATCCGTCTGTCGTCCTGGGGGACGCATTCAGGATATCACCTTTCATTTTGATCAGGTTGGCGAATCGGTCTTCCTCATATTCTCCGATACAGTCCATCCAATTACGACCGGTGTCGGTATCATCGCACATGAAGAACCAGATGCCCTCTTCACCGAAGTATATCCGCGCCAGCCAGGTAAAAGCATCAGGCCAGTACTCGTTGAAAACATGATCTACCAGGAAGGCAAAATCATATGTCCAGTATCCGTTGCTTTCCGTTTTTTTGCCGGTCCCTTCAAGAATATTGCCGCCGCCGACATTATGAATCAGATGCTGGGCAAGCGTGTTCAGAACATCGTCCGCATCGTCAGGAGCGTCCAATTCCACTTCGGTTGGATAATACTGGGCAACCAGCCGAGTAAAATCATCCGCGAAGCAGGTCGCAGAGGCCAGGGTTTCCTGCTCCGTGACTACAGGTTCATGGGGGAAAATGAGGGAAATACCGTAGAAATCGATTCTTTGGGGCTGGCGGCTTTCCCAGGCGGCCTGCTGCTCCTCGGTCATCCGGACAAGACGGGACATGGCTTCCTCTGTATGATCGCAGTCCTCCATTGTCAGGCAGACAGCCAGGGTTCCGTCCAGCAGGCATTTAGCCTGATAGGTGCTGTCCGGGGTATCCGCAAAAGTATAGGTAAAGGTCATCATTTCCTGCTCGTCATCGACCATCGGGACACTGGTTTCACCGTCATAGGATGCAAGCATCATGGACGCGTAAGAATACAGCGCCTGGTATTTGCAATTTCGCGGATCTTCTTCCGGGTTGTCTTTAATATATCCTTCTATCCACGGGGCAATGTCGGCTGAGCGAAGCTGGAATTCCGCTCCGTCGAAAATACAGTCGCCCCAGAACTGGACAGAGTCAGTCCAGTAGCCTTCCACATCCACCTCATGCGTAACTGCCGTCGGCATGGCGGGCAGCGCGAAAGCAATGTTTCCGATGCGCCCCTGCCAGCAATCAAAGGGGGATGTGTAGCCGAGGGTGCGTTCTTCTGTATCTGCGGTTTCGCCCAGACAGACAGAACAAAGCATCACCAGCGCTGTGAGAAGAATAAAAGTCCTGCGCAGCATTTTCAGTTCCTCCTGTTTTCAGTCAGATGAATTGTTTTTCCGGCCAATCCTATGTATTTGACGCAGAACCCTGATGAAAAGTTCCCGCGTTTTTTCATAATCTGTCAAGAACCGGCGCTGCCGGAGGAGATTCATCTGCTGTTTTTTGGTTCGGGATGTGCTCGGAATCCCTTGATATTGCTGGTTTTGATTCTATTATCAGCATACGGATATGTCAATACAGTTTTACAGTCGTTACAAGCCGGACAGCTGATAAAACAAACGGAGAACTTGCCAGCAAACAGGAAAAGCGGTACAGTCATTTTGCAGATATCCCGGTCAGAACGATGCCGGAACAGGAAAACGGCAGAACAAAAGAAAAACAATTCCCAAACGTCCGGTATGGAACCTGGAGCGTTTTTATACGTCTTATTGACAGAGAAGATCGCAGACGAACCACAACTGAGAATCCCGGGACCATTCTCACAGGACAAAACTGAAGGAGGACAAAGAAATGAAAACCAGCCGCTGCAAACTGCTTATAACTGCTTTCATTGTGACTGCCCTGCTTATGGCCACCTTTTCAGGCGGATCAGCTGAGGACACCCGCCCCGTATTTGAGGGTGTCTGGAGTGATGACGGGATTCATATGGTTATTGAGCGGGAAGGTGATCTGTATCATGTCAGCATTGACTGGGGTGACGGAGAGTTTGCTGTGGAATCGGAGCTGGAGTGCCGGTATGATGAGGCAAACAAGTGCCTGACAGGAAACGGAACCCGCACAGACGAAGAGACCGGGGAGATAACCGAAGAAAAAGATGTCACGCTGGCTATAGACGTTATAGACGATGAGGGCATTATAACAATCAGCAGTCCGGAATGGACCGGCGGCCCGGTCGAGGCATTATATAACGGCAAATATGAAGGCGTCTGGCAGAACGGAAACCAGCTTATCCGGATTGACGTTTACGGCGGATATATATACTGCACAGTGGAAGAACAGGGATCAGGCCCCAGGAACGAATTGTGTTATTCCGAAGGATTGTATGATCCCGAAACCGGAAACGTGGTCAGCGAGGGCGGCAGTAAGTTCGCGGTGACCGGCGTGGGATCTGACGGAGAAAGAACCTGCATTGAAGACACCGGGGAAGCGGTGTTTTCCATTACAGAGGATGACTGCCTGATCTGGAATGACCTGAAGGAAAATGCCGGTGAAGGCAGGCGCTATGAACGGATGGCGCTTTACAGAAGTCCCCTTGGTTTTACAATCCGTTATCCTGAAAAACGCCTGGAGGCAGTCCCTGAGCCCACCGGGGAAGAGGACGGCGGGACAATCCGGTTTGCTGCCAAAGATCCGGAATCCGGCGCGAAAATGGTTTGTTACGCATTGAAAGGTGCTGCCCATCCGTTCTGGGAAGGTGAAGGCTACCGGAACCTGAAAGCGGACGATTCATTCACGGAAGAGATTGCGCTGTCCATGGACAAGAGTCTCTATCTCTGGCAGAAAGAGGATGGAACGGAAAGCGTGGAAGCCCTGTGGCTGAACTGGTGCCAGAAAGACGCCGATTATGTTGTGTTCGCGATGTTCCTTCCCGCAGGTGATCCGGACGGCTGGCGGGAGACCTTTGAATCCATGCTGAAGACGCTGGATATTCCTCCGTCTGGCGAGGAACGCTACGGCTTCCGGCTGGATTTTCTCCGGGATGATGAGGAAGGACAGCAGTATGTTGCCGAAATCATCCTTGAGAACGATGACCTTCCCCCTTATGTTCTTCTGTGCCGGAAAGAGGCAAGAGACTTTGTGCTGGAAAAGGTGGAATGGGACACAGATACACTGACAGTCAGAAACGCGGAAACCCTGTATTCAGCGGAGGTACTGTCTCCGGGGAAAGGCGTAAAGATCTATAGCGGACTGTTCCCGGATCCGCTGCCGGCGCTGCGGATTCGCTATACGGATCCGATGATGGATGACAATCGGTGCATCTACCTTACTGAAAGCGGTATTGATCTGTGCCTGCATCTGATTGATGAGGAATCTGTGCTGCGGGAATACTGGTATCACTATACGGCGGACAACGGGCGGAAGTATGAATCGTTTGTGGTCAACAAGCTGCATTATGATACGGATCATCAGGTGACAGCTGTTACAGGAAAGTTTGTTCATCTCTATGACGACGGTGAATCCCTCGAAGAGGAAAGGGCAGAGGACGGAAAACTCTTCACCTATTCCCTGGCGAAGAACTTTCACGCTGATATGAATTACAGCCAGTATGCTTCTCCGATCAGCACAGTTCAGGTCACGAACCTTCACCAGTGGTACGTTGATACCTATATGGACGGAGAAAAGCCGGAAGGGGATGAACTGACCTTTGGGATTGACCTGACGGAAGACGGAGACCGGGATGCTGATTTCTGGGATATAACAACCTGGATTGCACTGAATGAGAACAATGAAATCTATTATATGCGGCAGAGGCCTGTTCCGTGGGAATAACGGGCGCTCTGTGCCTGCGGCCCGGGAGGCTGAGAAGATGATAAAACGGCATGGAAAACTATTGAAGCAAGCCTGTGTTTTTGCCTGCGCGGTTTTTATGACAGCAGGTTTCCTGCAGGGCAAAGCAGGATGCGCGGCTGAAACGCAAGTAAATGAGAAAGGTTCCTCCGATATCCAGGAATATATCCTGCAGGACAACCAATCGGCGGAAGAAGAAAAGACGGATTACACGGAAATCTTCCGGCAGGCTTGCCCCAAACTGCAGGAAGAGGATATCGGCCATATTTCCGTTCTGATCTGGGAAATGGGCCTGGGAATGGACAATACCTGGATGGCTGTTGACTATGAAAAAAAGGCGGTATACGGAGGCATAGGGGGCGAACTGGACAACAGCCGGGAAACGCATCTCCTGAAAGAACTGACGGAGGAGGATCTGGCTTTTATCGGAGAAACAATCAGGACGGCGGGAATCACCGGCTGGGACAATTTCAGTATAAGCAGCGGTGAATGGAGTGACGACGGGAATGAAACCTGGAGAATTGGCATCCGGCTGGATTCCGGCAAGTGCATCAAGTATGAGAAAACCGGCTTTGTGGAATACGGTATGCCGGAAAACCCGGGAGTCACGTTCTGCATGACGCTTTGGAACCGCTTTGCGTTAAGCGGACAATAATGCCTGTACTCGGCTGAGGGAGAAAGAATTATGGTATCGAAAAAACACTGTCCGTTCTGTAACCAGCTTGTTGAACAGAATGAACAGGTTTGTCCGCATTGCGGAGAGGAAAACAGGGCACCGAAAACGATCGAAGAACTGCTGGCATACTGTGAAAAACGGGGAATGCCGCTTCATCGTATGCGCTTCTTTATCGGGGAAAACTATAAGAAGGCCAGGGCCTTTGGCATTTATGAGGATGGCGGACGGTATATAGTATATAAAAACAAGGCCAACGGAGAACGGGCAACCCGTTACAGCGGTCCTGATGAGGCCCATGCTGTCAGAGAACTGTTCCTGAAACTGCTGGACGAATGCCATAAACGGGATATCTATCCGGATGGCAGACCGGAATACGGAACGAGTGACAAACCACAGCCAACGGGTTTAGTATCCAAAAACAAAAGCCGCGCAAATCCAGTCCTTGTTTCTGTAATAGTACTCAGTCTCCTTCTTGTTGGTGTTCTTACATTTACTTTTTTAGTTGGTCATTGGTACAGCAGCGGTTATTACAAGCTGAATAACAGTTATTATATCCACAAGGGCAGTTCCTGGTTTTACGCAGGTGAGACTGACTGGCATATCACGAGAGGCGTTCCTTCGGAAAACGTGGAGTATCTCGGGAAGGAATACGATCCGGGATGGGGAATCGTTGAATTTGAGCAGTCTGAAACAGGAAAGGACTATCAGGCTGGAAAGTACAATACCTATTCCGGAAGCAGGGATTCCTATGGTTCATCCAGCTCCGACTATTCTTCTTCCGATTACGGCAGCTGGGATTCCGGGGATACGGACTGGAGTTCCGACTGGTAGACAAGACACGTTATTTGTTTCCTGAAAAAAAATCACCGGCAATCCGAATGGATTACCGGTGATTCTTATGTTTCTGTTCTGTAAATCAGGGATTGGCAGCTTCTTCAGTTGCTTCGCTGGCTTCTTCCGCGGGAGCTTCTTCAGAAGTTACGTTGGTGATATCGGGAAGCTTCCAGTCTTCACCGGCTTCGGTGTAGACGATGTTGGCTTCTTCCATCCACTGATCCAGCGCGCTGTTCAGCGCTTCAGCCCGGATTTCCTGGAGCAGGGTGGCCCGGAACTCTTCCTTCATTTCGTCTGTCAGTTCAACCGCACCGCCGGGGATGTCCCTCAGGTAATGCAGGATGTGAACGCCGTTCTGGCCGACAATGGGGTCGCCCACATCACCGATCTTTTCCAGAGCCATCGCGGCTTCCGTGAAAGCCGGATCCCACAGGATGCTGTCCTTATGGACGGCATAGCCTTCTGCGCGGGTGGCATCATCTTTCATGCCGGGATCCTGGCCGTATTCCTTGATCAGGTCATCAAAGGAAGTGCCGGAGGCCAGCTTGGCCTTGATCTCATCCACGGTGGAACTGACGCTGTCCAGGATCGCCTGTTCGGCAGCTTTGACCATTTCCTCGGTGACGGGTTCTTCGGTGGGTTCGGGTTCAGCAGTGGGCTCGGCATCCGCGGCGGTTTCGGCGGGCTCGATAGTTTCAGCCTGCTCAGCGGATTTCTGCTCTTCCAGGCGGGCGCTCAGATCCTTCCAGGTGTTCAGCAGTTCATCATCCACCTTCAGCAGGATGTGGGTGATTCCGCGATAGCCTTCGGGGGTGTAGTAGGAAGGCTGACCATAGTACTTGCTGTAGAATTCATAGGTGCCGATGTCATCCTTGTAGGCTTCCTGATCATCCTTCACGAGATCATCGAAGTAAGCCTGGACTTCATCGTCGGAGACGGTTTTGTCAGAGGTCAGGTAGGCTTCCATGCGGTCTGTCAGGAGCTTTTCGATGGTTTCTTCAGTATACTGGGAAACCAGAACTTCTTCAGAATAACCGTACTGCAGAAGCTCAGCTTCCGCATCAGCACGGGCGGCAGCCTTGTCATCCTCGGAAGAGGATTCTGTGATGGCTCCGGTGCTGGAAAGATAGTAGTCAATCAGATTGGCCCACTGTTCCTTGCCGGCAGCTTCTATCTGAGCCTTTTCCTCGTCCGTGAACTGATCCAGACCGAACTCGGTGGCCTTCTGGCTGAGCAGGGTGGAGCGCATGGTGTACAGCAGGGAGTACCAGTTGATGGTATCAAGCATTCCCTGGTCGGTAATATCATAGCCGTTGGATTCCGCAACATCCAGGTAATAGGAGAGGATCATCTGAAGATAGTTGCTGTTGGACCAGATTTCTTCTCCGTTAACGGTGACCAGCAGGACGGGTTCTTCTGTTTCAGCAGCCGCAGTATCTTCAGCGGTGGTTTCAACAACGGCATCCTCTGCCAGGGCGAAAGAAGCGGCGGTCAGCAGCATCATCGCCAGCAGGATGCATAAAAGACGTTTCATCATGATTTGTTCCTCCGTGATAAAGAGTGAAGGGATTTTTCCCGACCTTCATATTATACACAAAAGAAAAATGAGGGGCAATGGATGAATGTGAACATGCTGTAAACAATAAAACGGGCATCCCGGTGAAAAAAGGCAGATGTGCCGCCTGGTCCGGGATGCCCGCGTTGGGGTACGGTTGCCGTAAATGAGCGTTTTTGGGCAAAAAAATAACCCTGCAACCCTTTCTGTGCAAGGACATAAAAAAGCAGCTCCGACGGGATTCGAACCCGTGTTTCAGCCTTGAGAGGGCCGCGTCCTAGGCCTCTAGACAACGGAGCCAGAAAAAAGAAAGCTGGGGAACTAGGATTCGAACCTAGACAATACGAGTC
>JAGAAC010000204.1 GCA_017615475.1 Clostridia bacterium
ACATCCTGATAGGCTTTGCCGATATCCCGGATCAGTTCCGCGTTGTCCGGATAGAACTTCCGGGTGGTTTCGAAATTGGCCGGGACAATCATCTGCTGGAAGGTCTGGGCGGGGGCGGGGATGGTATATTTCGCCACGGTATTCTCATCCTCAAACTGCTTCAGGAAGGAGAAATACTCCACAAAGGGATGGGCTTTGGCCCGGATCTTTCCGACTAGGTAGGTATCATCCAGCACGGCCAGCTCATCATGGAAAGGCACGCCCTTTCCGGTAGCCTTGTGGTCCACGCCGTCCAGGCCCCACATGAAGTCCAGGTGCCAGAAGGTCCGGCGGAACTCGCCGTCGGTGATTACGTGATAGCCAAGCTCTTTCTGCTTTGCCACCACTTTGGTGATTTCACAATTGATAATCCTGTCCAGTTCCTCCCGGTCGATTTTTCCGGCCTGGAAGGCGGCTTTGGCCTCCTTCAGGGGCTGCGGCCGCAGGAAACTTCCCACAAAATCATAGCGGAAGGGTGTTTTCAGGCTGCTCATGTTTCAGGTCTCCTCTCCGTGATCAAATGCTATGCACCGGATTGTAAACCTACCAGAGGAATAGGTAAAATATATCTTTTGGCGGGTTGACCATAGATAAAAGCTATGAACAGTGATATACTGCGATTAAATTCTATCCATGGAGGGGGATTTGCCATGACCCTGAAGCAGCTCCTGTATGCGGTGAACGTGGCGGAAACCGGAAACATCACCGACACGGCGAAAAAACTGTTTATTGCCCAGCCCAGCCTGACGGCTGCCATTCACGAACTGGAAAAGGAATACGGGATCACCCTGTTTTCCCGCTCCAACAAAGGGGTGGAGGTGACTCCGGAAGGGGAGGAATTCCTGGGCTATGCCCGGCAGGTGCTGGAACAAGCCAACCTGATCGAAGAAAGGTATACCGGGCACGGCATGGGGAAACAGCGCTTCTGTGTCTCCTCCCAGCATTATTCCTTTGCCGTGGAAGCGTTTGTCCGGCTCCTGAAGGAACAGGCCGGCGATCAATATGAATACCATATGCGGGAAACCCAGACCTATGAAATCATTGAGGACGTGGCGCACCTGCGCAGCGAGATCGGCGTGCTGTACCTGAACCGCTTCAATGAAACAGTGATCCGGAAAACCCTGCGGGACAACAATCTTTCCTTTACACCCCTGTTTACCGCGAAACCGCATGTGTTCATCGGCCGGGACAATCCGCTGGCGAAGAAGGACAGGCTGACCCTGGAAGACCTGAAGCCTTATCCCCGCCTTTCCTATGAGCAGGGGAACCACAATTCCTTCTATTTTTCGGAGGAGATCCTGAGCACCGCGGACTGCGACCGGGAACTGGTGGTATGTGACCGGGCCACGCTGTTCAACATGCTGATCGGCCTGAACGGGTATACGATCTGCAGCGGGGTAATCAGCGAGGAACTGAACGGACCGAATATCATCGCGAAGCCGCTGGAAGCCGATGACTACATGGAAATAGGCTATATCCTCCCCGGCGCCATCAGGCCCTCCTTCCTGACGGCAAGGTACATTGAGATCCTGAAAAGCCTTTCGGCCTGAAACCGGGACAAAAAGAAAACGCAGCACGGCAGCCCGCAGGGGCTGCTTTTTTTGCTGCCCGGAGGCAGGAAAGGATTTATTATCAGGCGGTTCATCTTTGTAAAAAAGTTGTAAAATTTGCAAATATGTCTTTACCGATGCAACTAAAAGGCGGTATTGTGCGTCTAATATAGTAGATGGGGAGTAACAGAATAAGCCGGAAGCGAGGGATAAGCGGGTGAAAAGATCATTAATCCGGACAGTTCTTGTGATTATCTGCCTGCTGGCAGCGGCGGCAGGAACCGCACTGGCGGACAACGCGGACAAGGTGGATTCCTTCCTGAACAACCAGTGGAAGGAGTATGCGGACTGCCTGAAACCGGTTCAGATGAGCTGCGATAAAGCCGGAATCCGGATTGAGGTGATTTCGGCGGGGGTGAAGGACCAAAAGACGCTGCTGGTTTTCTCCCTGCAGGATCTGGAAGGAGACCGGATTGACGAAGATACCCGGACCGTGCTTTATGACGATCTCGGCAGCTATGAAGGAGCCGCTGCCTATATGCTGGATTATGATAAAGCGGCGCGGAAGAGCATTTACGCGGAGGAGATCCGCCACGGGAAACCGGTGGAACCCGGGGAAAACGGGATCACGCTGAGCATGAAGAACCTGCAGCTGACCCGGCATTCAGAGACGGACCTGATCCCGCTGGTCAAGCAGTATGGGGGAAAAGCCGGCGGCGTTATGCCGCCGAAGAACCTGCCGGTCTGGTGCGACCGGCCCGGCAAAAACATGAGCGATGAGGTTCCGGATCTCAAGGTGCTGGATTATAACCACCCGCTGAACATACCCCTGCAGGATAACCTGATGCTGACCGGCGCCGGCTGGATTGACGGACTGCTGCATGTGCAGATTCACCATACCGACAAGCCGGCTGCCCCGATGAAAAACGGCTGCCAGGATCCCCTGGTCTTCTCCCTGTGCGATGATATTGACGCCGAGCGGAAGGACAGGCTGCCGGACGGGATCCGGAGGCTCAGCTGGGATGAAAACGGCGACCGGGCAGCGGACTGGTATGAATATCTGTTTGCCTGCGGACCGGAGGAAATGGACCGATTTAATATTGTAGCGGAGATCCAGGAAACCCTGGGGGTGCTGGAAGAAAAATGGGAGATCAGGATCCCGGCCGACACGATCCTGGATTCGTGAAGCCTGAAGGAGGAACAGCCAGATGAAAAAAGCGAAGGATTTCCGGATGGCCGCAATCGCGTGTGCGCTGCTGATTGTGATGTGCATCGGTTTTGCGGTATCCTACGGCCTGATGGGGAACAGTTTTCCGGGAACCGGCTACGCTGAGCAGGCTGTGGAGGATGTACTCCTGCAGGCGGAGGAAACGGACATGTCGGTATACCTGCCGGAAACGGCGCCTGAAGCAGGAAGGACCGTTTCCGGCATCAGCCGGTAAAACGGGCGGGATATGCCGCCCGGACCGGACAGCCGCGCTTTCAACGCGGCTGCTTTTTTTGTATAATTTTATGTTGTTCAGATACTTCGTGAACCAAAAGCACTGCCGGATAGTCTAACAAGTGTAAACCAAAGACAGGGAGGAACCCAAATGACAGGGGAAGCTTTCGGTCAGGCCATGACCGAAATGACAGAAACGCTGTACCGGATTACGTGCAGCCAGTTGTCTGCCGAAGCGGACCGGGAGGATGCCGTTCAGGAAGCCCTGCGAAGGGCGTGGGAAAAACGCGCGTTTCTCAGGAACGACTCCTACCTCCGCACCTGGATTATCCGGATCCTGCTGAATGTATGCCATGACATCCGCCGTGAAAAAAAGCGGATGATCCCGACAGAGGAATTACCGGAGGCGGCAGCGCCTTCCGCGTACGATTCCGTTGACCTGAAGGAGTGC
>JAGAAC010000205.1 GCA_017615475.1 Clostridia bacterium
AGGTATAGGAGTCGTTCACCGCCAGGCGGCGGGGATCGATCCTGAAAGCATGATTCATGACAAAACTCCTTTCAGCAATCACTCAGGATACGGAACGGTCAGATGCTGTTCCGGCTGTTTACGGTGACTTCCGCGCATTGTGCGCCGGCATACGGCTGATTGCGGATGCGCACGTTCTCCAGCAGCACCGTGGTGCCGCTCTGTCCGGCTGATCCGGTCAGTGCGCCGTCGCTCTTACGGATATACACTTCTCCGCCCGCGCTGCCGGAAGCGCTCATCGGCACGGTAATGCCGCCGCGAACCAACACTTCCATCACATCCCCGGGTCTCCATACGCCGGTCTGGGCTTCCCCGGACTGATCCCGGGGATAGGTATCCGGCGTCTTGTCCGCAACACGGACGGCAAAGCCCAGGAAAGCCCCGAAGTCCTGCGGATCAGCCGTGTTGAAAGGCTTCGCCCCGTCCGGAGTCATGAATACGGGAGCACCGAAGGGAATATCCGTGGTTCCCGCGTTTTTGACGGAAATCACAATGTCGTCCGCGGAGCGGGACACCGCTCCGGGACTGCCGTTGCCGAAAATGCTCTGTACTTTACCCACGATGATTCGCTTCCTTTCCCCTCATGGCAGCGTTGCGTTTTTCCATAATGCGTTTTCCCAGGTCAGCACTTACGGGCGCCGTCCGCCGGCTTGCGGAAGAAAGTACCCCGTAGATATCCGAATCAACCGTCTTCCTTCCGCCGGTACGGCGCAGGTTGGCCGCGATATCACCGGCAATCTTCCGCTGTGTTTCCCTGGGCATCCGGACAAGCAGCGGCCGGACAGCCGCCAGGGCAGCGCGCAGTGCGTCGCCGGTCTGCAGCGTCTCCGGCAGTTCAGCCTCCTCCCGGTTTTCCACCTCGATGATGGCGGAAGCAACCGGATCCAGGATCTCTTCCATCACCGCGGAGATCTCACCGGTCAGCGGATCCTGTGCTTCCTCTGCGGCGTTTTCCAGCGCTTCGCCGATCACTTCAGCCGCTTCCTCCGGAACCGCCTCATCCGCCGCGGCCGGTTCCAGCACAGCCAGGATGCGGTCCAGGCGTTCCAGGATCCCCGCGAAGCTGTTCTCATCAATGATGATGTTCTTCGTTTCCTCCGTTTCCGTCTTTTCCTCTTCCGCGGCTTCCGGCAGGGAAACCGTTTCCTCTTCCCCGGTTTCCGCGGGGTCGAGCATTTCCTCAATAATCTCCGCGACGGTTTCCGCGTCGCCGTCTTTGGCCATGCGGGCCAGCACTTTGGACAGGGATTTCTTCATGATCTCGTTTCTCCTTTCAGTCACAGGTTTGTTGTGGTCTTTTATAGAAACGCGGGGACCAGCGCGTCCGGCGTCGACAACCGCCACGTGGTTCCCGCGGATTTTTCGCTGGACGAAGCGCCCGTTTTCCTCGCACAGCTCATAGGTATAGCCGCAGGAGATTTCCCGTTTGCCTTCCTCCAGGATCAGGCGGATCAGTTCCGGATCGGTAATAATCAGGTCGGCAAGGAGCAGATCGGATTCTTCCCCGCTTCCCCTGCGGACATTATGAACATGCCCTTTCTGCAGAGCCCGGATATTCCCGATATCCACCTCCTCCGGCGGATGGTCATTGGTGACAGGCATTCCCTCAAAGGAAGCAATGGTTTCCGGGGAAAAAACTTCCTCCTCCGGACGGAAAACCGTAATAAGGCCGCCTTTTCTCCCGCCTGCACCCGATGACAGGCCCAATTCCTCCGCCAGGTATTCCTGCGTACCTGTCCGGGCCACCGGTACGTTCAGGCACAGAAGATAACCCTCGGGCTCCCGTTTGGATATGTTTTCAGACAAACGTGTTCCATAATAGTGCATATTTTCCACTCCTCCCCAAAACAAGGCGCGTCCCTTTCCCGCCGGAAGGGACGCGCCCCGAATTTTCATTTCTCTTTGTTCTGTGCTATAATGTGTTGTTATTTTTTTCAGTCAGAAAGGAATCCTTATGACAGAAAGACAACGCAGCCTGATCGGCGGCATCTCCGTACTCGGCATAGCCGGCATCATCTGTAAGGTCGTCGGCGTACTGTTCCGGATCCCGCTGTCCCATATCATCGGCACAAAAGGCCTCGGTCTGTTCCAGCAGGTCATGCCCTCCTATAATCTTCTCCTGGCAATCACTTCCGCAGGTATTCCCGTCGCCATTTCCCGCATGGTTTCCCACTATGTCACCATCGGGGAGCCGGGCAATGCCCGCAAGGTATTCAAGACGGCTTTCAAGCTGCTCACAGTACTGGGCATCGTTTCCACAATCATCCTGCTGCTCTGTTCCCGTTTAATCGCAACCCTGGTCAAGACCCCTGAAGGCTACCTCAGCTATATGTGTATCGCCCCGTCCCTGTTCTTCGTCTGCGTCATGAGCGCCTACCGGGGCTACATGCAGGGAATGCGCCGCATGATGCCCACCGCCATAAGCCAGCTGATTGAACAGGTCGGCAAGGTGGCTGTTGCCCTGCCCCTGGCTTCCATCGGCTTCGCCCGGGGCGGAGAGGAAACAGGCTGGATTCTGGGCAGCGCCGGCGCCCTGCTGGGTACCTCCCTGGCGGAGTGCGTGGCCATGCTGTACATGCTCATTCAGGGGCGGCTGTTTAAGAATCCGCCTGCAAAGCCGGATGAAAAAACCGTTTCCGGCAGGGATCTGGCAAAGCGCATCGTCCGTATTGCCATCCCGATCTCTTTAGGTGCCTGCATCGTCCCGCTGTCTTCTGTCATTGACTCCGGAATGCTCAAAGGTTTGATGATGGATTCCGGTCTCTCCGACGCGATCTCTCTTTCCCGTTACGGCGTTTACAGCGGTATTGTCATCACAATGATCAATGTTCCTACGGCCATCGCTATGGCCATGTCCACCAATCTGGTGCCTGCTGTTGCCTCCGGCCTGGCCCGGAAGGATATGAAATATGTCGCCCGGGAAGCCGGTATCGGCCTTCGGGTCGCCTCGGTTGTCGGTTTCCCCTGCTCCATCGGCATGAGCCTGCTGGCTAAGCCCATCGTCTTTCTCCTCTATGGAAGCAATCCCAGGTTCTCAGCGGAAGAACTGATGCTGGCCGGTAATCTGCTGGAGTTCTCCGCCATGACCATTATCCTGTTTACCATGGTACAGGCAACCTCCGGTATCCTGCAGGGAGCCGGAAAGCAGAAAATCCCGATGCTGACCCTGCTTGCGGGCGTTGTCTGTAAGATCGTTTTGAACATAATCCTGGTCAGCAACCGGAACATCAGCATTCACGGGGCGCCTGTCGCGTCTCTGGTCTGCTACACCGTATCCATGGTTCCAAACCTGTATTATTCCTGTAAATATACCGGCTGCAGGTTCTCTATCCCCAATGTGATTCTCCGTCCGCTTGGCGCTGCTGCCCTGATGGGCGGAGTGGTCTGGGCCATTTACAACTTTATCTTCGGTGGTGAGCGCTGCCTGTCCGCTGGTTTCTCAAAGCGCCTGCTTCTGGTCGCGGTCTGCATCGCGGTCGGTGCAGTGGTCTATATCGCCGCTGCCTTCCTGCTGAAAGCCATTGATCCGAATGATCTTCCCGCCCGCTTCCGCAGGAAGAAAAAGAGCTGATCACCGTTCAGGATATATGACAATACAGGCTGTTTCCGCAGCCTGTATTGTTCTATTGTATTGACCCTCGTGAAATACGGCCCCGTATTTTTCAGACCTTGTCCTTTATATCCGGCCGTTCCCGTGTTACTCTTTCATCACGATGAAACGCACCGGAACAGGTGCACAATCGCATCATCATTCATACAGGAGGACACCCCCATGAAAAAAGCTTTCCTGAAAAGATTCGCGATCCTCAGCCTGCTGGTTTCCCTTTGCGTGATGCTTTCCGGCTGCTCCGCCGGTGATTTTGACGGTTCCCGGGTAGCCAATGAAGGCGGATTCTGGCTGGAGTATTCCATGCTGAACCGTGAATGCACCGCGGACCTCGCCCTGTCTGAAGGAGATCAGCTTGAAGTTGTGATCGCCCAGACCGCGGGAGATGTGGATGTGATCGTCGGCCTGCCGGGAAAAGATCCGCTTTACAGAGGAAACGGGCAGCAGAACGGCGAATTTAAGCTCCCGATATCCGAGGCCGGCACATACAGCATTTCGGTAACCGGACACAAGGCAAAAGGATGCGTTTCCATCACCCGTGTCCCCGCGGCAGGGGAATGACAAGGCCCGGGAAACGCCGTCCGTCGGGAGTGGGATCATATGGCATTTGACAAAGCAAAAGCATACCTGGAAGGCTTCGGCCTGGCAGACAGGATTATTGTCACGGAACACAGCAGCGCCACTGTGGCGGAAGCCGCGGAAGCCATCGGCTGCGAAGCGGCAATGATTGCCAAAACGCTGTCCTTCCTGCAAGGCGAAACGCCCGTACTGATTCTTGCGGACGGACTGGCCCGTATCGACAACCGGAAGTATAAGGACCGGTTCGGGTGCAAGGCAAAGATGATCCCCGCGGATCAGGTCGGCCCGCTGACAGGGCATGAGATCGGCGGTGTGTGTCCCTTCGGAATCAATGAAGGCGTACGCGTCTACCTGGATGAAAGCCTCCGGAAGCATGAGATCGTCTATCCGGCCGTAGGCACGGATCACAGCGGCGTAAGGCTGACCATCCCGGAGCTGGAAAAGTGCAGCGGCTATACCGAATGGGTGGACGTCTGTAAACAGCCGGAAACCATACAGTAAGACCATTCTGCGGAACAGGATTCCTGTTCCGTTTTTTGTTTTCTTGCTGTTTTCATGGTTGTCGGTATAAATTACATCTGATATGCTGTACACGGCACATAAAATTACATGAAAACATTTCTGACCGACCTGCATCAAGGAGAAAACAAAATGAACCAAAACGCGCTGAAAACCGCGGGACTTGTCGCGGTGATCGCCCTGCTTGCGCTCGAAGCACTGTCTTTCATTGTCACCCTGCTTGATCCGCAGGGCGGCCTTCTTCAGATCGACCTGGCCAAACCCGTCTGCCACGTGATCATCGCCGCCGCCGCGCTGGCGATCGGGGTATATATCTACATAACGGAAAACAGGAAAAACAAGAATAACTGAAAATCGCAAAACCGTCCCGTCCGCACACAACAGTTGAACAGCAAACCGAATACCGCGCAAATGGAGGTTTCCGATGATGAAGCGAATCCTTTCCCTGCTGCTGATTGCTGCCTTATGTTTCTGTTTCCCGGCCTTTGCGGAAAACACGGAGGAAGAAGCCAAAGAGTATTTCCGTTCCATGCCGGGTTATACCTGTTTTCCGCTTTCAGCGGACGGAAATGAAGAATACCCGGGCCATTTCTGCATCGATTGTCCCATGGGGTGGGACGGCATGGAAAACAGTGAAGCCTACGGCCTTCCCTCGGTGATTGCCATGGATCCCGAAAACCAGAATCACCTGATCCTGGCCGTGGAGATGAGCCTGACTGACCAGGCAAGCATCATGATCGATGAGGGAAATCCAACTTACAGCTTCCTGTGGGAAGGCCTGTACGTCACCCAGGGTATCAGTACGGAAGAGAGCAAAATCATCGAGCAGTTTGACCTCCACGGCTTCCCCGCCACCCGGGTGGAGATGGTCGGCCAGGGGTTTGAAATGGTGTGGGTGATGGATCCCTATGACGGGATCAGCCTGGATGACGAAATCAAGGTCATGGGTGACCTCTGGTTCTTCATGTACACCACGGATCCGGATGACGCGGAATACACAGAGACCATTGCCGAAATCGTGGATTCCTTCACCACCCGCGGCCTGTTCGGTTTCGGGCCCATGAGCCTGGAAACCGCTCCCGCCTCCGATTTTATCTATACGGTTGAGCAGGATGAGGTCTGCCTGCAATCCTATACAGGCAGCAGCGATTATGTCCTTGTTCCTTCCGAAGTTGAGGGAAAGCCGGTAACCTCCATGTACAGTCGTGTCTTTTTCGAAACAAGCGTCCGTTACGTTTACCTGCCGGACACGGTCCGTGAAATGGGCGCCAACACTTTCGGCGGCTGCACTTACCTGGTTTACGCCCATATGCCGGACTCCCTGGAAACGCTCCCCGCGGGAACCTTTGAAAGCTGTTTCCGCCTGGCGGATCCAGGGCTGAATGAAGGGCTGAAAAAAATACAATATACCGCGTTCTGGGGCAACTATTACCTGAACGCGCTGCAGCTTCCCGAATCCCTGGAACAGATTGATGACAACGCCTTCGTCATGTGCGACTACCTGGCCTATATCAACGCTCCCGAAGGAAACAGCCATTTCCGGAGCAATGAAAACAACACCATCCTCATGTCAGCCGACGGTTCAAAACTGATCTTCTATTCCTTCATGAATGAGGGCAGTGAATACCGGGTTCCGGACGGCGTCAGAATGATCTATTCCAGCGCCTTCAACCGGGCGCCCCTGACCGGTGTGACCCTGCCTGACGGCCTGGAATATATCGGCTACGGCGCCTTTGACAGCACCGGCATCCGGGAACTGCATGTCCCCGCCAGCGTCACCG
>JAGAAC010000206.1 GCA_017615475.1 Clostridia bacterium
GAAGGCACTGAAGCGAAGATG
This sequence comes from Clostridia bacterium, assembly GCA_017615475.1. Classification (GTDB taxonomy): domain Bacteria; phylum Bacillota; class Clostridia; order Christensenellales; family Aristaeellaceae; genus Aristaeella. Next base: position 22 of record JAGAAC010000206.1, read on the forward strand.
AGCATCCCCGCAGAGCTGCTGCCGAAGTGCCCGAACTGCGGACGTCCCCTGACCATGAATCTCCGTTCGGACAACAAGTTCGTGGAAGACGAAGGCTGGCAGGCCGCCGCTGTGGAATATGAGGTCTGGCTGACAGAGCATCGGGACCGGAAGGTCGTTTTCCTGGAGATCGGCGTAGGCTATAACACTCCGGGCATCATCAAATACACTTTCTGGCAGCAGGTGTATCAGAACAAAAACGCCACCTATGCCTGCCTGAACATGGAGGAAGAGCGGGTTCCGAAGGAGATCAGGGCGCAGTCACTTATCATTGGCGGAGATTCCGCGGAAATCATCAAAGGTTTGGTATCATGATCATCAACACCGGGATGCGTACAGATATTCCTGCCTTCTACTCTGACTGGTTTATAAACCGGCTGAAGGCTGGGTTTGTGCTGGTCCGCAATCCATATAACCCCCGTTCGGTCACCCGATACAGGCTGTCACCGGATGTGGTGGATCTGATCGGTTTCTGCACGAAGAATCCGGCACCGATGCTCCCGCATATGGACCTGCTCCGTCCCTATGGACAATACTGGTTTGTGACGATCACGCCATACGGAAAAGAGATCGAACCGCATGTTCCGGACAAACGGAACGTACTGGAAAGCTTCAGACGCCTGTCTGATATAGTCGGTGTGGACAGCATAGGATGGCGGTATGATCCGATCTTTAGCAGCGATGAGTATCCGGTTGAACGTCACATCAAAGCATTTGACTATATGGCAAAAGCGCTGTCCGGATATACCCGGACAGCAGTGATCAGCTTTATCGATCTGTATGAGAAAACAAGGCGGAACTTTCCGGAGGCCAGGCAGGTCATCGCGGAACAGCGGCTCCAGATGGGAAAGACGTTTATAGAGATCGGGAAACAATACGGCATGACGATCCGTCCCTGCGGAGAGGGAAACGAACTTGCTTCTTTCGGCGCGGACTGTAGCGGGTGCATGACAATTGCCACTTATGAACAAGCGCTGCATCAACGGCTGAAGGTACCGAAGACAGCACCAGCCCGAAAGGAATGCGCCTGCTATCTGGGCGGAGATATCGGAGCATACAATACCTGCGGTCATCTGTGCCGGTATTGCTACGCCAACTATGACACGGATACAGTCAGGAAGAACATGGCAATGCATGACCCGGAATCTCCAATGCTGATCGGGCATCTGCAGCCGGAAGATCAGGTACATGATGCCAAGCAGGAATGCTGGATCGACCCGCAGATTGGCATGGATTTAGTGTAACTCCTCCTTTATGAATTCAGATGCGCTGGCGGCGCGGATCGAGGCTGACCTTAATCCCCGGAGTGGATTCCTTCAGGATTATTGGACACGAGGAACACATTTGATTCTTGAAATAATAAATGGCCATCGAGTACAATCGGTGGCTGTGTTTGTCTTCAAATGTGTCAAGGACAAAGCGCTGTCAACTAAAACCGTTCCGAGCCTTCCGGCACCCACTGCTTCATTTTTTCCCGCAGGTTCCGGAATTCTCCGTCCGCGAAGAAGGTGCCGTCTCCGTTAGCGTGAATCATCCGTTTATCTTTTACGGCTGCGTTTTCCCAAAGCTGAACACCGTGAAGGATCAGCAGCCCATGATCTTCCACATAGTCCTCCAGCTTGCATTCGATGGCTGCAAGGCAGTTGGTGATAATGGGGGATTTCACTTTTTTTGCCGGCTTCCGGGGTAGACTGAACAGCTCGAACTTATCTCCTTCCGAGCCGTGCCGGACACCACTTTCAACGACAGTTTCCAGCAGGTCAAAAGACGGAACGCAAAGGCAGCATTCTTTCTGATTCAGGATCGTCAGGAACGACTCATTCCAGGAGCCTGTTGAAATGGCGATCCGTGGCGTGAAATCCATCACCATCTGCCAGGAAATCGTCATCACATTATCGCGGGTTCCGTCATTTGTCGTTACCAGCAGCACCGCGCCGGATTCCAGGTAAGTAAAAGCTCTTCGCAGATCTCCGGTTTTCATCATACTGACCACCTCATTTCGCTGCCAGCGCGATGATCTTCATCGCTTCAATTGTTTCCTGCATATACTGATCGGCAGCAGCTGTTTCATGGTTGTCAATCATCCGGGCAAAATCCCGGAATTCCCGGGTCATGCGGTGATGATCCGCTTCAGGGACAAATGTTTCTTCCCGGGTCGGACGGACCATGGCTCCGGCAGCGTCCCGGACCGTATCTTTCCTGTCCTCGTCAACAATGACGGTGGTAAGATTCGGTGCGACATTAGGCTTTCCGTCAATCCGCATATATCCTTTTTCTCCCTGGATTGAGACAAAACAGGGGCTGTCAGAATCCTTGGCCCCTGTGCATACGGCGGAGAAGCCATCGTATTCCAGGATCAGCGTCCCGGACGTATCGATACCGTTAAACCCGATATTGGGATAATACTGAACCTGCTTCGGCTTTCCGAAGAGCGCTGCCGCATAATGAATGTTGTAGACATTGATATCCCGCAGCGCTCCGCCCAGATAGGCCGGATCAAAGGAGTGGTCCACCTCTCCCGCCAGATAGCGGTCATACCGGCTGGAATACTGTGAGAAATTTGCCAGCATCATCCGGATCTTTCCGAGTTTGGGAAGATCTGTTTTCATCTTCCCGATTACATCGTTATGCAGCACTGTGATGGCTTCAAAGATAAAGCAGTCCTGTTCTCTGGCAAATCGAATCAGTTCTTCCGTTTCTTCCAGTGTGCCGGCAAACGGCTTCTCAAGGATGACGTTTTTCTTCTTCTCCAGTGCCCGTCTCGCATATTCATAATGAACGCTGTTGATCAGTCCGATATAAACCGTGTCGATATCGGTCCGCTCCAGCATTTCATCATAATCCGTACAGACTGTCGGGATTGCGTAACGCGCAGCCAGCGTTTCTCCCTTTTCCCGGCTGTGCGGCCTTGCGAAAATGGCGTTGACAGC
>JAGAAC010000009.1 GCA_017615475.1 Clostridia bacterium
AACGTGGCGGTTGCCCACGGCACCGCGAACGCGGCGAAGCTGCTGGACAGCATCCGCAGCGGCGAGAAGACCTACCACTTCATCGAGGTCATGGCCTGCCCCGGCGGCTGCGTCACCGGCGGCGGACAGCCCATCGTTTCCGCCCAGAAGCGCATGGAATGCGATCCCAAGGCCCTGCGTGCCGCGGCCCTGTACAACGAGGACGCGAACAAGCCGCAGCGGAAGTCCCACGAGAACGCCTCCATCATGGCAGTCTACAAAGACTACCTGGGCGAGCCTAACAGCCACCTGGCTCACGAGCTGCTGCATACCCACTACACAGCCCGCGCGAAGTACAAGAAGTAATTCCCGCATTTTTCAGACAGCGCATTCGAAAGAATGCGCTGTTTTTTTGTCGAGTTACTTGTAAAAATGTGCTATTGCATCTTGTGTTACTATTAATTATCGGGTATAATTTAACGGCGAATATTTTCATTATATGTAAAACAGTCCGTACCGTAAAAGAATGTGAAAACGGGACCAATGACGCTTGCTGGCCTGAGGAAGCATTCCGTCAAAGCTTCGGTATCAGCGATCTGGTAAAAATCAAGCCAGGGCGCCGGGCGGAGCTATGCCCGGGAAAGGAATCCATGTATACTTACTGCCTTTTCTGCGAGACAAACAAGACTGAGTTTATTGCAAAAACGATCAGCGAAATGACCGGATGCAGGGCACTGTGTCCGAAGCAGATCCAGCATACCTGGGCAAAAGGCGGAGGCACGCGGGACATCGTCAACGATTTGATGCCCGGCTATGTTTTCCTGTATTTTACGGACAAAGCGGACGTTTCCCTTCTCAATTCCATGCAGCATGTAATCAAATGTCTCTCCAGTACGGCCGGAGAATACGAAATGTCCGGACAGGATGAACAGTTTGCGCTGATGCTGCTGGAAAAGAACGGCGTGATCGGAAAAACGCCGGTTTACCGGGAGGGACAGATGATCCGGATGGCCGGCGGCGCGTTTGAGGGCGTGACCGCAAAGATCCTGAAGGTGGAACGGCGGCTTTCCCGGATGCAGATTGAAATTCCCTTCGCCCGGCAGCTGGTCAAGACCTGGGTGGAGTATGAAATTGTGGAACCGGAAACAACCTGAGGCAGACCAGGATATCCCAAAGATTGAAGAGCCAGGAGAGGAAACTGATGAAGAATAAAGAGAAGAGCACAGAACTGACGGAGGAAATGACCGGCTTTTCTGCGCGGAATGCCGCACCGGCAGCCGAGGGATCCGCTCCTGAGTATTATTCCGGAATTGACTGGGTTTCCGTTCTGTTCCGCCTGCTGGAGAAGATCCACTGGATCGTGCTGGCGGCGCTGATCGGTGCCCTTGTGGCATGGTTTTACGTGACCCGGCTTGTGACGCCTGTTTACCAAGCAACCTCCAAGATCTATATCGCCGGATCGGATACGACGATTTCCCTTTCGGACCTGCAGCTGGGATCCACGCTGGCAACGGACTACCAGGAAGTATTCAAAATCTGGCATGTGCATGAGATGGTGGATGAAAGGCTGGACCTGAACTACAGCTATTCCCAGCTGGAAAAAATGGTTTCGGTCAGCAATCCCAGCGGATCCCATCTGCTGTATATCTACGTGAAGTCCTCTGTGCCGGAAGAAGCAAAACTGCTGGCGGATACCTACGCGGAAGTGGTTCAGGATTATATCACCAACAAGATGGAGCTGCGCAAACCGCAGATTCTTGAAAAAGCACGGACGCCGATCCGGCCCATCTATCCGAATGTGAACGCCACAGTGGCGAAAGGCGCGGTGTTCGGGGCGCTGGGAATCATCCTGATCTTCCTGTTTGTGTTTATCCTGGACGACCGGATCCGGTCCGGGGACGACATCAACAAAGCGGTGGACCTGCCCCTGTTCGGCTCGGTGACCCGCCAGAACATGGAACGGAACGCCGCGGAACTGGCGGCGGACCTGCAGAGGACTCCGGCTTATGCCGAGGGAAAGCACCAGGCGGTATTCCGCGGAAACCTGAAGCTGGATTACGCGGGAGAAGAAGCCATCAACGCCATCTGCTCCGGCATCTCCTTTACAGGCAAAAACCTGAAAAGGGTTCTGATCAGCAGCTGCGGAGCCAACGAAGGAAAGACCTTTACCACGCTGCAGACTGCCATCGGCATGACCCGCCGCGGTGCGCGGGTGCTGCTGATTGACGCGGACCTGCGGCTGTCGGTGATGAAAGAGAAGTACGATATTCATTTCGGCGGCCAGCCTACAGGACTGGCACACCTGCTGTCCGGCCAGTGCGCACCGGAAGACGCCATTTACCATACCAACATTCCGAACCTGGATCTGCTGCCGGACGGCGCCAGCATCAAAACGCCGCTGACCCTCCTGACTTCGGCGGAATTTGACAGCCTGATGGAATGGGCGGGCAGGACCTATGATTTCGTGATTATCGATACGCCGCCCCTGGGCGCGGTGGTGGACGCGGCTGAAATATCCCGCCGGTGCGACGGCAGCATGCTGGTGCTGGAATACAACCGGACCCACGGAAAAGCGCTGAAGGAGGCGGTACGCCTGCTGCGGCAGACGGGAACGCCGGTGCTCGGCTGTATCCTGAACAAGACCGCCGTGAGCCGGATCGGCAAGAACGGATATTACTACGGCGGGAAGTACGGATACCAGAAACGTGAGACAAAAACGGGCAGGCAGCCCGCCCGGATCAGGAAGGAAAACTGACTGCCGTGGATAACCATCGCAAAACAATCCTGCTGCGGGCGGTGATCATCCTGCTGATCGCGGCAGCGGCGCTGGCAGCCCTGATTGTACTGACAGACCAGAGCTGGTCGGAGCGGTATGAGCTGAAGGAAACCCGTGAGACAGGCAGCAAGGCCTTTATGGATGAGGGCATTGTTGAATGGAACGGGGAGAGATACCGGAAAAAACCGGCGATGACGCTGATCTTGCTGGGCGGTATCGACAAGGATAACACGGAGACAGCACCTTCCCGCGTCAGCTACCGGAACGGCGGACAGGCGGACTTCCTGATGCTGCTGGCAATTGATCACGGAGAAAAAAAGATCCATCAGCTGCAGATTGACCGGGACACGATGACGGAGGTTACGGTGCTGGGTGTATACGGCAATGAGACCGGTACCCGGGAACTGCAGATCTGCCTGGCCCACAGCTTCGGCGCCAGACCGGAGGATAACGCCAGATATACGGTCCGGGCAGTCAGGACCCTGCTGAACGGCCTGGAAATTGACGGCTGGTACATGATCGATTACAGCGCAGTACCGGCACTGACAGCAATCCTGGACGGCATTCCGGTCCGGATTCCCGAAGACATGACCGCGGTCAATCCCGAGTGGTACAAGGGCCATACGATTACGCTGACGGGGAAGGATGCCGAAACCTTTGTCCGTACCCGGAAAACCGTCGGAAGCGGAACCAACGCGGAGCGGATGGAACGCCAGGCGGTTTATATGCGCAGCGTGATAGACAGGATTCACCAAAAGCTTTCGGAGGATACCGGGTTTGCTTCTGAACTGGTTTCCGCGTTCCGCTCCGTTGCCGTGACGGAGATGACAGAACAGCGGCTTCTGGAGGAAATCAGCAAAGCCCGTACCTATGAAGTGCTGCCGGCCGACCGCCTGACCGGACAGTACACCCAGGACGAAAGCGGCTTCGTGGAGTTTTATCCGGATAAGGACAGCACAACGGAGTGGATTATGAACCACCTGTACAGCGTACGGTAACCCTCACAGTGAAAACACGCAGAAGATTCTGCCGGATGATAAGCAATGACAAGAAAGGAAGGTCTACCATGAAAAGAACACTGATTACTCTCATCGCCCTGCTGCTCGTTTTGCTGCCGGTTCTCGCGGCTGCCACCAATTCCCGGTCCAACACCGATATTCCCAAAACCGTTGTGACAAACGTGGTGGCTGAGGATGAGACTGAAGAAGTGATTCCTCCTGTTGTTGAGATCATTCCGGACACGCCTGAGGTACAGGAACTCCAGGAAATCATGAAGACCGTCTACCGCCTGACGATCTATTACGTATACGCGGACGGAAGCCCCGCCTCGCAGCCCTATGACACGATGCTCCAGGCGGGAACGGAGTACAGCGTGGCATCGCCGGAAATCAAGGGATTTACGGCTTCCGTTGAAAAGGCTGCGGACATTATGCCGATGCGGGACACGGAATATACCGTGGTATATGTCTCTCCTGAAGCTGAAGTCTCCGCCTTCCCGTATGCTGAGATGGAGGAGCTGTTCACCATTGAGGATTATGAAGCTCCCACGGGTCTGGGCTTCTCCGTCAGCAACGTAGGTATCTGCTTCGAGTAAGCGGAAAAGACAGTTATGAAACAACGAGGAGGCACCCTGATGAAGAAATGGCTCGGCATCCTTCTGGCCTGCATGATGATCCTGAATCTGGTTCCGGCCCTGGCAGAAGGAGCGGATTCCCCGGAGAACGCTGAAGAGCAGGACTACCTGGTATCCTATAACTACAATGACCTGACCATCGGCAACCCCACACAGATGAACGGACAGTTCTTCACTGCGCTGTGGGGCAGCAACACCAGTGATATTGACGTGCGGCAGCTGACTGCCGGATACAACCTGATCAGATGGGACGGGGAAAAGAGCGTTTTCCGTTTCGACCATACAGTGGTCAGCGGTGCCACCATCGGTGACGACCAGAACGGCAACCGGAGATACCTGATCTCCCTGTACAAGGATCTGTACTATTCCGACGGCACACGGATCAGCGCGTGGGATTACGCTTTCTCCGTGCTGCTGCAGGCGAGTCCGCTGATTGAAAAGCTGGGCGGTATTCCTTCGGATCTGAGCTGGCTTGCAGGCTATGAGGACTATGCCTCAGGCAGGACCGGCACGCTGAAGGGCCTGCGCGTCATTAACGATAATCAGATCGTCTTTGTTGTCAAAAAGGAAGCGCTTCCTTACTTCTATGAGCTGTCCCGGTTCAGCTTCAATCCTTATCCGATCAGCGTGATTGCCCCGGGATGCAAAGTATATGACAGCAAGGACGGCGCCTATATTGCCGGCGAAAACCCCGAAGAGAACCCCTTTACGGAGGAACTGCTCCGGAAAACGATCCTGACGGCGGAGACGGGCTACCTGGTTCATCCCGCCCCCGGATCCGGACCCTATACGATCCAGTCCTTTGACGGCGAAACCGCCCGGTTTGAGGTGAACCCGTGGTACAAGGGCGATGAGGACGGCTCCAAGCCGAGAATCAGGAACCTGACCTATACCTGGGCCCGCAACGAGGACATGGTGGAAGGCCTGAGCAAGGGGAAATATGCCCTGCTGAACAAGGTGACGCTGGCAGACGCGATCCGGCAGGGCCTGGAGCTTTGCACAACCACGGGCCAGTTCACCCGCGCGGTGTATCCCCGTACGGGACTGACCTATTTCTATTTCCTGCCGGGCAGCGACACTGCCCAGAGCGGTAAGCTCCGCCAGGCGCTGGCAAGCTGCCTGAACAAAACGGAATTCGTTCGTCAGTATGTAGGCTATTTCGGCCTGGAAGCGGACGGGCTGTACGGCCTCGGCCAGTGGATGTACCAGCTGGCTTCCGGACAGATGCCTTATCCGGAAGAGGAAACCAAGCACAGGAACTCAACACAGACGGCCGCCCATAAAGGCACCGGCTGGGAAGATATCACCCTGGACGGACTGACCCGGTATCCCTTTGACCTCGAACAGGCGGCAGCGCTGCTGGACGAAGACGGATGGAACCTGAACGAGCGGGGAGAGACTTTTATTCCGGGAACAGATGCCGTGCGGTACAGGCAGACGGAAGAGGGACTGAAGCCCCTTGAGCTGACGATTGCCTATACCGGCGCTGCGGAGGTTGAACAGCCGCTGAAAGCGTATTTCCTGGACAATCTCGCGCGGGCCGGCATCAGTGCCAGGCTGGTTTCCACCACGCTTTCCCGGATCGAGGAGGTTTTCGGCGGGAGCATTGATGAAGCTTACGATCTGATCTACCTGGGCAACAACTTCTCCTTCGTCTTTGACCCGGCTGTGATCTTCAGCAACGGCGCGGATCGGAAAGAGGACGGAGCGGCGCCGGACAGCCTTCCCGCCGTTCACGCGGAACTGCGTGACATGGCGCTGGAAATGGACCGGACCGAACCGAGCGACATGCTTGGCTACATGCAGAAATGGGTGGCTTTCCAGGAACGCCTGAGCGAAACGCTGCCGATTCTGCCGGTTTATATCAACGTTTATTTCGATTTTTCCACCGTTGAACTGCAGAACTACTGGATTGCGGACCATACCACCTGGGCCAGCGCCATGATTGCCGCGCGGATGTCCAGGGGAAAGATCACCAGCGAGGAAATGGAGGAGCTGCTGGAGGACTATCACCGGGTGACAGCCAGCGAAGCCACCGGTGACGCGGTGATGTACCGCTCGGCCCATCAGGAAAAAACAGCTCCGGACGCTTCAGCCGGCGCACTGGCAGGCTTCCCGAAGGACATTCAGGAGCAGATTCCGGCGGAGTACCGCACGGTTAATGAGTTTATCACTGCATCCATCAGCGATGATTACCGGAACGTGAAATCCGCTGAGATCCAGTTCGCGTTTGAAACCCAGTACACAGCCGGTGAAACCGTCTATCTCATTTTCGGCATCATCGGTGAAAACGAAACGGAATGGATCGTCAGCAAAGCGGAAGTACTTGAGAACGGCAGCGTAGGCGTTGAACTGCAGAAGGACCAGCTGGACAAGCTTGCCGGAAAACCGTTCGCGCTGGTTGCTGTGAGCAGACAGTAAACAGGAAGGCGCTTCAGCATGCCCGAGATCGCAGTACACTATTTTTTCGGAGAGCGTGTCCTGACGGAGCTTCCGAAGGAAATCAGGGACCGGATGCATCCGGATCTGTACCGGACAGGAGTCCGCGGTCCCGATCCGCTGGGAGTTATCCGTTTCTGGCGGCTGCCTGTATGGAAAAAGTTCCACGGGCGGAGCAGCGAAATGCATAAACGGCATTCCGGGAAGTTTTTCCGCTGGCTTTCACAGGAAACCATGAACCAGACCGGAATCCTCCGGGAACAGCTGTTTTCCTATGAATGCGGATTCCTGACCCATTATTTCCTGGACAGTGCCTGCCATCCCTATGTGATTTACCGCACCGGCTTCGGAAAAGACTGCGCAGGCAATCACCGCTCACTGGAACACGCCATGGACCGGCTGGCACTGGCCCGGAACGGCATGAAGCTTACGGACCGGCCGATCTCCCGGAAAATCCTGGCGAGAAACAGCCTGCCGGAAGGCATGAAGCAGTCGATCGACGCGGTATACGCGGAAACTTTCGGCTGGAAGGATGCCTGGTACCGGATCAACCAGGCACTGCGGGATGAAATCCGGTTTGTCCGGATCATTGAGGATCCCCGGAGGATCCTGGCCCGCTTCGCAAAAGGCGGAACACCGGGTTCCCTCAGCTATGCCGAGAAGGCATACGCCGGTGTGGATATTGAAAACGAGGAGCACCGGGAATGGCGCTATCCCTATGAAGAAGGCCGATCTTCCACGAAATCCCTGGCGGAGCTGACGGAAGAGGCCGCACAGCAGGCCGGGAAGGCCATCCGGGAACTGTATCTGTACCTGCAGGGCAAAGGCCCTTATCCCGAAACGATCGGAAACAGATCCTATGAAAGCGGGCTGGACATCAAGGATGCCCGCAACCAGACGGAACCGCAGTGCGAGATTTACCAAAGATAAACAAATTCGGAGACGACAGATGGAATACGTTCAACTGAACCACTCTGACCTGACAGTATCCAGATTCTGTATGGGCGGATGCCCGATGGGCGGATACCAGTGGGGAGAGACTAACCAGCAGGATTTTGTCAGGGCGATCCAGACGGGGCTGGAGGCCGGTGTCACATTTTTTGACACCGCGGATACCTACGGCCTCGGACAATCGGAAAAAACACTGGCAAAAGGCCTGGGAACGCACCGGAAGGATGTCGTGATCCAGACGAAATTCGGCGTCAGGGCAGGCAACGGCAAAACGGTGATTGACAACTCCCCGGCATGGATCCGGGAAGCGCTGGATCACTCCCTGAAGCGCCTGAACACAGACTATATTGACCTGTATGTGGTTCACTACTGGGACCGGAAAACCCCTCCGGAAGAGATTGTGGACGAACTGGAACGCCAAAAGGCAGCCGGCAAGATCCGGTATTTCGGCCTCTCCAACGTGCAGCCCAATGAGCTGCCCCAGTGCGTGCCGCACAAAGGTCAGTTCGTGACAGCCCAGCATGAGTTTTCCCTCTGCTGCCGGGACAAGGAAGGAGAAATCCGGCTGCTGGAGGCGGAAATGGATACAACGCCGATGACCTGGGGCAGCCTGGGGCAGGGCATGCTGACCGGTAAATACAACGAGGGTGTTACCTTTCCGGACAATGACCGCCGCCGGAGGGAAGTATACGTTAACTTCCACGGGGATAAACTGAAACGGAACCTGAAAATCGTGGAGACGCTGAAGATGATCGCGGCGATTCACAACGTGAGCTGCGCGGCGACGGCGATCCGCTTTATCATGGACTACCTGCCCACAGCCATTCCGATTATGGGTGTGAAGAACGCCCTGCAGATGCAGGATAATCTCCGCTCCCTGGACTGGCACCTGTCGCCGGAGGAGGTGGGTCTTCTGAACAGTGTTTCCCTCGCGGGAGAACATGAATCAGAGAAAGACATATGGCAGAAAGAATTCTGATAACCTGTACTGACTCCATGATGAAACAGTTCCTGGAGCCGCATGTCAGGAATCTCGCGGAAAACGGATACGAGGTGGAAATCGCCTGTTCCGAGGTGCTGAACCGGATGACGGAGGTGCGGCAGGACCTGGGACAGCTTGTACCGGTTCATGAGCTGCACCTGAAACGCAGCCCGCTGGCGGTATCGAATGCCAGGGGATACAGGGAACTGAAAAAACTGATCCATACAGGACGGTACGACCTGATCTGGACCAATGAGCCGGTGATGGGCGTCGCTACCCGCCTTGCCGCACGGAAAGCCAGGAGACACGGCACGAAGGTGCTGTATATGGTCCATGGCTTTCATTTTTATAAGGGGGCTCCGCTGCTCAACTGGCTGGTGTTCTGCCCGGTTGAGCGCCTGATGGCATCCAGGGCGGACTGCATCTGTACGATTAACCGGGAAGACTACGCCCGGGCGCAGAAGATGCATACACCCCGGGCGGCCTATATCCACGGAGTCGGGATTGATACGGGCCGGCTGCAGCCGGGAGACAATCCGGCCGGCCTGCGGCAGGAACTGGGGCTCCCGGAGGACGCATTCCTGGTTCTTTCCGTGGGTGAACTGAACGGAAACAAGAACCAGCAGGTGATTATCCGGGCTGTTGCCCGGCTGAAGGATCCGGCGGTTCATTATGTGCTCTGCGGAAAGGGAGACCAGCGGCAGACCCTTGAAGTGCTTGCGAAAGAGCTGAATATTGCCGGACAGGTTCATTTCCTGGGATACCGGAGGGACATTGCCGATATCTGCCGCCAGAGCGATGTGTTCGCGCTGCCCTCCAGGCGGGAGGGGCTGCCCTTTGCCGCCATGGAGGCGATGTACTGCGGCCTGCCGCTGGTCAACAGCGGTATCCGGGGATTGACAGACATTACGGAGGACGGTGTTTCCGGATATGTATGCGGTCCGGATGACGCGGAGTGTTACGCGGAGAGCATCCGGAAACTGAAGGACGCCCCGGAGGACAGAATCCGGATGGGCGAATGGAATCAAAAAACGGTTGAGGCCTTTACGATTGACCGGACAAAGCAGGAGATTCTCCGGCTGATCCGGGAGATTATGGATTAAACGATATTCTTGTTACCAAAGGAGACAGAGCAAAGCCGGTGATTATTTCCGCCGTATACCTGATCGTACTGGCAGTCACGGTGACACTTGGGCTGATGGCGCAGACGAATCCGAAGACCCGGATTACCCGCACAGGCACCTGGCTGACCCGGCCTGATCCGGTTTTCGCCTTCGCAGCGGCCGCGACCCTGATCGCGGTGGCCGGACTGCGTTTCCGGGTCGGGACAGACTATATGGCCTACTACCGGACCCGGGTGACAGAGTGGCAGACGGTCTGGGACTATCTGATTCATTTCCGGGAGCCGGGGATCCGCGTACTGAGCAAAATATGTACGATGATCCTGGATGACGGGGCAACGCTCATCTTTGTTTCTTCGGTAATCATCATCGGTATCTACAGCCTGATGATTTACCGGCACAGCCCCATGTTCCTGGTCAGCGTGCTGATTTTTATATTCCTGGGGGACTGGACCGGCAGCTTTAACGGCATCCGACAGTATCTGGCCGCCGCGATTGTGTTTGCCGGCCACCGGTATATCCTGAAGCGCCGGTTTGTTCCTTACCTGCTGACGGTTCTGCTGGCGATGCTGTTCCACAAATCGGCGGCGGTGATGATCCTGCCATATTTCTTATTCGCGAGAAAACCGGACGCGACCCAGTTCATGATCCTGGCAGCAGGGGCCCTGATTGTGCGTCTGTCCTATGAGGTCGTGATTGACCTGATTGAGCTGTTCAAGGGCACCATTATCGACTGGAATGACGCCTATATGACGCGGGATATCAATCCGCTGCGCATCGCAGTCGGGTTTGTTCCGGTGATTCTCTTCTTTACCTCCTGCGACCGGAAACGGATGAACAGGATGCAGGAGTTTTACATGAACGGCCTGCTCTTTCACGCATTTGCCATGCTGGCCAGCATGGGCAGCGCCTATCTGGGGAGAATCGGGATCCATACCGGGGCAATTACCTGTATCAGTTACGGATACCTGTTCGGGATGATTCCCAAAGAAAAGCACCGGAA
>JAGAAC010000207.1 GCA_017615475.1 Clostridia bacterium
AAGGTGAACAAGGAAACCACCACGATTGTGGACGGCGCCGGCGACAAGGAAGCCATCAAGAACCGTGTTGCCCAGATCCGTGCCCAGATCGCTGAGACCACCAGCGACTATGACCGTGAGAAGCTGCAGGAGCGCCTGGCCAAGCTGGCCGGCGGTGTTGCGGTGATCCAGGTCGGTGCAGCCACGGAAGTCGAAATGAAAGAACGCAAGATGCGGATTGAGGACGCCCTGAGCGCCACCCGCGCTGCTGCTGAAGAAGGTATCGTTCCCGGCGGCGGAATCGCCCTGCTGAACGTGATCCCGAAGGTTGCCGCCCTGCTGGATGGCTGCGCCGGCGACGAGAAGACCGGTGTGCAGATCGTCCTGCGCGCCCTGGAAGAGCCGATCCGCCAGATCGCACTGAACGCCGGTATCGACGGCAGCGTGATCGTTGACCACATCAAGCAGGCCCGGAAGCCCGGCTACGGCTACGATGCCCTGAAGGGTGAGTACGTCGACATGGTGGAACGCGGCATCATCGATCCTACCAAGGTTACCCGCAGCGCGCTGCAGAACGCGGCGTCCATCGCGGCGATGATCCTGACCACAGAGTCCCTGGTTGCTGATATTCCCGAACCCGAACCCGCGGCACCCGCCGGGGGCGGAATGGGGGGCATGTACTAATAAATTCTGAGGAATTTATTAGTGGAAAAGGCATCTGCGATTGCAGATGCCTTTTTACTTAAGACTTAAAACTTAAAAATGAATAATGAATAATGGTGGAGAAAACCGATTCTGATGAATCAGAATCGGTTTTTTGAATTGATCATACGGGGAGTTGAAAAAGGTATAGAGATTGCAATACAGGAAGTTGAATACATTCACAGGATATTCATACGCTTTTCAGGGAAGAAAACTTGATAAAAATGGGGGCAGAAGGTACAATATGCGTCAGTACACCGAATTATACCAGATATACTGTTATTCCCGGGAATAGCAGGGGATATTGGAAAGACGGAGTAACATAAAAGCCGCAGGCTGATATGAAACCTGTTACGGTACGGAAGGATGATGCGCAATGCCGATTAAGATTTCGAACGAACTGCCGGCGTACAAAACGCTGACGGAAGAGAATATCTTTGTGATGACGGAAACCCGGGCAACGACCCAGGATATCCGTCCGCTGAGAATCGCCATTGTGAACCTGATGCCGACCAAGATTGACACGGAGACGCAGCTGCTGCGGCTGCTGGGAAATACATCCCTGCAGGTGGAAACGGAACTGGTGAAGATGCAGAGCCATGTGTCCAAGAACACTTCCGCAGAGCACCTTACCGCTTTTTACAAGACTTTTGATGAGATCCGGAACCAGAACTTCGACGGCATGATCATCACCGGCGCGCCGGTGGAACAGATGCCCTATGAAGAGGTTGAATACTGGGATGAGCTGTGCGAGATCATGGAGTGGAGTAAAACCCACGTGCATTCCACCTTCCATATCTGCTGGGGCGCCCAGGCTGCGCTGTATTACCATTTCGGTATTCCGAAGGTACCGCTGGAGAAAAAACTATTCGGCGTATTCCCTCATAAGGCGGAGCGGAAGAATTATATCCTGCTCCGTGGTTTTGACGACGTGTTCATGGCTCCCCACAGCCGGCATACTACCGTGCGGCGGGAAGACATGGAAGCTTCCGGCAAGCTGAAAATTCTGGCCTCCTCCGATGAGGCAGGCGTATACGCGGCCATCACGGAAAACGGCCGACAGGTGTTCATCATGGGCCACAGCGAATATGACCCGCGGACCCTGGAAAAGGAGTACCTGCGGGACAAGAACGCGGGACTGCCTATTGAAGTGCCGAAAAACTATTATCCGAATGACGATGACACACAGGAACCGCTGGTAACCTGGCGGAGCCACGCGAACCTGCTGTACGCGAACTGGCTGAATTACATGGTTTACCAGACAACACCGTATGACCTGAAAGAAATCAGCAAGTGAAAGGAAAAGCAATATGCTGAAAGACATACTGACAAACAAAAAAGGACTGTTTGAAACCGGAGTTCATACCGAACTGCGGGGACAGATCAACCGGAACCGCCGGGTGACACTGCTGAACGGCGATGTGATGGGCAATGTACGCTCTGAACAGTCCGGTGTTTCCGCCCGGGTATACCGCGGCGGTGTTTACGGATTTTCCTCCATGGCGGAATACACCGATGAAGCTGCTGAAATGGTGCTGAAAGCAGCGACAGAAAACGCTGCCTTTATGGACAAACACGCCGGCATCGGCAAACCCGCCCTGCCGGGGATGGCGCTGAAGCAGCTGCCGACCCAGGAAGACATCCGCGACTGCGAACAGAAGATCTATGTGGACTTTGCCCGGGGGATCGACGCGTATATCGCGAAGAACTGCCCGAAACTGGTCTCCCGCGCGGTGGTATCCATGGAAGACTCCATGGAGAAACTGATCGTGACTTCGGACGCGGCCACCGGTCATATCCTGGCACCCAGGTCCTATGTGTATGTGGAACTGACAGCGATGACTGACGCGGGAAATCCTGTGGTGCTGTACGTTCCCTTAGGCGGGAAGGGCACATTTGACAAAAACTTCAGTGATCCCGCTGCCTACTACGGACAGATCGACAAGCTGTATGAGCGGCTGATGCAGAAGCGGGAAGGCGTATACGCGGAAGCCGGTGAGAAGATCGTCGTCCTGGACGGCATGATGACCGGTATGCTGAGCCATGAAGCTGTCGGACATACGGTTGAAGCGGACCTGGTGCTGGGCGGCAGTGTGGCGGCCCACAACCTGAACAAGCGGGTTGCCAGCGAACTGGTCACCCTGAGTGACTTTGCCCATACTGCGTTCGGCGCAGAATGCCCGCTGCCGGTATACATCGACGATGAAGGCACCGAAGCGAAGGACGTTACGCTGATCAGGGACGGTATCCTGACAGGATACATGAACAGCAGGGAAAGTGCGCAGCATTTCGGCATGGAAGCCGCCGGCAACGCCCGTGCATGGTCCTTCTCCGACGAACCGCTGATCCGGATGAGGAACACTTCCATCCACCCCGGCAAGGACAAGCTGGAGGATATGATCGCGTCCGTGGATGATGGATACTACCTGATCGACTCCAACAACGGACAGGCGGACACGACCGGCGAATTCATGTTCGGCGTGACCATGGGATACGAGATCAAAAACGGTAAGCTGGGCAAGGCCCTGCTGGACACCACGATCTCCGGCGTGGCATTTGAGATGCTGAAGACCGTTGACATGGTGGGAGACGAAATCTGCTGGGTCAGCTCCGGTATGTGCGGAAAGAAACAGCCGATGCCTGTGGGCATGGGCGGACCGGCGCTGCGCTGCAAAGTGAAGATCGGAGGCCGTTAAGGATGGATAAACTGAATAAACTGGCACAGGAGATTCTGGCCGAAGCGAAGACACAGGGCGCGGACTACGCCCAGTGCAGCGTTATTGAAGAAGAAAAAAAAGAATTCAACGTGGACGGCGGACGCTTCTCCCTGATGCGGACCCTGTTCAACCGTACGGTGGTCATTACCGTGCTGAAGGACCAGCGGAAAGGTACAGTGTCGATCAACCGGTTTGACAGCGACGCGGTCAAGACTGCCGTGAAGGACGCCATTGCCGCCGCGGAAAGCGGGCAGCCGGATGACGCATGGCAGTTTGAAGACAAGCCGGTGGAAACCGAATATACCGAAGGCGCACCGGAATGCGATACGGACAAGCTGTTTGTGCGGACAAAGGAACTGCTGGAGACAATCAGGGAAAAGCATCCCACGATCATGATGGAACAGATGATCACGGTGCATACCAGCTGGAAGATCGTGTATATGACAAGCAACAACGTCATCTACCGGTCCACATCCGGAAACTATCATTTTGACCTGATGTATTCCGCCCATGAAGGAGAGAAGGGAACATCCTTCTTCGGAAGCGGTGTGACACTGAAGGACCTGGATAAGCCGGTGATCGAATGCGGGTTTATTGAACGGGACCTGGCAAGCATCGAACAGCAGCTGGAACCCAAAGCACTGGAAGGGAAGTTCACCGGGACTGTGGTTATGGCCCCGTATGCGCTGTCCGGAGTTGTGCTGAGCACCATTATGTTCAACTTCGTAAGCGATATGTGCCTGATCAACGGCACCAGTATCTGGAAGGACAAGCTGGGTGAACAGGTTGCGGATCCCCGCCTGACCATCAGTTTTGAACCCTACAGCGATGATGTGGTGGTACGCGACAGGCATACCGGAGAAGGATACCCGACAGAGAACTTTGACCTGATCAAGGACGGCAGACTGAACAGCTTCTGCCTGAGCCAGTACGGCGCCAACAAGACCGGTCAGAAACGTTCCGGAAACAGCGGAAACAACATCCGGATCAAGGCCGGAGAAAAGACGCTGGAAGAGATCATTGCCGGTATCGACAAGGGACTGCTTGTGATGCGGTTCTCGGGCGGAGAACCCGCAGCAAGCGGAGAATTCTCCGGCGTGGCGAAGAACAGCTTCTATATCGAGAACGGAAAGATCGCATACGCACTGACAGAAACGATGATCAGCGGAAACGCGGCAGAAATGCTCATGAATATTAAGGAGATCAGTAAGGACACGCTGAATGACGGGGAAGTAAGCGTTCCGTATATAGCTTTTGAAGGGGTAACCATATCTGGTAAGTGAAAGATAAGAAAAATCTGTACAGGAAACTGTACAGATTTTTTACTGAAAACTGAAAACTTAAAACTTAAAAATGAATAATGGTGGAGAAAACAGCACAAAGTGCTGTTTTTTTGAATTGATGTCGGATAAAGAATCGTGAAGATTATATTATTTGTTGGATTTGGCGGTGCTGATGGAAGAAATTAAGATACGTTTGAGTTCGAGGCAGTCCTTCAGGAGTGAAGAAGACATTTTTTCATCCAGAAGATCGGATTTCTGGAGAATTAGAAGCCAGTATTCGGTCTCTGCGGCTTCTTTCAGGGAAATATGAAGTTTGGCGATAAAATCAGCTTTACTGCTTCCATACTGCGCTTCATTGACGTTTGCGCCAATAGATGTACCACTGCGGAGAATTTGCTTGGAAATGACAAATTCGTGCTTTGTTTTAAGAAGATATTGATGCAGTTTTACAATACGTGCACCAAAGTCAACAGATTTTTCTATCAGTATATTTTCCTTCATGTGATCACCCCTAAGGAAAAGTATATATGATTGATCATAAGCAGGACAATGGGATATATGGCGAAAGATGGTTTTTGTATTGTATTGGCATGAAGAAAGGGAAAAATAAACCTTGACAAAAGGGGAGGAATTTTCATATAATGCCACTGTTGCGAATGCAATAGGGGCATGGTGTAATGGTAACACGTGGGTCTCCAAAACCTTTGTTGAGGGTTCGAATCCTTCTGCCCCTGCCAAGAAAAAACCGTTGATGAAAATCAACGGTTTTTTCAATGATATTCGGCTTACGCCGAGTGATATTGCTTCGCAATGATATTCACCTTCGGTGAATGATATTGCGCTTTGCGCGGTGATAAAAACTTTTATGCTGTATTCGGTATGAAAACAGACTATAGTCCAATGATGGTGAAATCATAAAGAAAATAAACCCGTTGATATGAATCAACGGGCATTTGTTTTGAGAAGAATATATCAGGTTTTGTCGCCGCGTTTTTGGTGGAGGCGGATCTGAGAACGATACTCACTGGGGGAAACCCCGGTGAGTTTTTTGAATGAACGAAGGAAGTTGGAATAGTCGCCGAAGCCGCAGAGGTAGGAGATCTCGCTGAGGGTGAGGGGCTCAAAGAGCTTCTGCTTGGCCAGGATAACCCGGCGGTACAGGATGTAATTATAGACGCTGTGATGGATATAGCGCATGAACTCATGGGAAAGGGTGGAGACGCTGATGCCGAAGGTATCGGAAAGGCTCTCCAGGGTCAGGGGCTCCATATAATGCTCATTGATATAGACCAGAACCTGATGCATCATCGGGTTCGCGGTGACGGCAGGAAGCTGGGGAGAAGCAACACGCATGGTGTCCAGGACGATC
>JAGAAC010000044.1 GCA_017615475.1 Clostridia bacterium
ACGGTCTTCACGATGGCCTTCAGGAAGTCTTCTTCCAGGTCCATCAGCTGGTCCAGGTCGCAGAAGGCGATTTCCGGCTCAATCATCCAGAATTCCGCGGCGTGGGTTTTGGTATTGCTGTTCTCCGCCCGGAAGGTGGGGCCGAAGGTGTAGATCTTCGAGAAGGCCATGGCGAAGGTTTCGCCTTCCAGCTGGCCGGTGACCGCCAGGCTTGTGGGCTTGCCGAAGAAGTCTTCGGACGCGTCCGCGGTGGAGCCCTTGGGCAGGGTGGTTACGGTAAAGGTGTTGCCGGCGCCTTCCGCGTCATTTCCGGTGATCAGGGGCGTGTGAACATAGACGTAGCCCCGGTCCTGGAAATAGGTGTGGATTGCCATGGAGGCAACGCTGCGCACACGGAACACGGCCTGGAACAGGCGGGTCCTGGGGCGCAGGTAAGCGATCTCCCGCAGGTATTCCACGGTGTGGCGCTTGGGCTGCAGCGGATAGTCTTCCGGGCAGTCGCCCTCAAGTGTGATTTCACTGGCCTGGATCTCGGGGGTTTCCGGATCCTTATAGCTGGGGACGACTTTGCCGGTCACCTTCACAGCGCTGCCGACCCGGAGGGCCTGCACCGTTTCGAAGTCCGGCAGGGTATTATCATAGACCACCTGGGGATTCTTGAAGCAGGTTCCGTCGAAGAAGTCGACGAAGCCCATGTTCTTCTGTTTCCGATGATTGCGGATCCAGCCCAGCAGGGTCACTTCCTGGCCCTGCAGGTCCTGAAGCCGCTCCTTCAGTTCCCGGGTGGTGATGGTAGTCATTGGTGTTTCCCCCTAAATCAATTCATCATTCATAACCCGTAATTCATGCTTACGGATTACTTCTCTGACCGACAGATTATCCCGAAAAGATCCCTGTCCGGAATAATGCAGCAATTCTATCACAAGAAGGTAGCAAATTCAACAGAAAGAGCGCTCAAAACCCGCCCGACTTGACGATTTTGTATATATAGAAGTAAAATATACAGAACATGGGGGCCTATACTCCATGCGAAGATGAGGAGGATTCCGGGTTCAGGATGATGAAGAAATCTCTCGCTTTTGCGATGCTTATGCTTCTGGTGCTGACGCTTTCCGGCATGGCCGGAGCAGAGGAAACAGATCCGGCGACACCGACGGATCTGACCTGTCCGCATGAGAACACCAAGGTTATTATCTATTTCTATGACAGCCCTGCCTACAGCGCGGCGGGTTCCATGACCCACCGTGTATACGGTCCTGCCGCGATCGTGACGGTGTGCCAGGACTGCGGGGAAGAGATTGCCCGTGAAGAGGGCAACGCCGAGGAGTACCGCCCCCATACGATGAAAAAAGGGGTCTGCGCTTTGTGCGGGTATCGGGAACAGACATCGGACCCCACCGCAAAGCCCGATGATCTCCCCGGGGAGCGCACCCTGTATGCCAACCGGGAAGAAGACGCGGACCTGATGAGCCTGACGCTGACCTACGCGGATCTTTCCGCCCTGAACAACGCCAAGGTGAATACGGTCCTGGTCAGGGGAAAGAACGGTTTTGCCGCGATTGCCCTGAACGTTGCTGATATGATGACCCAGACGCGCGAAACCGGCGCGGCGCTGTATATGATGCTCGGGGAACAGGCGGACAAGAGCTTCTTTGCCGGGCTGTATCTTGTGACCGATCCCGGAACGCGCGAGGTTCCGGAAGGAGAAGGAATCAGCCTGCGGTTCTATCAGGAAAACAACGCGGATGTGCGGGTTTCCCTGGTGCCGACGGACAGTGATGAACTGGTGCAGACTGAACCTCTCTGGAACGAACGCGGCTACTGGACGGTTGAGTACCTGGAAGAGGGAACCTATATGATTTTGCAGTAATGCAAATGAAGTTAATTCATAATTCACAATTCATAATTCATAATTATCTTTTGTGATTATGCGTTAGATATTCGGGATTGTGAATCAGAAATAAACGGTTTCCGTCGCTTTGGTATGAAAGACAGATGCGTTTTTTCTGCCGGGATGACGGAAACAAGAGGTGACAGAATGAAAGCACTGATCCTGAATTCCGGGCTCGGAAGCCGTATGGGTGTCCTGACCTCCGAGCACCCCAAGTGTATGACGGAGATTTCCCCGCGGGAAACGATCCTTTCCCGCCAGCTGCGCCAGCTTTCCGATGCCGGGATCCGGCAGGTTGTGATCACCACCGGATATTATGACGAGGTGCTGGTGAACTACTGCAGGGCGCTGGATCTCCCGCTTGATTTTACTTTTGTGAAAAATCCGGTCTATGACCAGACAAACTATATCTATTCCATTTACTGCGCAAGGGAGTATCTGGACGATGACATCGTGCTTATGCACGGTGATCTTGTTTTTGAGAACGAAGTTTTTGACAGGGTGCTGGCTTCCGAAGCATCCTGCATGACGGTTTCCTCCACCCTTCCGCTGCCGGAAAAAGATTTCAAGGCACAGGTGAAGGACGGATGGGTCATGCGGGTCGGCGTGGATATTTTTGAAGACGCGCTGGAAGCCCAGGCCCTGTACAAACTGAACAAAAAGGACTGGAAGGTCTGGCTGGACAAGATTGCTGAATTCTGCGAAGCCGGCAACCGGAAGGTCTATGCGGAAAATGCCCTGAACGAGCTGAACGGCGCCGCGAACATTGCCGCGCTGGACGTGGGGGACCTGCTGTGCGCGGAGATTGACAACCCGGAGGACCTGGCCGCGGTTTCCGCAAAGCTGAAAGC
>JAGAAC010000045.1 GCA_017615475.1 Clostridia bacterium
GTACAGTGTACAAAGCCCTGTGTATTCGTCGAGTTTTGCATTCTCAAAGCTCAGAACCACCTTGTCCCCTGTCAGCTGCATTATCCTGTCTGCCTTTCCATGGGCGTCATAGTGGAGCAGCCTGACCGGGCTGTAGTCACCCGAAGGATCCACTTCCGTCGTGAAAAAGCCGCCTTTTCCGTCAGCTGCCTGGAAGTATCCGTGTTCCGGAAGCTTCACCTTGTATTTTACACTGCCGTGATCCACACAGGACAAATAGTGTTCCCAACTGTCGTCAGCCTTTGTCGTTTCCACCAGGAAGATATCCTCTCCGCCGGCTATGCATTCCCGGACATTTTCCCCTTCCTCCGGGAAAGCGGCGGGCAGGGGAGTCTCTTTCCCGTTATAACGGATTGACCAGCCGCTCTCTCCCTTGACAGCGGCAGGATTGTCGATACCATGCCCCGCCATTTCCGACACAGGGATTTCAGTGACACCCTCCTCTGTCCATTTCATATAAGACATTTCAAAACTGCCTTTTTGAATCTTTTGGGACAGGAACAGGGTATCTCCGTCCCGACCCTCCAGATGAGGCATCATGTCCAGGTCTTTATCCGTTCCGGAGATATCTCTGTACATCTCCCCATCCCTGTACCAGGTCAGATGCCACCCTTTTCCGTTCATGCTGCGGGCAATAATGACCGTGTTATGCGCATCCAGTGCGCAGTATCCCCAAAGGCCGTCAGAGGACATGTCCCCTTCCGTCAGCCGGTAGCTTTTATACTCCGCAAAAGAAGAAACCGAAACCATCAGCAGTATGCATGCCAGGATCACCAGAACCATCTTTTTCATGTGTCATCCTCCCTCCTGCTGATTCAACGATTCCCCCGCCGGTTTTATTTCATATTCTGCGTCCGCCGGAAAATTCATTCACAGAAATCTTCTTCAGCAAACTTCTGTGCTATAATCTTCCAGGGAGTGATCGGATTGAAAACAGCCCTGGTTATGGAAGGCGGCGCCATGCGCGGCATGTTCACCTGCGGCGTCATAGACGTCTTCCTGGAAAACGGAATTACCTTTGACGGCGCCGCCGGCATCTCGGCCGGGGCGGTTTTCGGCTGCAATTTCAAATCCCGCCAGATCGGACGCCCGGTCCGCTATAACAAAAAATACTGCCGGGATCCACGTTACTGCAGTATCCGCTCCCTGCTGAAAACCGGCGACCTGTACGGGGCGGATTTCTGCTACCGGGAACTGCCGGATGTGTTGGATCCCTTTGACCGGAAAGCTTTTGCGGAAAATCCCATGGCCTTTTACGCCGGCGCGGTGGATACCGCCACAGGCGAATGTGTTTTTCACCGTTGCACGGACGGCGGAGCTCTTGACATGCTCTGGTTCCGGGCTTCCGCTTCCATGCCCGTTGTCTCCCGGCCCGTGAAGATCGAAGGCCGGGAATACCTGGACGGCGGCATCAGCGACGCCGTGCCCTATGCCTTTATGGAGCAGCAGGGATATGACCGGAATGTCATCGTCCTGACCCAGCCCCGGGACTACCGGAAAAAGCCGGAAACCTCTCCCGTCCTGAAGCTGTTCCTCCGCCGGTATCCGAAGGTGTATGAAGCCATGAAGCGCCGGCATGAGATGTATAACCGCCAGATGGAGGACCTGGACCGGATGGAGGCAGAAAAAACAGCCCTGGTGATCCGGCCGCCGGAAGGGCTGAATATCGGGCATACGGAAAAGAATCCGGAAGAACTGGAACGGGTATACCGCATCGGCCGGCAGGAGGCGGAAAAGCGCCTTCCGGAAATCCGGCAGTGGCTGACAGACGATCATCAGGGAGGTGCCGTATGACAGAGTCTTTGCTGAACAAGCCTTACTGGGTAGTTGACTTCCTGCCGGAGCAGGTTCCGCAGGGAAGCGCCGGACAGTTCTTCGCCGTGGAAAAATTCTTTCTCAGCGAACCCGCGCTGTCAGGACTGCACCGCCGCTTCACGGATATCCTGCTGAAGCTGAACTGTTATTATGATTTCCAGGTCTGTCCCTCCAGGACGGATCAGTTTGTCCGGAATCCGGAGCCGGAAACCCTGGACGCCTGGATCTGCCGGGAACAGAAGAACCTGTGCATCCTGCTCCCGCGGGAGGACGCCATGATCACCCTGGATCATGACGACACCCATATGACAGTGTACAATCCTTCCGAAACACTGCTGAACCGGATCCGCCTCCTGGCCTCCGCGGAAGGCCTCTTCCTCTGGCAGCCCTGAAAAATGGAACCCCGGGACGGTTCCATTTTTTCGTTGTTTGATAACTATTTATCGTTTCTCGATATATTTTTATTGACATTCCATTTCTTCCTGTGGTATGCTTTCCCTGAAATCCACTGCAGGAAGGAGAATCCGTATGCTTGAACGTCTGAAGCTTATAGGAGTTTACATTCTCGGCGCGCTGGCGGTCATCCTGTTGATCTGGGCTTTACTCGCCTTCATTGGCGCCCTCCCGTTTCTTCTTTCTCCCGGCCCCGCCTATCACAAATAACCCGCGTCATAATCAACAGCCCGAAGGGATCTTTCCCTCCGGGCTGTGTTTATTTACTGTAATTGTCTACCATTGTTCCCGGATGTCATTTCGACTGAAGCGAAGCGGAATGGAGAAATCTCCTCCGCAGTCTCTATCCAACCCGATGCTCCGGATAATACCTTCGTCTCTTCCCAATCTAATTCTTAATTCTTAATTCTTCATTCTTAATTATATTTCAGGGATTATAGCTGATCGTATACACGGTGTAGCTTCCGCGTTCGCCGGCCAGCAGGATCAGCGTTCCGTCATCAGAGATCTTGGCGTCATAGATGCCGCTGAAGGTCACACCGGGCAGGATTTCTTCTCCCTTCTGGCCCACCACGCGGCAGGTGTCATCCATTTCCTTGACGATGGCAAAGGGATTGCCGTCACCCTGGGCCGGGAAAGCAGCATTGGTTTCCTTATACCGTCCGGGCAGTTCGCCGGCCATGGCGCTGATCAGGATCTTGCCTTCCCGGGCATCGTTCACCAGGATGAAGTTGGCCCGCTGGTCGCCGGCGTCCTTCATGAAGGTGAAGCCGGTTTCCTCTCCGGTGGCCAGGTTCACAAAGCCGTTCTTTCCGTCCTTCTCCACATACAGGTATCCGGATTTCTGAGCGCCGGCCAGTGCGTAGCTCATCCGGTCATACAGGCAGGGAACGATCTCCTTGCCGGTGCTGTCCGCCAGGCCCACCTTGCCATCCGCGTTTTCCAGCTTGATCAGGTTGGATTCAGCGTCCACCTGGGCATACTTGTAATCAGCGAAGTCCGCCAGCACATTGCCCTGCAGGTCCAGCAGCTTCTTGTCGGAGTCAAGCCACACAGACTGCATCACTTCATCCGCGGTCAGCGTGCATCCGGCGGTGAAGGCCGCCTGGCCGCTGCCCAGGTGGGTAATGGTCTTGGTGGAGTAGTCGTTGTTGTATTCATAGGCATACTGGGCTTCCGCCGGGGACTTCACAAAATCCTTGTTGTAGAAGGACTCGTTGCCTTCCCGGTCCTGGATGGCAAGGTAATCCCCGAAAGCCTTGGCGTTCTTCCATTCCGCCCGGGAAACGGTTCCCTTCTTTTCACCGGCGTAATACAGGTCAACGGAATCGATCATGTAGCTCTTGCCGCCAAGCAGGGCCCTGTAGTCCGGATTCTCTTCGGAATCCTCGCTCACCACCAGCTTGATACCGGCGATCCATTTGTCATTGATAGGATCGATCTCGCCGTATTCCAGCGGGAGGATCAGTTTGCCCTGGCTGTCTGCCAAACCCATGTGCAGGTCTTCATTCGCCACGGTGAAATATCCCCCGTTGGGAGAAACATAGGCATAGCCGTCGCTCAGCTTATTGCCCTCCGTGTCGACCACAAACTTCTCGTAGGTTTTCCCGTCCGTCATGACCAGTGTGTTTGTCTTCGTGTTCAGCTCCAGGTTGTATGCTTCAATCACCTTGGACTGAACGGTTGTCTCCGCAAACGCCGCGGCTGTGCACACACACAGCGCCAGTGCGGTCATCAGTGCCAGGATCTTTTTCATAACAGATAACCTCCTTACATCTGCTTCATCAAAAAGTACTGCTAGATTTTACCACAGCCCAAGCCTTCCGCCTGTTTTTCCCTTGTTTTACGGAGAAGGCCCCCGGCCTTCTCCGCAAACACTCTACACTCTCTTCCGCTCCGCATGATAGAACAAAATTGCTCAGATCGGCGGTCCACCCACCCGACATTCCTCACTCAACAAAAGTGAATGCCCTGATCCCATCCTTTGTGCCGATGATCAGCGCTTCCGTATTCCACTCGATACAGACCGGGTAGCTCTTCGCCCTGGCGCCGGAATTGATCTCCTCCGGATCCAGGCCGCTGACCTTCAGGGCCTTCATATCTTCCAGCCGGACAAGGAGCAGGTTCCGGGAATCACCCTGGGTATGCAGCAGCAGGTAATGTCCGTCCGGGGAGAAAACCGCCTTCAGGATTTCCTGATAAGGATGTTCTCCCTCCGTCGCTTTCATATATTCTTCCGGGGTCAGGCTGACGATCTCATTCGTATCCTTTGTCACGCACAGCAGCCGGTCCAATCCCTCAAAGTCCTTTTCAGGGCTGATGATCTGGAAAGCAAGCGTTTCCTTCATCTCTTTTCTTTCCGTCAGGCACGCCAGTCCACTGCCGGAGGAATAGATAAGTCCGTGCGCATAACAGCAGGTACTGTCCAGCGGCAGTTTTTCTTCCCGCAGGGACCAGCCGTCACTGCCCTGCGAGGCAATCACCAGCCCCTGCGGTTCATCCTTCCGGATGGTGTCATTCAGCATCAGCAGGCTTCCGTCGCTCAGTTCTGAAAGCCGCGGATAATCCAGGTACCGGTCGGATTCAAAGCAGGTTTCCGTTTCCCCGGTTTCCAGGTCATAACGGCACAGGCGGACCCGGCCTTCCTTAAAGCCCCCGTAAACGATATAGAAAAAGGATCGGCCGTCCGCTGAAAACA
>JAGAAC010000046.1 GCA_017615475.1 Clostridia bacterium
AAGGTCTGCCCCGACTGCGGACGTCCCTGCCAGCCCATGAAGGAAGAAAGCTATTTCTTCAAGATGAGCAAATACCAGGACTGGCTGATTGACTATATCGAAACCCATCCGGATTTCATCCAGCCGGCGAAGCGGGCCAACGAAATGCTGACCAACTTCCTGCGCCCCGGCCTGCAGGACCTGTGTGTGAGCCGTACCAGCGTGAAGTGGGGCGTCCCGGTGGACTTTGATGACAAGCACACCGTGTATGTCTGGATCGACGCGCTGAGCAACTATATCACCGCACTGGGCTACGGAACGGATCATGACGAGCTGTTCAAAAAGTACTGGCCGGCAGATATTCACCTGGTAGGCAAGGAGATCGTGCGTTTCCACACGATTTACTGGCCGATCATGCTGCATGCCCTGGGCCTGCCACTGCCCAAGCAGGTATTCGGCCATGGCTGGCTGCTCTTCGGCGCGGACCGGATGAGCAAGTCCAAGGGCAATGTGGTCTATCCCGGCCCCATTGTAGCCCGCTACGGCGTGGATCCGCTCCGCTATTACCTGATGAGGGAAATGCCTTTCGGCGCGGACGGCAACTACACCAACGAATCCTTCCTGACCCGTATGAACGCGGACCTGGCGAATGACCTGGGCAACCTGGTGAGCCGGACCGTGGCGATGATCGAAAAGTACTTTGACGGCGTCCTGCCCGCATGGACAGACGCGGTTGAACCGGAACTGGATACCCCCCTGCAGGAACACTGCGCTGCCCTGCCGAAACTGGTGGACGAGCAGATGGACAAGCTGCAGTTCTCCCAGGCACTGGCCGAGATCTGGAAGGTGATCGGTGAGTGCAACAAGTATATTGACCTGACCCAGCCCTGGGTCCTGGGCAAGGATCCGGAGAAGAAGGACCGGCTGGCGAACGTGATGCTGACCCTGGCGGAATGCGTACGGTTTGCCGCTGTGCTGATCGGCCCCTTCATGCCCTCCACGCCTGCCCGCATTTTCGCCCAGCTGGGAGTGAATGAAGAAAGCCTGAAGAGCTGGGACAGCCTGAGCAAATTCGGCATGCTGCCCGCCGGCACCAAGGTACAGAAGGGCGAAGCCCTGTTCCCACGCATTGACGTTAACAAGGAACTGGAAGCCCTGAGCGGCGGCAAGGAAGAGAAAAAGGAAGCCAAGGCCGAGGAGAAACAGCAGAAGAAGGAACAGAAGGCCGAGAAGAAGCACGAGGAACCGGAGTATCCGGCGGAAATCGACATCAATGACTTCTTCAAGTGCAAGATCCAGGTGGCCCGCGTGCTGGCCTGTGAAAAGGTGGAAAAGAGCACCAAACTGCTGAAGTTCCGCCTGGGTCTGGGCAAGGACGGAGAACGGACCGTGGTCAGCGGCATCCAGAAGTGGTATGAGCCGGAAACTCTTGTGGGAACACAGGTGGCGGTGATCACCAACCTGAAGACCGCCAAGCTGGCCGGGATTGAAAGCCAGGGCATGATCCTGTCTGCCCTGGATGACAACGGCAACCTGCGGCTGGTCAGCGTCGGCGAAGGCGTTGAGGACGGCGCCCTGATCGGATGATGGAATGGTTTGACAGCCACTGCCACGTGGATGAGGAGGCTTTTGACGCAGACCGGGAGGAAGCGCTGGCCCGTATGGCAGAGTTCGGCATTACCCGGTACGCGGTGATCGGTTCCGATATGGAAACTTCCCGGCGGGCGATCCGCTTTGCCAGGGAACATGAAGGAGCCATTGCCGTCGGTGGCATCCATCCCCACGAGGCGAAGGGGTTCCGGGAGGAAGATCCAGCTGAGATTGCGGACTGGTACCGGAAGGGAAAGATCAAAGCCATCGGCGAGATCGGCCTGGACTACTACTATGACCACAGCCCGCGGGACGTGCAGCGGGAAGTCTGCCTGCGGCAGATGGAGCTGGCCTGGGAACTGAATGCTCCTGTGGCTTACCATATCCGGGACGCGCATGCTGAAATGCTGGAGATCATGAAAGGCATGAAGGCAAAGCTGACCGGGGGAATCATCCACTGCTTCTCCGGAAGCGCGGAGATCGCGAAGGAATACCTGAAGCTCGGGTACTATATTTCCTTTGCCGGGCCGCTGACCTTCAAAAAGGCTCCGAAACTGCAGGAAGCCTGCCGGATTGTTCCGAAGAACCGGCTGCTGATTGAGACGGACAGCCCCTACATGGCGCCGGAACCGGTACGGGGTCGGCGGAATGAGCCGGCGAACGTCCGGTATGTGGGCATGAAGCTGGCGGAAATCCGGGGAGAAGATCCGGAAGAAGTGGCTGCATATACCACAGAAAACGCGATGAAAGTATACAGATTATAAAAGAAACGGTCTCCGTAAGGAGATCGTTTCTTTTTCAATTCATAATTCATAATTCACAATAGCCTGAGTTCTTCTTTTCACGGCTTAAGTATGGTACAATAAGCGGCAGGAGGTGCGGCATGGGAAAGATTGTGGTGGTGGCCGAGAAGCCCAGTGTGGGCAGGGATATTGCCCGGGTGCTCGGATGCCGGACAGGCGGCGACGGCTGCCTGATCGGGGATCAGTACATCGTGACCTGGGCCGTTGGCCATCTGGTGACACTGGTTGAGCCGGACGAGCTGGATCCGAAGTATGAAAAGTGGTCCTTCGCGACGCTGCCCATCCTGCCGGAAACCATTCCCCTGAAAGTCATTTCCACAACAAAGGATCAATTCAGCAAGGTCAAAAAGCTGATTAACGATAAAGAGACAGACTCCCTGATCTGCGCGACAGATGCCGGGCGGGAAGGGGAACTGATCTTCCGGTATATCTATGAAAAAGCCGGGTGTAAAAAGCCGTTCCAGCGCCTGTGGATCTCCTCCATGACAGACGAGGCGATTACGGAAGGATTCCGGGATATCCGGCCCGGAGAAGATTATGACGGGCTGTATGAAAGCGCCCGATGCCGGAGCAAAGCGGACTGGCTGGTCGGGATGAACGCCAGCCGGGCGTTTACCCTGAAATACAATACGCTGCTTTCCATCGGCCGGGTCCAGACGCCGACCCTGGCCATCCTGGTGAAGCGGCGCAAGGAAATAGAGAATTTCAAGCCGGAAGGCTTCTGCACGCTGACAGCGGACTTCGGGGATTACAGCGGTGTATACTTTTCCGAAAACCTGGATCCGGATACCCACCTGAAGGAAAAAGAGGACGCGGAGCGGATTGCCGCGGAAGTGAAAGGGAAAACCGGCACGGTAATCCAGGCGGAAACGGTCCGGAAGAAGGAACTTCCGCCGCAGCTGTATGACCTTACCAGCCTGCAGCGGGACGCCAACCGGATGCTGGGCTTTACCGCGGACAAGACGCTGAAAACTGCCCAGAGCCTGTATGAAAAGCATAAAGCCCTGACCTATCCCCGGACGGACAGCCGGTTCCTGCCGCCGGACATGATTCCGCGTGTGGTACAAACCATGAAACTGCTCCCGGAATCCTACCAGAAGCTGGTGCCCGGCGCACTTCCGGACGGCAAGCTGCCGGTGAGCAAACGAACCATAGATAAAACCAAGGTAACGGATCACCACGCGATCATTCCCACAGCCAAGCGCGCTGATCCCTCCAAATTCACCGAGGACGAGCGAAAGCTGTATGACATGGTGGCCAGGCGGCTGCTGGCAGCATTTTACCCGGCCTGTGACTATGACGCGACAAAGATCATTACCAAGGTGGAGGAGCACTCCTTCCGTACAACGGGAAAGGTGATCGTGAACAACGGCTGGCATGATGTGCCGCCGCTGGAAAACCCGCCGAAGCAGAAGAAAAAGCCTGCCGAAGAAGGGGAGAGCGAGAATCCGCTTCCGCCGCTGCAGGAGGGAGACACCCGGACTGTTGCAGGTACGCGGATCAAAGAAGATAAGACAAAGCCGCCGGCTCCCCATACGGACGCCAGCCTTCTGGCGGCTATGGAAACCGCGGGGAAAGAGCTGGATGACGAAGAGCTTGTCCGCCAGATGAAGGGCAGCGGCATCGGCACTCCGGCTACCCGCGCCGCGATTATTGAGCGCCTGCTGAAGGTGGGCTATGCCCAACGGAAGGGCAAAACCCTGAACGCCACGGACAAGGGTGTGATGCTGATCGACGTGGTGCCCGGAGAACTATCCAGCCCGGAACTGACCGGACGATGGGAACTGGCCCTGCACGATATTACCGACGGTGAACAGGATCCGCAGCGCTTTATGGACGGCATTGCCCGGATGAGCAGTTTCCTGGTAGACTATGCCCGGAACAGCGCTGCCGCGGTAACTTTCCCGGAGGAAGAACGCCGGAAAGGAAAGGCAGGCGGCAAACGGAGCGCACCAGTGGTGCTGCAGGGGGCGGTCTGTCCCATCTGCGGCAAAGGCAGCGTGCGGGAAAGTTCCATGGCTTTCGGATGCACGGAGAAGGGCTGCAACTTCACCCTCTGGAAGGACTGCCTGCAGAAGGGCGGGGGACCGGCACTGACCGGGAAACTGGTGCAGCTGCTGCTGGAAAAGAAACAGCTGCAGGGTTCCACGGGCATCCTGATGATCAGGGAAGGGAAGATTCTTTTCTATCCAAACGGAAGTGAGGTCCCGTCGGTGGACCGTTCGATGATTTATATTAAACAGCACTGAGAAAGGATGACGGGGTTATGATGAAGGGGTATGACAAGCAGGAGGCAATGGAGTTCATTCTTGGGCGGATCCACGCGAAAGATCATCCTGAACTGGCAGACAGCCTGGCGGACCTGATCAGCCAGACCATCGACGCGGACATGGCTTATATGCATGAGCACAACGTGATCGACGAGGAGGGCGGAGCCGGCACTGAGTATTATGAGGATGATGAAGCCTTCGAATACATGGTGGAGAAGCTGGCGGAGCAGAACAAACTGGATCCTGTGAAGGCTGTGAAACTGGCCTCCCTGGTGGACGACTATATGGATTACCAGCAGGAGTACCTCGAATCCAAAGGACTGGTGGACTGGGACGATGAGTAAGAAAATCATGCTGGTTTTCGGCACCCGGCCGGAAGCCATCAAGATGTGTCCGCTGGTGCGGGAACTGAAAACACGGGAAGACGTGCAGACGCTGGTTTGCGTTACGGGACAGCACCGGGGCATGCTCCAGCAGGTGCTGGACGCCTTTGACGTTGTGCCGGATTATGACCTGGCGATTATGCAGGACAGGCAGACCCTGTTTGACATCACCACCCGGGTGCTGCAGGGCATGAAGGACGTACTGGAAAAAGAACGGCCTGACGCGGTCCTGGTGCACGGCGATACCAGCACCACCTTTGCCGCGGCCCTGGCCTGCTTCTACCTGCAGATTCCGGTGGGCCATGTGGAGGCGGGACTTCGTACCTATAACCTGCTTTCCCCCTATCCGGAAGAGTTCAACCGGCAGTGTGTTTCCATTCTGGCCAACTGGAACTTTGCCCCGACCCCGCTGAGCCGGGACAACCTGATCCGGGAAGGAAAGAAAGCGGATACCATCTATGTGACGGGCAATACGGTCATCGACGCGCTGAAGACCACTGTGCGGGAAGACTTCAGCCATCCGGACCTGGACTGGGCTGCCGGAAGCCGGCTGATCCTGCTGACGGCCCATCGGAGGGAGAACCTCGGAGAACCCATGCATGCCATGTTCCGGGCAATCCGCCGGGTGGTGGAGGAACATGAAGACGTCAAGGCCCTGTATCCGATTCATATGAATCCCGTTGTGCGGGAGGCGGCGGACGCCGAGCTGGGCGGCTGCGAACGCATCCGGCTGACGGAGCCCATGGATGTGCTGGACTGTCACAACGTGATGGCCAGGAGTTACCTGATCCTGACGGACAGTGGCGGCATCCAGGAGGAGGCGCCGAGTCTTGGCAAGCCTGTACTGGTGATGCGGGATACAACGGAGCGGCCCGAAGGAATCCAGGCCGGCACACTGAAGCTCGTGGGAACGAACGAAGAGACGATTTACCGGGAATTCACAAAGCTGCTGGATGACCGGTCCGCCTATGAGCAGATGGCCCACGCGGAGAATCCCTATGGAGACGGACGTGCCTGCGAACGGATCGCGGACATCCTGACAGGCAGACAGACGCGGACGGAGTGAGATCATGGCAGGAGCAGGAATAATCACCTTTCTGCATAACAACAATTACGGATCCGCACTGCAGGCCTATGCTCTCCAGCGGACAGTGAGCGAACTGGGCGTCGAATGCGTGCACCTGGATTACAATCCGGACCGTATGGAAAAGATCCGCAACCTGCTGACCAGCGGAAACAGCTTGAAGCTGATCCTGGACGGCATCCGGAAACGCAGTGTGATGGCGGACCAGAGCGGCGCACGCCGGAAAAGCGACGCGATCCCGGCATTCTACCGGAAACGGATGAAGCTCAGCGCGCCGTGCCGGAACGGAAAGGATCTGCGGGAGCAGAGCCGGGACCTGGATCTGCTGCTGTGCGGCAGCGACCAGATCTGGAATCCGGTATGGCTGAATCCGGCCTATTTCCTGACCTTCGCGGAGAAAGAAAAAACCAGGATCGCTTACGCGGCGAGCCTGGGGATCAGCACCCTGCCGAAAGCTTTCAAGATCCGGAAGATCCGGCGCTGGACCAGAGGCTTCAGTGCTGTCTCTGTCCGGGAACAGGAAGGAGCGGAACTGCTGGAACAGATGACAGGCCGGAAAGCGGAAGTGATGCCGGATCCGGTGTGCCTCCTTTCCCGGGATGAGTGGAATGAGATCGCGGGAGAAGCCCCGAAAGGGGAACCCTACCTGCTGTGCTATTTTATCGGGGAGAATGCCGGGTACTGGGACAAGGTCCGGGCTCTTCAGGAGAAAACCGGTCTGCGGGTCCTGGTGATGCCGGTGACGGCGGAGAGCTACCGCAGCGGATATGAACTGCTGGACGGCGCGGGACCGGAGGAATTCCTGGCGGCGGTGCGGGATGCGGAATGCTTCTGCACGGACAGCTTTCACGGGCTGGTTTTCGGAACGATCTTCGGAACGCGGACAGAGGTGCTCCGCCGGTACAGGGAGGAAGACCCGGAAAGCAAAAACAGCAGGGTGGACCAGTTCCTGAGGACGATGGAAAAGAAGAGTATGGATGAACTGCGGGAAGAGGGAAGAAACTGGCTGGAAAGAGCAATGAACGGAGTTCATTGCTCAATGAAAAATGAAAAATGAAAACTTAAAATTTTAAAATGGTGGAGAAAACCGCACCGGATCGGTGCGGTTTTTTGATTAAGTGAAGAGTGAAGAGTGGAGTGCGATCGCCGTTACCAAAGTACCGATGGTACTTTGACGGCTGTAGCATGGGAGGCATTCGCATCGAATGGCTCGGTGTTACCAATGCTAAAGCATTGACACCTGCATGGACGATCTGTTATCAGTGCTAAAGCACTGACAGATCAGTCTAAAGCGCTGATGCCTCCTCAACTGAAGAGTGGCTTTTATCCGCTTTGAAGAAAAGCGGATAAAAGAAAACCCGCACTGTTATTCACAGGCGGGTTGAATGTGATCATTCCGGGGATCAGGCCTCTTCGTGGACCTTGGGCAGTGCGCGCTGCACATTTCCGCTGCGCAGGCAACGAGTGCACACGTTCATCCGCTTGGCGGTGCCGTTGACCATCACACGAACGCTCTGCACATTGGGCGCCCAGATGCGGTGGCTCTTGCGGTTGGAATGGCTGACGTTGTTACCATTCAGCGTGCCCTTTTCGCAAATCTCACAAAACTTACCCATGGAAATCCTCCTCCTCATTGGAGTGTCACACATCAAGCCCGACTATGATATCACGTGCGAATGTAAAATGCAAGCAGTTTTTTCGATTTCTTTCAGCCAAAAAGGATCTGGCCGAGGCGGGTAACGGAGCTCTGCATGACACAGCCCATGCGGCGGACAGCCAGAACGCGGGGGATTTTCCGCATGTGCCGGGTAGCCAGATAATCCTCCACAATCTTTCGGGCCGGAACCGGCAGTTCATCGCCGTACAGCTTTCTGAAGACGGCGGTGTGGGTGTAGGTCAGCAGGATCCGGCGCTTCGCCGCCTTTCCGTTCCGCAGGGCGGTAAGCCCCCGAACCAGCAGCGGCTGCGCGCTGGCTCCGATGGTGTTGTCCCCGTGCTGGCGGTAGCGGGTCAGCGGCCGGTCAACAAAGGAGATATGGCCGAAGGCTGCGGCGGTCAGGGCGATGAACCAGTCATGCATAAACAGTTCTTTGGCTTTGGCGTGGGCTGCCACAAGCTTCTGCAGCGCCTTGTTCATAATGAGCGTACAGCCGGTCACGTTGTTCTGCACCAGCAGCCGGGGAAGGGTGACCGCACCGGGATCCCAGCCCTGGCGGCGGAAAAAGCTTTCACCGGTCACTTCGCCTGCTTCATTGATGAGCATGCAGTCTGAATGGACAAGCAGGGGAGTATCGGCGCCGTACTGAGATTCCAGTGAGAGCATCTCCTGCTTCAGGACCGCAATCTTATCGGGTTCCCACACGTCATCCTGATCGCAGAGGAGGATATAGTCCGCTTCCGCCTGTCGGACCAGGGAGAGGAAGTTTCCGGCGGCGCCCAGGTGCGAGCCTTGTTCGGAACCAAAAACAAACCGGCTGTCACGTCCGGCAATTTCAGAAAGCAGGCCGGGTGTGGCATCCGTTGATCCGTCATCCTGCATGACTACGGTAAAATCGGGATCCGTCTGCCCGCACAGGGAATCCAGCAGGGCAGGCAGATAGGCGCTGCCATTATAGGCAGCGAGCAGCACCGCGGTTTTCACCAGGTGACACCCCATTTCCAGAAGTATTTCCAGACGGAGCGGACCTGACGCATACGGCCTTTAAAGGTGCGGGTGTTTTCCCGGGCCCACTGGTGGGTGATGCGCATATCCGGGTGGTAAACAATACTGCCGAGGTTTTCCTCCAGGACACGGCGGCTCAGGTCGGAATCCTCCTGATAAAGGAAGAAACGGGGGTCAAAACCGTTGAGCTTTTTGAAGATTTCAGTCCGGATCAGCAGGAAGCAGCCGGTGGCGAACTCCACGGGAACCGGATAGAAGATATCCATATCCGCCATGGTGAACTCATCCCGCCAGCGGCGGAAGATGCCGCCGTATTTCTCCAGGAGACCGCTGAGGAGATAATGGACCGTGATACGCTTTTTCGGCAGGTACTGCTCGGTTCCGTCCTCATTCATCACCCGGGGTGTCAGGATCGCAATTTTAGGATGGGCTTCCATATACTGTACCATCCGGCTGAGCAGGGAAGGCTCAAAGGTGACATCCGGATTCATAATCAGATGGTATTTGCTCTGGAGGTAGGGGAGCACCGCATTGTTGGCACGGCCGAAGCCGATGTTGCCTTTCTGCGGCAGGATGGTGACGCCGGGGAAAAGCCACTGAACCTTTTCAGCGGTCATATCCTCGGGGGTGTTATCTGCCAGATAAACATCCACATTCAGATCCGCGTCCTGAATACACCGAAGGGCGTGAGTCAGTTCGTCCCCGCAGTGATAAAGCACCAGACAGGCAGAAAGAATTGAAGCCATCCGTAAGACCTCCGGCATCTGAATTTCGTATATGGATATTTTACCGTTATCTGCCGGTTTTGTCCATAACGGAGGACGGAAGGAGGAGAAAGACGGCAGAAACGGTCTTCAGATTGTCACAGGACAAGGACTTATGATAGAATACCCGGGCGGGAACCGCTGAAAAAGAGAAAACGGAGTGAATGACCGATGAAAATGATATCCTGGAACGTGAACGGCCTGCGTGCGGTGATGGGCAAGGATTTTATGGAAACCTTCCAGAAGCTGGACGCAGATCTTTTCTGCCTGCAGGAGACAAAGCTGCAGGAGGGGCAGATCGCGATGGAACTGCCCGGCTATCACCAGTTCTGGAATTACGCTGAGAAAAAAGGCTATTCCGGCACCGCCATCTTCTCAAAACAGGAGCCGCTTTCCGTTCGCTACGGCATCGGGGAGGACGCTTTTGATCATGAAGGCAGGGTGATTACCCTGGAGTTCCCGGATTTCTATTTCATTACGGTTTATACCCCCAACTCCCAGGACGGACTGGCCCGCCTGCCGTACCGGATGGAGTGGGAGGATGCTTTCCTGAATTATATCCGGAAGCTGGACAGCGGGAAGCCCGTTATTTTCTGCGGGGACCTGAATGTGGCCCATCAGGAGATTGACCTGAAAAACCCGAAGAGCAACCAGCACAATGCCGGCTTTACCATTGAGGAACGGAACAAGATGACGGCGCTTCTGGGCAGCGGGTTTGTGGATACCTTCCGGTATTTCTATCCGGACGCCCGGGACCAGTACAGCTGGTGGAGCTACCGGTTCCATGCCCGGGAAAAGAACGCGGGATGGCGCATTGACTATTTCATCGTTTCGGAGCGGCTGAAAGACCGGCTGGTAAGCGCGGGAATCCACCAGGAAGTATTCGGTTCCGACCACTGCCCTGTGGAGCTGATTCTCCAGGACTGAGGGAGACTGGTGCTTTGAACCCGGAAATGTTATACTGAAAGAACCGGCGCGTATTTTGGCCGGGACTGAACGAGACTGCCGCCGGTGTTTCCGGGCTCCGGAAGACGGCGTTAAAGGAAGAAGGTTTTATTTCTGAGTAAATTTGCTGTATTTGTCGATCTGGAGAACTGCGGGGCAAAAGTATCCACCCTCAAGAGCATTCTTGAAAAGGTGAAGATCCGCGGTGACATCCTGCTGGGCAAGGTATACGGGTATACGGAAAAGTTTGACGACCTGAAGGAAGTGCTGCTGAGCAATACCTTCACCGTGGTTCCCAGCCTGCGCTACGGGATCAGCCAGAAAAACAACGCGGATATCCAGTTGGTGATTGACGCGCTGGAGGTCGCTTACAAGAACGACCTGATTGACAGCTTCTGCATTGTTTCCGGTGACAGCGACTATACGCCGCTGGTGGGCCGGCTCAAGAGCATGGGTAAATTTGTGTTGGGTATCAGCCGCAGCGAGGCTGCCAGCAACATCTTTATCAACGCCTGCAACGAGTTCCAGTTCCTGGAGACGGTGGGTAAGCGCAATGTGGAAAAGCCGAAGAAACAGAAGGTCAGCGCCGCCACCGAGGAAGCGGCGGATGAAAGCGAGCTGAACAAGCTGCTGACTACGGTTCTGGAAGAACAGGACCAGGATGAGATCTATGCCAGCGAACTGAAGGAGACCCTGCTGCGTCTGCGGCCGGACTTTAATGAAAAGGCTTACGGATGCGCCACTTTCTATAAGCTGCTGACGAAGCTGGCAAGCCGCTTCGGCGACCTGCGGGTTCATAACGACAATTTCAATGTCATGGTCGGGCTGACCAACGCCGCGGAGTCCGGTGAAACCATTCCGCAGCTGACCCGTGACAACTGGAAGGAAGCTTTTGCCGCTCAGATTCGTGCTTATAAAGAGGGAGGATTTGACCGGGTCAATCCTTCCATCCTGAAAGCCGATATCATTACGGCTTATCCGGACTTTACCGAGCGGTCCATCGGCTTCAAGCGCTTTTCCGATGTGATGAAGCAGCTTGAAAAGGACGGCCTGGTTGTTGTGGAGATGGATGAGCAGAAAACCATGCTGATCAAGCTTCTCTGATGCCCGGTCAAGCAAATTCCTTTATGAAAGGAGAACAGACATGAAGTACTTACGTCGGATCGTGTGGTTTTTCGCGTACCGGCTGCTTGCTGTCTGCCTGATCCTGGGCCTGATCATGACCGTGTTCTACTATACGATGAACCTGAGCAATATCCAGATCGTTCTGAAGGACGGGATGGCAAGCAGGGCCAAGTATATTATGGGAATGAATGAAAACAAGAAGGAACTGGAGAAGTATTTCCAGCCGGTCTGCGTGCAGAACGACAGCGGGATCAGCGCGGCGGACAACGGACAGTCTCCCTATGAGGATTACAATGTCCGCGGTATCGACCACCGGCTTGAAATGGGATTCGTGTGGATCTGGCCCTGGGACAATACAGCCAGGCTGACAATTAAGGAAAAGATTCCGAGGATTGACGGCCGTGTCAAGGGAACCCGGGCAGATGAGATCATCGCCAGGGACGGCGCGGATGCCGTTTATCCTCCTGCCTGGCAGGATGCCGAATACAACGCGTTCCTGACGCGTGAAAACGGCCAATGGAAAATCAAAACCCTTACATTGTCAGGGCGGTAAGGCAATTTGAAGATTTTTTCTGAAAAACTCAAAAAAACTGCTTGACAATAGTAGACGGCTTTGGTATTATAGTCAAGCTCGCCCGAGCGAAAGCGCGGGAACGAAGCGAAAGCGAACCTTGAAAACGATACAGAGAATAAACGCGCAAACATTAAGGAAAGACTAGCGAAGATTCCAAAGAGTGAAGCATCGAAAGATG
>JAGAAC010000047.1 GCA_017615475.1 Clostridia bacterium
CACTGCGTGCCTCCCAGGGCATTCACGCTGAAGTGGACGAAGACTTCGTCAACGCGCTGGAATACGGTATGCCGCCCACCGGCGGCCTGGGCTTCGGCCTGGACCGGCTGATTATGCTGCTGACCGATTCCTCCACCATCCGCGACGTACTGCTCTTCCCGACGATGAAACCCCAGGGAGACAAGAGTGCCGAAGCTGCCGCGGACACGGCGGAGAAAAAGTAATCCTGTCTGTTCAAAGCACCGCAGAAATGCGGTGCTTTTTTTCTTTTGCTTCCGCAGGGCAGGGAAGGCCGGCTGAAACGTTATTTCATCACATTGGCGCTGCAAAAATGGAAATAGGTATACGTTTTTTCAACCTTGCAACCATCGTTTGCAGAAGATAAAATGACAAACATGAAAAGGCGGTAGAAAAACCGTCAACAAGTAAACAGGAGGTCTAGGTATGAAAAGGTTACTTGCACTCATTTTGGCAGTCCTGATGGTTCTGAGCGCCTCTTCCGTTCTGGCGGAAGGCGGAAAGAACATTCCTGAACTGACCAAGGAACCCATGGAAATCCTGCTGTGGGACATCGCCACGGAAGGCGTTGGCCGGACGGCACAGGAAGACGCGGTGAACCGCTTTATGGCGGATTATCCCAACATTACCGTGAAGCAGATGCACAAGCAGAACGACACCTATAAGCAGGAGCTGCAGATCGCTTTCTCCGCGAAAGACGGCCAGCCTGATATGTACATCCACTGGGGCGGCGGTCCCATGGCTGAATACTACAAGTCCGGCTGCGTGAACGATATCACCGAGCTGTTCAACAACTACGATCATCCGGACTTCATTGACGCCGCTGTGGCCCAGTCCAGCTTTGACGGCAAAGTCCTGGCCATCCCCTTCGGCGGACTGTCCGGCTGCGATATCTTCTACAACAAGGCCATTTTCGATGAACTCGGAATTGAAGTTCCCCAGACGATCGCTGAACTGGAAGCGGCCTGCGACAAGATCAAGGAAGCCGGCTACTATCCCTTCTCCCTGGCGAACCTGCCCCGCTGGACCGGCTCCATGTACTATATGTACCTGGTGGCCCGCCATTCCGGCAACGCCGAATTCGACGCCGCTTATGACGGAACCGGTTCCTTTACTTCTCCCGCTTTCATCTACGCCGGTGAGAAGATCCAGGATTGGGTAAAGAAGGGCTACTTCAACGATGGATTCAACTCCATGGCGCCCGATAACAACGACGACCGTGCCCTGCTGATCCAGGGTGCCGCTGCGATGATGCTGCACGGCTCCTGGCAGGTTGCCGGCATCAAGAACGATGACGAAGAGTTCTACAATGACAACCTGGGCGTGTTCCGCTTCCCGGTGGACGAAGAAGCGCAGGCTGCCGGCGTTCCCCAGAACGTTGAAATCGGTACTGCCATCGGCAACGGCTTCTCCTTCAACTGCTGGCTGGATGACGCGCATACCCAGGTGGACGAAGAAAAGTTGAAGGCCTGCTATGTGCTGGCCACCCAGTACTACAACGACGATACCTACAACGCGATCCAGGTTGAGGGCGGCAATACTCCCTCCATCAAGGGTTACGAGAACGTGGATGATCCGAACAACAAGGTTGTTATCGACGTGTTCTTCGGCGCTTCCAACGTGCAGCTGTGGTATGACCAGTATCTGCCCGCTTCCGTGACGGAAGTCCATAAGGATATGATGGGCGAACTGTTCGGCCTGAACAAGACCCCCGAAGAAGTGGGCCAGGCCCAGGATGAAGCGATGGCGGCTGCCCGCTGATTCCGACCCGGTTTAAAGGGAATACCCGCAGGAAAAAACTTCCTGCGGGTATTCCTTGATCATACAGGCTGTTCAAACCACACTCCCCGAAGGAGGAAAGATTCATGGCAAAGTTGCAAGGCATGGCAAAAAGGGATGCGCGCAGCACAGCTGTTGCGGCGTCCATTTTCCTTTTTCCGGCTGTCGCGCTGTTGATTGTTTACATGGTATATCCGATCATCGATACCTTCCTGATCAGCCGGCTGAAATGGAACGGGTTCTATACGGCTGAGAAGATCAATGTCGGATGGGAAAACTGGATCGTGCTGTTTCAGGACGAGCAGTTCTGGAACTCATTCCTTCATAACGTGATCCTGATGGTATGCTCCATCCTGATCCAGATTCCGCTGGGAATGGCACTGGCAACCTTCCTGGATGCCGGCGGAAAGAAATTCAATATCTTCAAGATCCTCTGGTTCCTGCCGTACCTGATGAGCTCCGTTGCTGTCGGCTTTTTGTTCTATTACCTGCTGGCGACCAACGGAGGGCTGATTTCAGGAATAGGGACCCTGCTTGCGGGAAAACGAACATTCGTGGACCTGCTGGGCCAGTCGCCCCATGCCCTGTACGCGGTGATCGGGGTGGTGGCCTGGCAGTATACTCCCTTCTACATGGTATATTTCATTGCCGGATATTCCAATATTGATCCCTCCCTGTATGAGGCGGCCGTGATCGACGGCGCCAACCGGCGGCAGTATATCTTTAAAGTAGCTATTCCGCTTCTCGGACCGATTTTCAAGACGGCCTGTACCATGTCACTGATCGGCTCCCTGAAGTATTTCGACCTGATCTGGAACATGACGCAGGGCGGGCCGAACCATGGAACGGAACTGATGGCGACCTACATGTACAAGACCTCGTTCCAGAAGTTCAACATGGGCTACGGTTCCGCGATCGCGGGCGGCATGTTCATCCTGATCACCGTGATCGCCCTGCTGTTCCAGAAAGTATTTGTTGTGAAGGAGGATTACTGATATGACTGCCATCGTTAATCCTCAGCGGGAAAAAATGAAAAGCCGCATTGCCTGGTCGATCGCGATCTTCTTCGCGGTCATCTGGGCCGTTATCACACTGGGGCCCTTTGTTTTCATGGTCCTGAACTCCTTCCGCGACAAAAAGATGATGGGCCGCCAGGGCGTGCTTCACTTCCCGGATCCCTGGTATTTCAAAAACTATCCGGATGTGATTAGCAACGGCTTCTTCGGGTTCTTCTTCCGGTCCGTGCTGATTGTGAGCATTTCGCTGATCCTGATGCTGGTGATCGCCTCGTTTGCGTCCTATCCGCTGGCCCGCATGAAGTTCAGGCTCCGCGGATTCCTGTATGCCGGTATTGTGGCAATGATGTCCGTTCCGATGCATGTGACGCTTATCCCGGTTTACCAGATGACTAACCAGATGGGCCTGATCAACAACCTGTTTTCCCTGCTGGGCCCGTATGTGGCCTTTGCGCTGCCAATGTCGGTCTTTATCCTGACCGGCTTCATGATGACGATTCCGCATGAGATGGAGGAAGCCGCGGTCATTGACGGATGCAACAAATACAACATGTTCTTCCGGATTATCCTGCCGCTTTCCAAAGCCGGTATCTCCACGCTGGCTATCTATAACGTGGTGGGAATGTGGAACGAGTTCGCTTTCGCGAATACATTCCTGAATGATATCCAGGTCAAAACCCTCCCGCTGGCGCTTGGCGCCTTCAAGGGAGAGCATGCCCAGGATACACCGCTGATCCTGACCGTGCTGACCCTGTCCGCCCTGCCGACCATTGTTCTGTTCATCATCTTCCAGGACAAACTGGTAAAGGGCATGATGGCCGGCGCCGTCAAGGGATAAGGTTTTCTGTACAGCAAAAGCACCGCAGACTGCGGTGCTTTTTTGTATTGCTTTGTGAGAAACAGTCCGGGTTATCTGCGCCTTCGGTCTATTCCGGCAGCCTGATAGTATTTTGCTTTTTCCGTATACATCATTTCGTCGGATTCCTTCAGCATTTCAGTGATGGATTTGGCACCGTTCTCTGAATAGCTGTAGCCGATGGCACAGGTGTATTCGGTTTCAGCGACATTTTTCCGGATGCGGTCGATCAGCTGGAGAACGTCGCTTTCCGGCGTCCGCTGGCAGATGATGAGGAACTCGTCTCCGCCGATGCGGTAGACGGACTGGCGGGCCTTTGCTGCCTTCACAAAACAGATTGCGAGAGTTACCAGCGCGTCATCCCCGGCGGCATGGCCGCGGGTATCGTTGATGCGCTTGAGGCCGTTCATATCCAGGGAGACGAGGGCGGTAATGTTTTCTGCCGAGGTTTCCAGATCGGCATAGCATGCCTGGCGGTTGAGAACTCCGGTCAGCGAGTCTTTCTTGGTCAGGTTGAGGATGGAGAACAGGTAATAGGTAAACAGCGCGATGGAGATGGTTTCGCAGAATATCTGTGAATAAACGCTGCCGAGCAGGAACGGCAGGATGACGCCGGAACCCAGGGTCAGGGAAAAATAGGCGATGGGGATTAACTCGATGGGCTGTTTGTTGCTGCGCCTGTAAAGGACATACACCAGGTTGGTGCCGTAGAGTCCCGGGACAATGTAGGGAAGGAGGCCCAGGGGACCGCGCTGGACAGTGCCGTCCTCCAGCACGCGGGAGATGATGCCGGTAAAGATGTTAATGACACAGAGAATCGACAGGAGAATGGCGGGGATAAAGATGGCCCGCCTCAGCTTCTTGATCAGGGTATAGAGCACCCGTGCATCAATGA
Source organism: Clostridia bacterium (assembly GCA_017615475.1). Lineage (GTDB taxonomy): Bacteria > Bacillota > Clostridia > Christensenellales > Aristaeellaceae > Aristaeella. The sequence goes on from JAGAAC010000047.1 coordinate 4,565, forward strand.
ACGGGGTGGCGCTGTAACGGATGGTCATCAGGATGCGCCGGTCTATCCAGACGACCCCGTGGTTTTCCTGGAAGAATTCAACAAAAACAACGATGGAAAGGATGAGAACTTCCAGGATCAGCAGGGACATGCGGTTGGCGAAGGTTTTATCGAGAAAGGAGGTGGTTCGCAGCGAGACCAAAAAAGCCAGTGATACAAGCATCAGGGCCCAGTTCTGGATAACGTACTCCTTTAACATTAACACGATGCTGCTGCTTCCTCTCAAGAATTAATGAATTCCTGTTAATGCATAATAAACCAGAATTGAAATTTGTACAAGTTTTTTTGTACAGCTTTACGGACTATAGTCTGGATAATCTCTGTTTTTTCGGATTATCTGGCTTTTTTGCCGATGATTCCGGTGACAACCCGTGCGACCACGCCGACAATCAGGGCGGTCAGTCCGGCAGTCAGCAGTTCATCACCGACACGGTTGTTGACGGTGTACTGAAGCTGGAGTTCCGGGGTCGGATCCTGGTAGGGGATGCCGGCTTTGATGACCAGGTAATAGGCACCGAGCAGGAGGATAATGATCCCGGCGATGATGAAACCGCGGGAAAGGTTTTTCAATGATTCAACTGCTTTTTTCATAATCGAAGATTCATCCTTTGTCAGCGTACTTCCGGACAGGTTTGCCGTATATTCATATATTCGGTGTGAAAGCAGGACAGTCCTTTTTACGGGGTACCGTCAGCACCTGAAAAGCAGGAATGGGAAAGGAAATGAAAACATTGATATAGAAGTACAGAAGCATTTGCAAGAATTGCAGTGATAGGGTATAGTAAAAACAGATTATCAGGAAAATGAATGAAACAATGACAGCTTTTTCTGTCAGTAAAAAACGGAGGGAATCATGAAAGCAAGAAGATGGATAATCAGGCTGCTGGCTTGCGTATTGATGTTCGGGATGATCATGCAGTCGCCGGGAGCATCCGCGCAAGCGGAGAAGTCTTACAGAGCTGCCGCCGATACGGATATTTTTACACAGATGATCGAATTTCTGTTTGGAAGTCAGGGAAAGGAAGAAGAAAAGATGATGTATTCAAAAGAGATGATCAATGCACTGCGGGAGCTGGGAATAGAAGTACCGGATGAAAAAGTGAAAGAGTTTGAGGAAAATGCCGCTGAGTGGAATAAAGAATTTGAAAAGATGGGAATGTCGTCACTTGAACTGGATGCCACGAGCTTGCTGATGAGCCTGGGAATAGGTGACTTTGATTATGATACCGGTGTATGGACACCTTCTTCTTCGGATGTTTATGCTTTTGATGCGGAAATCTACGAAATAGAAAAGATGTACACGCTCTTCCTACAGGGTGTTGCGTCCATTGTTCCCGGGTTCGAGCCTGTGGACGTGGAGGAGAAGATTACCATGTTTGAGGAGACCCCTGAACTGCAGGAAAAAAGGGCACAGGCGGAGCAGGAAGGGAAAATGCTCGGTGAAGGAATAACGGCGGTTTCTTTCAGTATTAACGGGCATACCTACCAACGGGAACTCGGCTTCTTCGGCGATTGGTTCAATGATGATGCCATCGCGTGGATCAATGAAGTGCTGGAACAGGAAGGGTTTGACGGGCGGCTCCGTTATTATGATGACGGGACGCAGCTGATCTTCCTGCTCTATGGCGATGAGAATTTCGCACAGAAGCTGCAGGCAATTATCGGGAGGCCGGAATGCAGCTTCCGGGATCAGTAAAAAACCGGCGAACAGATAAGGTGACCTTGGAGCGGGAAGAAGATGGAATGGATTTGCAGGGAAACGGAGCATTACTTGCTCTATTGTCATCCCGGAAGTCTTGCGGAGGAAGATCTGGAAGAGATCAAAGTCTGGCAGGAGAAATGCTACGAACGAATCTCGAAAGCCCTTGGGGTAACGATGAATAAAAAGATCCGGATGTACCTGTGCACGGACCGGAAAGAAATCGCGGAGGAAACCGGGTGCCCGCCATGCAACGGGATGTGTTTTGACTATGACCTGATCTATGCTGTTTACAACCAGGAAATCAAATGCCTGGGGCCGCATGAGGATGCCCATCTGCTTTCATTCCGGATTGCGGTGCCGGAGTCACAATTCCTTCGGGAAGGACTGGCAATGTACTTTGACGGAGACTATCACGGGAAGTCAAACCGGGAGTATGCCTCGGAATGGGCTCAGAAGAACACCGGCGTGAATGTGTTCAGTTATCTGGACAATGAGAAGTTTTACAGCATGACGGAAGAGGTATCCTATCCTCTCGCCGGGGCGCTTACGCAATGGCTGATCGACAGATTCGGCATGGACTGCTATAAGGAATTCTTCCGGACAAACGGGGAGGCTGCAGCGGCGTTCCGGCAGAAAGCGGAAGACCTGAGCGCGGCATTTATAAACGATATGATGAACTGACAGCCATGCGTCAGGTGTGACAGCAGAACTGTCCCCGTGTCACAAAAGCACCGCAGAACGCGGTGCTTTTTCATTGAGGCAGGACACTTTATGCCATAGCTCTTCTCTTCAGGGCCTGTACGGCGTCATAGACCCTGTCGGACAGGTCGTCGATCCGGGCCCGGGCGTTGTTGATCTTCTTCTGGACCATGATATCGCTGAAGAAGTTGTCGCAGAAGATATCCAGCATGGAAACCAGGGAACCGGTGTCGATCTGCAGGTCTTCGTCACGAATGTCCCGCAGTTCCCGGGCAAAGTTGCGCAGGTCCCGGTTGGCCAGGGACATCCATTCGTTGGCGTTGTCAATTTTTGTATGCTTGACAATGCTGGAAATCATCCCGCCGCCGATCATGTCATAGATGCCCCAGTTCCGGGCGGAGTCCAGCTGCCGGCGGGCCTGGTCCAGACTATCCAGGGCGCGCTCACCGGCGCGGATCGCTTCATTGATTTCCTTCAGTTCATCAGCGGAAGCGACTGGGCGGGGTTCATCATACGGGATGTTCCGGGTGGTGTATCCGGAGTCAAAGGATTCTTCTTCATAATCATCTTCGCGGTTCTTATGATTTTTCCGGTAGATCGCGTATCCGATCCCAACACCGAGAATAACAGCAAAAATCTCCATCTGATAAATCCTCCTTGGGGAGAAGTGTCTCCCGATGGATACATAGTAAACGTAAACGAAAGGGGAAAACAGGTCGGAAGGCGACAAATAGGGAAGGGTATTTTGCTATTTTTTGGTCGAAGTGAAAAAGTTACAATATTTTCATATGTAATAATTTATAACACAATTTTCAGCATTTTGAATACAAATAGACATAGTTGCAATTGCATATTTAAAATCTTCTGTATATACTGCTATACACAGTTTGCAGGAAATGGCAACTTGTACTAAAAGAAAAATACATAAAAAGAGAAAAGTAACATCTACTCGACCGACATTCGGAAAGAGGAATGCTTGTGATTGCATTGGCATATGCAGAACGAACATTTCTGTCGGAAAATCTGAACTGCCCCAAGCATAAGCAGTTTTGCTATGCTAAAATTGCCGGGCTTTTACGGTGCCGGAGCCTTACACTGCAGAATTCCCGGTTTCTGATCCAGACGGGCAGGAGATGTATCGGATGGCTTTCAACCGGCCTGCGGGATCATTTCGCTGACACAACCGGAATGACCTCACAGGCCGGTAATTACTCATGACGCAATAGCTGTATCTACTGATGCTTTAAAGAAATGAAAGGAGAATAAAAAGATGAATGGTGCAACACACAGACTGGTAACGAAAAAGGCAATTGAACTTTTAAACTCTCTGCAGTCCGGATATTCACTGGCTGGTTATAAACTGATCAATTATTCGGATAAGATTGCTACGGCCAATAGTGATACTGATCATCTGAAAGACCTGGAATTCGTTGACGTGGAAGGCATCAAAAATACAGGTCGGGATAATCCGCATAAATCAGAGGTCGGGCAGATTGATGATAAAGCGCACTACGATGAAAAGCATTTCGGACTCGACATGGATCTGACTGCAATGAATCATTTCATTGATATCCGCAAGGGTGTGGGTAAGTTTGACGATTATGACGGGTATTCCTATCAGTCAGCTAAGAAGTATCAGTATGAGACAAAAGCCGGCCAAAAAGTGGATGACCTGGTTAATTGGTGGTATAACGATGAATATGTTCATGCTCCGGGTCAGGAATATTACCAGAATTGTTCACCATCTGTGTGGAACTACTCTTATCCTACAGCAAAAGGAACATACAAGGATAAATACGCGGAGCTGAAGGCGCGCTTCCCGCTGGCAGAATACAAGGGGAAAACAGGAAAAGGAATTCCCTACAGCGTATTTATGCCTGTAGATAACATGGGTCGCTACTGGTATGAGAAGTTCCTGCAATCCGGTGTACTGACTGACTTGGGGCCGGCACTGCATGCGGTTCAGGATGCGGCTGTTCCTCATCATGCTTCAGGCTATCTGGGAAATTATCATCAAAAGTATGAGGATCTGCTGGAAGGAAAAGCGGGAAGCCATGTGGCTTCAAGTACTTTCAGGACAAATGTGCTGGACCTGTATAATCGTTGGATTAAGATCAGCGGAAGTGTTTCATCTCTTGCATATCCAAATGATTACGGTAAGGTACCCGGCCTCAACTGGCGTGTCGATTTCCTGATTACCTGGGTTGCCTTCCGGGCATACAGGGAGTTCAGCGTTACTTATGCCGGGTTTAAGAATTTTTCAAGTCTGAATGATGCATCCTATAAGAGACTGCTTGAGTATGCCTGCGCCATGAGCATGCTGTTGATTGCAAAAGCGAAGAAAGAGTATGTCGCTCATGCTCCAGCCAAAAAGGTGGTCAACGGTATCCGCGTAGGAGCGAGCAGCACAGCCAGTAAGGCTAAAGGCGGATTCCCTTCAGGGTATATCGTGATCAACAAAGACCTGAATAAGGGAAGCGGCGGGTCCTATATTTACCTGGGATATACGCTTGGCGATGAAGGAAAAGTGACTCCTATTACGAACCTGACTCTGGTAAACTATGGGAAGGCCCAGTCCTGGAGTGAGAAAACAATGACAATCAATGGTATTACTGCCAAATACTACAGGCTTACCGTAGATCTGAATAAGGGAAGCGGCGGCAAATACATCTATCTCTGTTATACGTATGACAAACAGTTTAAACCGCTGACAGGAATAGATGTAGCCTTCGGAGGAGAAACGGTCGCTTCTTACTGGGAAATCATTCCATGGGCGGGTACAAAGGATATCGCAGATGTAAACAAGGGGAGCGGCGGAAAGTATATCTATATTTTACAGCGGCGTAACTGATCAACGGATGTAAAAAGCGAGGGGAACGACAGGGAAGTCTGTCGTTCCCTTTTGGAAGACGGGTATGCATTCTGAGTGAGGTGGGTTCATTAGATCCCGGAGGAGATTCTGACCTGCGGACACAAGTGTCCTTAGTCGAAATGACAACGGGGCGGCTGATGAAGGGTAATCAGCTTGTGGGGTTAACCTGAATCAGTTCGATCAGATGAGTTTCCGAAGTACACACGCAGCGTTCAGAAGTTTTTCACATAACCGTTAGGAACACATAAGGAAAGGGGTGTAAGATGCAATTGTCAAAGGGAGGCAACGGCCGACTCCCGCCAACGATGAGTACATCCACGCCGGTTCGGTTTCTTATTCCGGCGGAGGTGTTTCGATATAGATACTCCCCACTTTTCTCCTGCGGCGCCACAGCACATGGCGCCGCACTTTTTTGCGCAGAAAAGAACCCGGGCAGTCTGCCCGGGCCCTGCTTTTCGGGAAGAGTTTATTCCAGGTCACTGGTTAGTGCGAGATCCTCCCGTTCCACTGTACCGTTCTCTGTGCGCTGTATGGGCACCAGTGTGACGGAGTGAAGCGGTTTGG
>JAGAAC010000048.1 GCA_017615475.1 Clostridia bacterium
ACATAATCGTTCCGGCCGAAACCGTCATCGCTGACGATATGTTCAATGTTGGTGGGATATCCTTCAATGGGGTAGTGACGGTAGGTTTTGATGCCCAGGGAGTTCAGCCGCTGCTCAAAGGCGACGGCGGCGGGCTGCCCGGCCCAGCGGGTCAGGACCACGGAACCCACATACAGGCCGATGCCGCGGAAGGCGTCGATCAGCCGGAGGGTGTCCAGGTCGTAGGTGATGCCCAGGTCTCCGCGGACCTTGCTGGTTTCGATGTCGTTGGCGTTGACCGCGATGAGGATTTCTTCCTTATCCTTCATCTTCAGCAGCATCTGGACCTTGCTGTCCGGCTTGAAGCCAGGAAGCACGCGGCTGGCATGGAAGTCGTCAAACAGCTTGCCGCCCAGTTCCAGGTACAGCTTTCCGCCGAACTCGTCGATGCGCTGCATGATGCGCTCCGACTGCATCCGGGTATATTTATCATGATCAAAACCAAGCTCCATCTTCCGTTTCCCCCTTGTACGAAAAGATCAACACAATAAAAGTATTTTACGCTTCCGGAGCGTTCCCGGTCAAGGAAAAAACCGTTCAGTGAGTAAAAAAATACAATCCGGCCTGTGCAAAACCGGGGGAAAAAAGAGCAGGGAGAAAAAGCCCCGGACTCTTGCTTTTCATGGCAGAAAACGGTATACTATCCATTGCCGTTTGCGCGATGAGGATTGGGTCCTGTGCGATCCTCCGGTGTGAACCCTGTCAGGTCCTGACGGAAGCAGCAGTAAGCGCTTGCGAGGATGTGCTGCAGGGCTGCCCGGTCTGAGCGCAGGCGGTTTTTTTTCTGTTCCGGGCCTTGAGAGTGTATGGAAATATGCTATACTGGCTTGGTGCAATTCGAGATGGAAGGGTGATTTGCAATGGAACTGGAACTGATCCGTCAGGCTGATCCTGAGGTAGCCGAAGCTATTGGACTTGAACTGGAACGTCAGCGGACCCACGTGGAACTGATCGCCAGCGAGAACTTTGTTTCTCCCGCGGTGATGGCAGCCATGGGTACCTGCCTGACAAACAAATACGCGGAAGGCTATCCGGGTAAACGCTATTACGGCGGATGCGAGTGCGTGGACATTATTGAAGACCTGGCGCGCAGCCGGGCTTGCAAGCTCTTTGGCGCGGAACACGCCAACGTCCAGCCCCACAGCGGTGCCCAGGCCAACATGGCGGTTTACTTTGCCATGCTGAAGCCCGGCGACACAGTGATGGGCATGGGCTTGTCCAACGGCGGTCACCTGACCCACGGAAGCCCCGTGAATATGTCCGGTTCCTATTTTAATTTTGTTCCTTACGGCGTTTCCTCCGAAACGGAAATGATCGACTATGATGAGGTTCGCCGCATCGCCCTGGAATGCAAGCCGAAAATGATCGTTGCCGGCGCTTCCGCCTATCCCCGTGTGATCGACTTCCCGAAGCTGCGTGAAATCGCGGACGAAGTCGGCGCCCTGCTGATGGTGGACATGGCCCACATCGCCGGCCTGGTGGCCGCCGGTGAGCATCCCAGCCCCGTTCCTTTTGCTGATTTTGTGACTACCACCACCCATAAGACCCTTCGCGGTCCCCGCGGCGGTATGATCCTGTGCCGGGAAGAGTATGCCAAGGCCATCGACAAGGCCATCTTCCCCGGAACCCAGGGCGGCCCGCTGGAACACGTGATCGCCGGTAAGGCGGTGTGCTTCGGCGAAGCCCTGAAGGATGACTTCCGGACCTATCAGCATCAGATTATCCTGAACGCCAAGGCCATGGAAAAGACCTTCCGGGAAGAAGGCGTCCGCATGGTTTCCGGCGGAACAGACAACCACCTGCTCCTGCTGGACTTCACCGGCACGGAAATGACCGGCAAGCAGATGGAAAACCTGCTGGAAGCGGCCAACATTACCGTGAACAAGAACACCGTTCCCAACGAAACCCGCAGCCCCTTCGTTACCAGCGGTATCCGCGTGGGTACGCCTGCCGCCACCTCCAGGGGACTGAAGGAAGCGGAATTCGCGAAGGTCGCGAGCTGGATCGCGCAGGTGCTGCGTGAAGGCGAAGCCGCCGTTCCGGAAATCAAGAAGCAGGTGGAAGCCATGATGGCCAACTACCCGCTCTACGCTTAAGCAAAGGCTTTTATACGGGCTGCCCTGACGGGCAGTCCGTTTTTTGTTTGTATTTTAAAAACTTGTTCGTACAGATTGTGAACGACCGTGCCTTGTACGGGGACGGCTGCGGGGCCGGAAATGTCGGTATTGTCTTGTTTTTTGCCGTTAACGACAGGGTGTCAGAACCCTGAAAACTTTGTGTGTCAAGGGGTAGCGCTTTCTGGAAAAATGTGTTATAATACTGCAAAGTGCGAGCTTCATACAGCGAACCATGAAGGCACAGGGATACGTTTATGCCCATCGTGTTTTCTGAAATTATTGAATATTTGTACGTACGAAAGGAGGTTCACTGTGAGCGCGAAGAGTAAGGAGAAGGAAGCCAGCCGGCTTCGGATCGTCTCTCTCGGCGGTGTGGATGAAATCGGCAAAAACATGTATGTTTTTGAGTATGAAGATGACATCATCGTCGTGGACTGCGGCAGTGTGTTCCCGAAGGAGGACATGCTGGGAGTGGACCTTGTGATTCCGGATATCACCTACCTGATGGGAAAACGGGATCATATCCGCGGTTACCTGTTTACCCATGGCCATGAAGACCATATCGGTGCCACGCCTTACATTTTAAAGCAGGCGCCTTCGCATATCTACGGTACCAAGCTGACGCTGGCCCTGGTGGACCTGAAGCTGAAGGAATACCGGGTGGAAGGCATCCCGATGCATGTGGTGCAGCCCAGGGACGTGGTCCAGCTGGGCCAGTTCACCTGCCAGTTTATTCACGTGAGCCACTCCATCGCCGGCGCGTGCGCCATCGCGATTACCTGCCCTGCGGGAACAGTTATCTGCAGCGGTGACTTTAAGGTGGACTATACGCCTATTGACGGACAGATCACAGACCTGCAGACCTTCGCGAAATACGGTGAACAGGGCGTGCTGGCCTTCCTGTGCGAATCCACCAACGTGGAACGCTCCGGCTACACCATGAGTGAGCTGAAGGTTGGCGAAACCTTTGACAACCTGTTTGCCCAGGCGGGCGGCCGTGTCATCGTGGCCATGTTCGCCAGCAACATCCACCGTATGCAGATGATCATCGACAACGCGATCCGCTACGGACGCCGCGTCTGCTTCATCGGCCGCAGCATGGTCAACGTCAGCCGCGTGGCCATGAGCATCGGGGAACTGAGGATCCCCGAAGGCTGGCTGATCGATATGGACGTACTGGATGATTATCCGGACAACGAAGTACTGGTAATGACCACAGGCAGCCAGGGCGAACCCATGGCGGGCCTGACCCGTATGGCTTACGCGGAACACAGGAAGCTTCAGATCCGCCAGAGCGATATGGTCATCATTTCCTCCACGCCGATTCCCGGCAACGAGAAATTCATTTCCCGCGTGATTAACCAGCTGTACCGGCTGGGCGCGCAGGTTATTTACAGCAGGATGGCGGAGGTTCATGTTTCCGGCCACGCCTGCCAGGAAGAGATCAAGCTGCTGCATGCGCTGATCCGGCCGAAGTACTTCATCCCGGTTCACGGTGAATACCGCATGATGTGGCAGCATGCCGTGCTGGCGGAAGCCATGGGCGTGCCGAGCCAGAACATCGTCATTCCGGAACTGGGCCAGGTCATCGAGATGAACCAGGACGTGCTTGCCCTGGGCGAACAGGTGCCGGTGGGCGGCGTGCTGGTGGACGGCCTGGGTGTCGGCGACGTCGGAAACGTGGTGCTGCGCGACCGGAAACACCTGAGCCAGGACGGTCTGCTGATCGTTGTGCTGGCCATCGACCGGGACGAGCAGAAGCTGGTTTCCGGCCCGGATATCGTTTCTCGCGGATTCATCTACGTCAAGGAAAACGAAGACATCATCGACAATACCCAGGAACTGGTCCGGGATATTCTTTCCAGGAACAGCCTGGACGGAGACAACTGGCCTGAGCTGAAGAATACCATCAAGGACGAGGTGCACCGCTTCATCTTCGACAAGATCAAGCGGAACCCGATGATCCTGCCGATCATCCTGGACGTATAAACAGCCCGGAACGGTTGATTTGTTTGCGTATCCGGCAGAAAATGGATATAATAACGGTCAGGAGGAAGCAGAACGGCCTCCTGACCGTTTAATTATACAGGAGGAAGAGAATGGATTATTCATCGACCTACCGGCTGGCGCAGGATATCCGCGACAGCGAAGAATACAAGAACTATCACGAACTGAAAGAGTCCGTGATGGCCGAGGAGACGACCGCCGCGCTGATCCGGGAATACCGGAAACTGCAGATGACCATCCAGATGTCCGCCATGAGCGGCAACACGGCCGGCGAAGAGGATGTGCAGCGTTTTTCGGGTATCTCGAACCTGCTTTTCTCCAAGCCGGAAGTCAGCAGCTTCCTGCTGGCTGAGATGCGGCTTCAGCAGATGCTGGCGGATATTTTCAGGATCGTCACCGAAGCGGCGAACCTGGAGATCAACCTCCCCGGGATTGAGGGCTGAGCATTGAGGAACAAAGAGGATTATTCTTACCGCGACGAGCGGGACGAGCGTGAATACGGCCTTTACTGGTACAGCGGACTGTGGCACATTCTCCGCCCCATCCTGGTAGGCCTGACGGTGCTCGTGCTGGTGCTCGGGATCGGAATGACCGTATGGAATAAAGTATACGGCAGTTTTCTTGCACCCGTGGACCAGGAGGATACGCAGGAATACTCCTTTGAAATCAGCAGCGGGGAGAGCCTGAACAAGGTTGCGACCAACCTGGAAAACGCGGGGCTGATCCGGAACCGGAGCGTGTTCAAATACTACTGCGATTTCGCCGGCATGAGCCAGAAAATCCAGGTCGGATCCTATACGCTGAAAAAGGATATGGCCATGACGGAGATTGCCGACCTGCTGACAACCGGCGACGGCAACCCGATTGTCCGGAATATTACCCTGATTCCCGGCGAAACCGTGGAGGAATTCGCCGCGAAGCTGGTGCGCAACGGCGTGCTGGAAAACGCGGATGCCTTCCTGACCGCCTGCAAGGACGGGAAAGCGTTCAAGGACTACTATTATATCGAAGACGTGCTGAGTTCCGGGCAGCCTGAAAAGCGGAAGTATGTGCTGGAAGGCTATCTGTCCCCGAACACCTATGAGGTCTATGTGACCGCAACAGAAGAAGAGATCATCAAAAAGCTCCTGAGCCAGACGGAGGCTGTGTTTACGTCGGAAAACCAGGAGCGGGCCGAGGAACTGGGCCTGTCCATGGACCAGGTGCTGACCCTGGCCAGCATGATCGAGAAGGAAGCCAAGCAAAGCGACTTCGCAAAGGTCAGCGCCGTGTTCCACAACCGCCTGAAGGCAGGCATGAAGCTGGAAAGCGACGTTACCATCCATTATATTACCGGCGTGCGGAAGATGTCCCTGGCGGACAGCGACCTGACGGTCAGCAGCCCCTACAACACCTACCAGGTATCCGGGCTGCCTGTCGGACCGATCTGCAACCCTTCCGCGGCGGCGGTCCGCGCGGCGCTGTATCCGGATGAGACCCTGGTGAATGAAAAGTACCTGTTCTTCTGCGCCAAGGAGCCGGAGAGCGGCGAACTGTATTTCTCCAAGACGCTGGAACAGCATAAGCGGGCTGTTGAAAGCTATTCAGGGTACTGGAAGAAGTATGATGAAGACAGGGGGATCCACTGATGCGGACCCCTGAACTGCTTGCCCCCGCGGGCAGCATGGATTCCCTTCGCGCGGCGCTGCACTTCGGCGCGGATGCTGTATACGGGGGAATGAAGAAATACGGCCTGCGGGCATTTGCGGGAAACTTTGATCCGGATCAGCTGAAGGAAGCGGTAACGCTTGTTCACGGAGCCGGGAAGAAGTTCTACGTAACCATGAACAGCTATCCCTTCGACGATGAGCTGGAGGGGTTTGCCGAAGCGGCCGGACTGGCTGCGGAAATTGGTGTGGATGCCGCGATCGTGGCGGATCCCGGAGCGATTGTCACGCTGCGCAGAAAGGTGCCGCAGCTTCCGGTTCATGTCAGTACACAGGCGAATACCGTGAATGTACCGGCTGTGGAACTGTACAGGGATCTGGGCTGCGAACGGGTGATCCTGGCGCGGGAAATGAGCCTGGACAGAATCCGCGGGCTGCATGAGGCCGTGGGTGAAAGCATTCAGCTGGAAACCTTTGTACACGGGGCCAGCTGCATGGCTTATTCGGGCCGGTGTATGCTGTCAGCGTACCTGACGGGACGCAGCGGAAACCGGGGCGAATGTGCCCAGCCCTGCCGCTGGCAGTACGCGGTGATGGAAGAAAAGCGGCCGGGTGAATACCTGCCGGTGGCGGAGGATGAACGGGGTACCTACCTGTTTTCCGCCCGGGACCTGTGCCTGATGCCGCTGTTGCCGGACCTTTGTGAAGCGGGCGTTTCCAGCTTGAAGATCGAAGGCCGGATGAAAACGGAATACTATGTGGCTGTGGTGACCGGCGCTTACCGGCGGGCTCTGGACCTGCTGGCACAGGGAAAGGAATGCTTTGCCGAAAAGCTTCCAGAACTGCTGGAGGAACTGCGCTGCGCCAGCCACCGGCTGAGCGATACGGGCTTCCTGCTGGGCAACCCGGAAACACCCGGGGAAGCCGAAGGGTTCTGGCAGGACCGGGAATATATCGCCCGTGTTACGGAAGACGCGGGAGAGGACGGAACCGCCCGGCTGATGCTGAAGAACCGGTTTTTCGCCGGGGACGAGCTGGAACTGATGACTTCTTCCGGCGTCCGAAAGATCCAGGCGAAGCCCTTTGTGAGGGAGAAAACCGGGGAAATGATGGAAACGCTTGGCGTTGCCGGCGAAACCATCCGGATGGAACTGCCGGGCAGCCGCTGCGGGGATATGCTGCGGGGGCCGGTTCGCAACCACCGGACGGAAAAGGAAAACGAAAACAGGAACTGACACGGAGTAACAGGACGGAGAAAAATGGCGAAACTGAAACGGTATGACCTGTATGAGGGGGATGACGACCTGATTTCACCCTCCCTGCCGGGAAAACAGCCGCTGGGAAGGGACAAAGGTCTCAGGGCCCGGGACGAGTATGACCGCCAGGTCGAGGAGGAAGCCAAGAAACGGCGTTATTTTGCCTCCAATGAAAAGGATGACGGGCTTGGCGCGCCTTCCTCGCTTTTTGACGATTTTGACCGTTTTGAATCTCCGGCCCCCGTGCGCTCTTCCCGGCCGAAATACAAACGGAAGGAACAGAACCGCGGCGCCTGGGCGGCGGTCATCGTGACCTGCCTGCTCCTGCTGGCGTTTCTCGGGATTACGGTGCTTCCGCAGCTGACCGGTATCCGCTACCGCTTCCTTCCGAACGTTGCTTTCGTCAACGGGAACCTGATCAGCCTGGACACTCAGCGGCAGGAGAACTTTGACAAATGCCGCAAGGAACTTTATACCGGACGGATCTATCCCGGTATCTATATCGATGACCAGCATGTGGGCGGCATGACCTGTGATGAGGCCGCCGCGGCTATTACGCAGCTGTACAATGATGAATCCAGGGCTTTTGACATCAAGGTCTGCGTCGGCAATGAAAGCTGGAACGTGAACAGTGAACGGGTCCCGGTTTCCCGGAATACGCAGGAAATCGTACAGCGTGCCTGGGCGGAGGGCCGGAGCAATACCGCCGGCCTCGGCAGCGGAGCGGTAACGCCTTTCCAGGAACGGATCGACCAGGTTTCAAAACTGCGGTCCTATCCGGTGACCCTGACCACCAAGCAGGATTATGACCATGAAGCGCTGCGGAACATGACGGACGGAATTGTTAACTACGTGAACCGCGATCCGGTCAACAGTATGGTGCAGAGCTTCAATTTTGAGACAAAAGCCTTTACCTTTACGGATGATAAACCCGGGGCCCGGATTGATCCGGACGACCTGTACAGGCAGCTGACGGAAATTCTGGACAGCGGCGAAACCAAGAAGGAACTGTGGGTTGTTCCTGATAAAATCATTGCGGACATTACCAAGGCGGAGCTGATGAACAGCTTCGGTCTGATTTCCGCCTATACCACCCAGACAACGAAGGACAACAACCGGAATACCAATATCAAGCTGAGCGCGGAGGCTATCAGCGGCATCACCGTGCAGCCGGGAGAAACCTTCTCCTTTAACGGCGCGACGGGGGAGCGGACAGCCGCCAAGGGATATAAGGAAGCCCCGGCAATCTCCGGCGGACAGAGCAAAGACGAGGTGGGCGGCGGCGTCTGCCAGACCAGTTCCACCCTGTTCAACGCCGTAGCCCGGGCAGACCTGGAGATTGTGGAGCGGCATGCCCATGCCTGGCCCTCGCACTATATTGAGAAAGGCTTTGACGCCACGGTCAACTGGCCCGGCCTTGACTTCAAGTTCAAAAACAATACGAACCAGCCGATTTTCATTGTGGCCGGATACAACAACCGTAAAGTGACGGTAAACATTTACGGCATGAGCCTCGGACCGGGAATCAAGATTGACCTGGAAAGCGATCTGATCCGGACCATTCCCCAGCCGGAAGGCACCAACTATGTGGTCAATACCTCCCTTGCGGTGGGAGAAAGCAAAAAGACGATTACCGGCCGGCCGGGCTATGAGGTGACTACCTGGAAGGTCTGGTACCAGGGAGACCGGGAAACACGGCGGGAAGTCCTGTTCAACACCACCTATAAGGCCTATCAGGAAACGGTTGAGTACAACCCGCGCTGAGGCAGCTTTTCATTGCATCGC
>JAGAAC010000049.1 GCA_017615475.1 Clostridia bacterium
CCGAATTCCAGGTGGCTTTCCATATATTCGCAGACTGTCCGGATAATAAGCTTCGGATTCGAGGCATATTCCCGGATAGTATTGGAGAGAAACTCCACCAGGTCGTTTTCCATATCCGCCAGCAGGTCAAACTGGCTTCCGTAATACTTATAGAAGGTTGTGCGGTTGATGTCGGCGCGCTGGCAGAGTTCCCGGATGGAAACGTGATAGATATCCACCTCCCGGAGCATTTCCGTCAGTGCTTCTTTCAGCATCCGCTTTGTCATCGTCACCCGGCGGTCTTCTTTTTTTCCCATCATCTGTCACTCCTTTTTGGATGGATCGTCAACACTTTTTTACCAGATGTTGACAAACGATACAATCAAACATCATCTGTCGGTTGTTTTATCAACACATGTTGCTCTATCATTGTATTGGGGATATTCCCCGATGTCAAGAAAGTCAGCACAACCCGTCCGAAGGGACAGGAAGCAGGCAAAAGACGGGAGAGTTAATGATATGAAAAAGTTTGCGTCATTCCTTGTAAACAAAAGAAAGATCCTTCTGTGTTTCTTTCTGGTGCTGGCAGCGGTATCCCTGCCGCTGGCCGGTCTGGTCAATATCAACTATGACCTGACAAAATACCTGGGTTCAGATTCCCAAATGAAGCAGGGCATGCAGCTCATGGAGCAGGAATTCGGCCCCTCCGCCTCCTCCGGGCTGCGGGTCATGTTCTCCGGGCTGGAAGAAACCGAAAAGGAAGAGATTTACTCCTGGCTTTCCGGCCTGGAACAGGTGTCTGAAGCTAAATGGAATTCCGGCGAAACATACAACCGGGACGGTTATACCCTCTATGAGCTCACAACGGAATATGACAGCCATTCGGCGGAAGCCGCTGCCCTGTATCGCGCCGTGCACGATCAGTATGACGGGCGGAACGTGGTGACCGGCGGAGGGATTCATGAAGCCAATGTGCCCATCCTGCCGGTGTACATCATCATTGTGTCAGTCGGCCTGGTGCTGCTGATCCTGCTGATGATGTGCAACTCCTGGTTTGAGCCGGTTATCTTCCTGGTGAATATCGGCATTGCGGTAGCTATCAACCTGGGAACCAACGTCCTTCTTCCCGGTATTTCCTATTACACCAATTCCATTGTGGGCATCATGCAGCTGGTGCTCTCCATGGACTATTCCATCATCCTGCTGAACCGCTACACCCAGGAAAAGGAAAAAGCCCCTGATAACCTGTCCGCCATGAAGGCAGCCATTGCCGCCGCTTTCCCCGCCGTCGCGGGCAGCTCGCTGACCACCTTTGCCGGCCTGCTCTGCCTGCTCTTCACGAACTTCCGCCTGGGTGCGGATATGGGCCTGGCCCTGGCCAAGAGCGTGATCATCAGCCTGGTATGCATCTTTACCGTGCTGCCTTCCCTGATCCTCATGAGTGATAAGCTCATTGTCAAAACCCGGAAAAAGGCCCTGCATATCCCCATGGCAGGTTATTCCCGCTTCACGGTCCGGCGCCGGATCATTTTCGCAGTGCTCTTCCTGGTCCTGTTCGCCGGCGCCTTCTTCATGAAAAACAATACCGGTATCCTGTATATGCTCCAGACCAACAACCCGGTGGAAAAGGTGTTTGAGGAGCAGCACTCCCTGGTGCTGCTCTATGAGGCAAAAGACCGGGACCGGATAGCCGGGGTCATGGCTCCCCTGGAGCAGGATGAAAAAGTCACCGGAATCACAGGATATTACAACACCGTCGGCAAAGCCTATACCGCGGAAGAAATGGCAGAAGTTTTCGGCGGAAACGCCCAGATGATCCGCATGATCTATCAGCTTTACGCTTCGCAGAACGGAGGCGGACCGGTCAGCACCCTCACCCTGCCGGAGCTGATCCCCTTCCTGCAGGAGAATGTGCTTCAGGATCCCCGTATGGGTGCGATGATCAATGACGGAATGAAGCAGCAGATCGCTGATGCCGGAAAACTGCTGGAGGAAAACGCCGCGAAGCTGGAGGGCGAACACTACGGACGGATCATCCTCACCACGGTATATCCGGAGGATTCTGCCGAAACCCGGGCGTTCCTCTCCTCCCTGTCCGAAAGATGTGATGAACTGCTGGAAGGAGACACCTGGCTGATCGGCACCTCCGCCATGAACGCGGAAATGTCCCGGACCTTTGACGCGGAACTGAACCGCATTACGCTGATCTCCGCCGCGGCGATCTTCCTGGTTGTCGCCCTGACCTTCCGATCCCTGATCATCCCGCTGGTGCTGGTGCTGACCGTTCAGTGCGGCATTTACCTGACCATGGCTTTCATCGGGCTGAGCGGCAGCGGCATGTATTACCTGGCCATCCTCATGGTGCAGTGCATCCTCATGGGGGCCACCATCGACTACGCGATCCTCTACACTTCTTACTACCGGGAGCAGAAAGACAGGGAGAGCGCTGTCCGCGGCGCTTATGAAGGCGCCCTGCACACCATCCTGACCTCCGCCCTCATCATGATCATCGCCGCCGGCATCCTGGGCTATGTCTTCGCGAATCCGGCCATCGGCGAAATCTGCCTGACCATCTCCCGCGGTGCGATCTCCGCCACCCTGCTTATCGTCTTCGTCCTGCCCGGTGTCCTGGCCGCCCTGGACCGGTTCATCCGGCCCGGCTCAAAGAAGGCGGAAAACCATGAGTAATCTTCCCCTCCGGTATTTTAGTATTGTTTCGAATAGACATTTCTGCAAAAATGTAATATGATTAAATTTACCCCGGAGATGGATCCGGGGTTTCACGCCGTGTGAAAACGGGAACAGGTCCTGTTTTCAATCGGTTTTCAGGGAACAAAGGAGAAAAGTATGCTGAGAAAAACAAAGATCATCTGTACCATCGGTCCGGCGAGTGAAAATGAAGAAACCCTCACCGCCATGTGCGAGGCGGGCATGAACGTTGCCCGGCTGAATTTTTCCCATGGATCACATGAGGAACACCTGCGGCGGATCAACCTCATCCGCAGCGTCCGGGAGAAGCTGAACCTCCCCATCGCTATCATGCTGGATACCAAAGGACCGGAATACAGGATCAAGACTTTTGCAAACGGTCCGGTAACCCTCCGTGACGGGGATCTGTTCACCCTCACCACAGAGGACATCCAGGGCGATGAAACCAAGGTTGCCGTTACCTATACCAACCTGACAAAAGAGCTCTTCCCCGGGGATACAGTCCTCATCAACAACGGACTGGTCATCCTGACAGTGGAGGAAGTCAAGGGAAGCGACGTTATCTGCCGCGTGCAGAACGGCGGCGTCCTGTCCGACCGGAAGAGCATGAATTTCCCCGGCAAGGTGCTCCGGCAGGATTTCCTGTCCGAGCAGGATAAAAAGGATGTGCTCTTCGGCATTCAGAACGGCATCGATTTTGTGGCCGCTTCCTTCGTTTCCTGCAAGGCGGATGTACAGGCCATGCGGAACCTGCTGGATGAGAACGGCGGAAAGGACATTGACCTCATCGCCAAGATTGAAAACCGCAGTGGTGTGGACAATGTGGAAGAAATCTGCGAAGTGGCGGACGGCATCATGGTCGCCCGCGGCGACCTGGGCGTGGAAATTCCCTTCATGGAAGTGCCTGCGCTGCAGAAATACCTCATCAGCAAGTGCCGCATGCTGGGCAAGCGGGTCATCACAGCCACTGAAATGCTGGAAAGCATGATCAAGAATCCCCGCCCCACCCGCGCGGAGATTTCCGACGTGGCCAACGCCGTCTATGACGGTTCTTCCGCCATCATGCTCAGCGGCGAAACCGCAGCGGGCAAATTCCCGGTGCAGGCCGTGCAGACCATGGCGGACACCGCCAAGTTCACCGAAGCCGGCATCAACTACACCAAGCGGTTCAAAACCATGGAGTTTACCATCCACAGCAACCTGGACGCCATTTCCCACGCCACCTGTTCCATGGCTGTGGACGTGAACGCGAAGGCCATCGTTGTCAACTCCCTCTCCGGCCGGACCGTCCGCATGGTATCCCGTTTCCGCTGCCCGGTCAGCATCATCGGCACCACCACCAATGAGCGGGCCTGGCGGAAGCTGAACCTGTCCTGGGGCGTTACCCCGGTGCTGACGGAAAACTATTCCTCCATCGACGTTATGTTCTGGCAGGACCTGAAAATTGCCCAGGAAGTCTGCCCCCTGGAAAAGGGCGACAATGTGGTGCTGACCGGCGGCCTGATCAACGGCGAACCCGGAAACACCAACATCATCAAGGTGGAATGCATCAAATAAATCCGGATTCCGTATTACTGCCGGCTGCGGCCGGCAGTTTTTTGTTTGTCATTTATCAACGGTTCATTTATAATTCAACAATGAATTGATAATTGTTTTTGGCTGCTGTGTCCGTATACTTGTTCCTGTAAGCTTACAGTTGTTTTTCGGATCATCTCCCCTGCCGGGGAGACAGACGGGGTCTTAACCCTGAAAGGAGAATTAACGTTGAATATCACGATTGGTGAAAATATCAGAAAACTGAGAAAGCTCAGGAGCGTCACCCAGGAAGCCCTTGCGGAGCACCTGAATGTGACTCCCCAGGCCATCAGCCGCTGGGAATCGGAAGCCGGGTTCCCCGCCATCGAGTATCTGCCTGACCTGGCCGGCTTCTTTGGCATCAGCGTGGATGAGCTGCTGGGTGTCAAATTGTCAGAACGGGAAGCCAGGCGGATGGAAATCTATAAAGCCATCACCCGCCTCGGGGAAGGCGGATACACGCCGGATGCCATTCCCCTCCTGCGGGAAGCCCATGCGGAATTCCCGGGAGACCGGACCATCCGGTTTGCCCTGGCCGGTGCGCTGTCATCCGCGGGCGATGACGGACAGCCGGAAAAGGCCAATGTGCAGGAAGCTGAGAAAATCCTGTGGGACCTGGTCCACCAGGCGGACAGCGATGATTTCCGTTTTGACTGCATCCGGAAGCTGGCTGTGATGTATAAAGACTACTGGCATGACGAGCACGGATATGAGGAGATCGTCAGCATGCTGCCTTCATTGCATTCCTGCAGGGAGTTTTTCCTGGCGGATTGTTTTGACGGAGCAAACCAGAAGCAGGAAATTGCCCGGGACAATCTCCGGAAACTTTCCCAGTGGTTCAGCTGCCTGCTGCGTGATTATGTGGCTTTTGTCCTTCCCAACGAACCGGAAACCTGGAGTGCCAAGCTGGACCGGCTGGACTGGATCATCGGGTTCTGCGGGCAGTGTATGGAGCTGATCGGCGGAAAGGATGCCGCCATGCTGGAAGCAAACATCGCGGTGCTGCACCGGTACAAGGCAACGTATTACGTTGCCCGGGGAGAAACGGATGAAGCGCTTTCCGCCCTGGAAGCCATGTGTGATCATGCCGCAAAGGTCCCCACGGAATCCGCGGAAGGTGTCAGGAAACCCCTGGTGCCTGAAAAGGGTTCTCACAGTTTCGCCTGGTACTGCCTGCCCTTCATGAACCAGGAACGGTATGACGCCCTCCGCGATACCCCGCGTTTCCGGGCCGTTGTGGAGCGGCTTACCGCCCTCAGTGTATAATTCCTTCCATGAACCGCGGATCCGCCGGCATTTCCGGCGGATCTTTTTGACTGTCCCTGCCTGTTTTGGTATCATGTTGCCCGAAGCGAATCAGATCTGCAGATCGGACGAAGCAAATATATCCTTCTGATTCAGCGGAAAAGCACCGCGGGTAAGGATAAGGAGACCAGTCATGAACTATTTTGTTGAAGGCCTGCAGGGCAGCGGAAAAAGCACCGTGGTGCGCAGGCTTGCCGAAACCCGCCCCGGTTATACCGCCGTCCGGGAGGGCGATTACTCCCCCGTGGAACTGGCCTGGTGTGCGTACACGGATGAGGCCGTTTCCCTTGAAATCATCCGCAAGTATCCTGAACTCCGTTCCGCCATTGAGGAAAAAACCTTCACCGAAGGAAACCGGAGGATCATCTGCTATACGCAGATCCGGACAGATAACCGGAACTTCTATCAGGACCTGGAGCAGTACGAGATCTACAACGGCCGCGTATCCTATGACGATTTCAGGACTATTGTCCTGGGGCGTTACCGGCAGTGGAACACAGACCGGATGATCTTTGAATGCTCCCTTCTCCAGAACACCGTGGAGGATATGATCCTCTTCAGGTGCTTTTCAGATGAAGAGATCCTCGGGTTTTACCGTCTTGCGCGGAAGGCGCTGGAAGGGAAAGACTACCGGATCGTTTACCTGAAAGCGGAAGACATCAAAGGAAACCTGGACGTCATCCGGAAGGAACGGTCTGACGAACAGGGCAACGAGCTTTGGTTCCCCATGATGCTGGGGTATTTTAACGATTCCCCCTTTGCAAAAAAGCATGGCCTGAAAGGTGAAGAAGCGCTGATCCGCCATTTTACGCACCGCCGGGACCTGGAACTCCGGATCTGTGAGGAGATCTTCCCGGACCGGACCACGATTCTCACTTCCAAAGAATATACGGATAAAGATATTGCCGGACTATAAATAATAATCATCGGAGGTTTTTTCTATGTCTCAGCTTTATGACCGGGCTGATATTTATGACCTGATCGAATCCGAACAGCGCAGCGAGGCAATCCGCAAAGACTGGGCGGAATTCCAGGGAAGCCGTGAGATACATACCCTGCTGGATGTCAGTATCGGCTCCGGCGGCATGACCCTGCCTTTGCAGGAACTGGGGATTGAAATATCCGGATCGGACCTGAGCGAGGCCATGCTCTCCCGCTGTAAAATGAAAGCAGATGCCAAAGGGCAGCCGGTTGAGCTGAAATGCAGTGACTTCCGGAATCTATCCTGCTGGGAGGGAAAGCTGTTTGACTGTGTCGTCAGTACAGGCAACGCCCTGGGTTATGTTGAAAACAGCGATGTGCCGCTGGTTCTCGAAAAAATGGACCGTCTGGTAAAGCCCGGCGGATACCTCTGCTATGATTCCCGCAACTGGGAAAAGATCCGCCGGGACAAACAGCGCTTCTATCTCTATAATCCCTTTTTCCGGGACGGAAACCGGATCAACCTGGTTCAGGTCTGGGACCACAACCCCGATGGTTCCATCACCTTTAACCTGCTGTATACCTTTGAAAAGGATAACCGGATCTTCCAGAAAGAGGAATTCCAGGAGCATTATCATCCCTTTGGCCTGGACCTGGCCCTGGACAAATTCAAGGCAATGGGCTATACGGAAATCGGAATCAGCCCCTTCCCCGTCAGCCTGAAAACAACAGATTTCAATGAAATGGAATGGTACCGGCTCATCGGACGCAAACCTGAATAACAAAAGGGAGAGAAGAAAGCATATGACACAGGAAGAGATCAACAGCACCAACTGGAGCCAGTCCGTTGCCGGCGTCTGCCTGAAAGACGGCAAAGTTCTGCTTGCCCGTCATACTTACGGCAGCGGCAAAGGAAAGCTGATCATCCCGGGCGGTTATGTCAAATTCGGGGAGGTTCCGGAAGAAACGCTGGTCCGGGAATACCTGGAGGAAACCGGCATCCGGGTCAAAGCCGGTAAACTTCTCGGTATGCGGTTCAGCGCAAAAGACTGGTATGCCGTCTTTGCCGCGGAATACGTGGAAGGCGAAGCCCGTTCCGATGGGGATGAAAACAGCGAAGTCATCTGGATGGAGGTTGAAGACGCCCTGAAGGATGAAACTGTTCCGGGCCTTACCAAAACCATGATTGAACAGGCGGTTAAAGGAATGGCCTTTGAGCTCACGCCCTATCAGACCGCAAACCAGGGTAATTATCTGTATATCGGAAGATAAATTGCTTTTTTCGATGAGCGTGATATAATACAGTTATCAAGCAAAGGAGGTTCCGCCATGCGCTGGGAAGCAATCAATAACAGTTGTATATTTGCTTACTCGCCGGAAGC
>JAGAAC010000050.1 GCA_017615475.1 Clostridia bacterium
CTGTTCCTTGTGAAAAAGTTCGCTAAGTAATTCCCCGTCATAAGCAAAACCCGCTGTGGCAGTTGCCGCAGCGGGTTTTGTTTTGCTTTCAGCCGGCTCAGTCGTCCGCTCTGAACGCGTAAATCGTCGTGGTGTCATATTTCTCACCGGGACGAAGGATCGTCGTACCGGGGAAATTCGGATGATTGGGATCATCCGGGCAATGCTGGGTTTCCAGGCAGAAGCCGGAGAAATGGCCGTATTCTGCGCCGTCCTTGCCGCCCTTGATATCGGTGGTGCAGGCGGTATAAAGCTGAATGGCAGGCTGGTCAGTCAGCACTTCCATATAGCGTCCGCTTTCTTCATGCCATACGCTGGCGGCGGCGCCCATCGTCTCGCCCTTGCGGAGAACGAAGTTGTGATCGTATCCGCCGGCAGGGATCATCTGGGGGCAGGTTTCATATACTTCCAGGCCTTCGCCGATCAGCAGTCCGTCACGCAGATCCAGTGGGGTTCCGACTACGGGCATATAGTCGCCCGTGGGGATCAGGCCGTTATCCACCTTCGTGATCACGTCCGCGTCGATGGTGACCTCATGATCCTTCACGGTGCCGTGCTTGTGGCCTCCCAGGTTGAAGTAGGTGTGGTTGGTCAGGTTGCACAGTGTGGGCTTATCGGTTGTGGCTTCATACCGGATGATCAGGTCGCACATATCATTCCAGGTATAGGTAACGGT
The DNA here is from genome assembly GCA_017615475.1 of Clostridia bacterium. GTDB lineage: Bacteria > Bacillota > Clostridia > Christensenellales > Aristaeellaceae > Aristaeella. Next base: position 716 of record JAGAAC010000050.1, read on the forward strand.
CACATCCAGGTTGCCCGGATAGTTTTCTTCTCCGTCCGGGGAAACCCGATGGAAGGAAACAGAATCTTCATGATCGCCTTCCTTGGCAGTTCCGTCCCAGAAATGCGCCGCGAAACCGACGTTTCCGCCGTGAAGATGATTCACGCCGTGGTCATTCAGCGCCACCTGGTACTCTTTTCCGTCAATGGAGAACTTGCCCGCGCCGATCCGGTTTCCGTAGCGGCCCACGGTATCGCCGAAGCAGCCGTGCGGTCCCAGGTAAGGAGCCAGCGTATCAAAGCCCAGCGCCACGTCATCCATGTTTCCGCCGGCATCCGGTACAATGATGGAAACCGTAATGGCGCCCCATTCGATCACAGACACAGACGCCCCCATGGCATTGGTCATCGTAAACTTATGAACATCTTTTCCTTCCGGAGATTTTCCCCAGACTTCTGTCTTAATGGACATCTCAAGCACCTCCGTGCGCTCTGCGGTAAAAGTATTAATTGTGAATTATAAATTATTAATTGTTAATTGATTTACATTTTCTCATCAACGAGCTTCTTCAGTTCGTTCATGAAGGTTCCCACGTCCGTGAACTTCCGGTATACCGCGGCAAACCGGACGTACGCCACATCGTTGAGGGCCTTCAGTTCCGACATCACCATATCGCCGATCTTTTCGGAAGCAATTTCTCCGTCCATCGTGGCATAGGCTTTCTGTTCCACCCGGGTCACGATATCGTCGATCTGCTGCATGCTGACAGGCAGTTTGTCGCAGGCATGCAGAATACCGGCCTTGATCTTCTGGCTGTCGAAGCTTTCCCGGCGGCCGTCCCGTTTCACCACAAACAGGGGGCTCAGTTCAACCTTCTCGTACGTTGTAAACCGTCTTCCGCAGTTGGTGCACTCCCTTCTGCGACGGATGCTGTTTCCGTCATCTGTCGGCCGGGAGTCAATCACCTTGCTGTCCAGGCAGCTGCAATATTGGCACTTCATCCGTCAAACCTCCATACGTATGATGTCTGTCTTTAATTCCTTGTCATTCCGAACAAAGTGAATGCCTGTTTTTTGTTCACCAGTTATAATTCTGCATTCTGCATTCTGCATTCTGAATTAATCAATGGTTCCCAGCTCTTTATACAGTTCCTTATTCGCCGCGTAGAGCTTCTTGAACACTTCATACACTTTGGCGTACTTCGGCACGTTCTCCGCGATCGGCTCCTGGGCAGGATTCACATGAATCATAGCCCTGCAGGCTTCCTGCACGCTGCCGTACAGTCCTGCGCCGACACCGGCCAGGATCGCGACGCCCAGGGCGGGGCCTTCCGTATTCACGGTGGTGGCCACGGGGCAATTCATCACGTCAGCCAGCATCTGCCGCCACAGGGGGCTCTTTCCGCCGCCGCCGCAGGCCAGCATGGTCTCAGGGGCAACGCCCATCCCGGCCAGCACGCCCAGGCAGTCATTCAGGCTGTAGGTAACGCCTTCCATGACCGCGCGGAGCAGGTCCCTGCGCTGATGCATGGCGCTCAGGCCGAAGAAGATGCCGCGGCAGTCACTGTCCAGATGGGGGGTACGTTCGCCCATCAGGTACGGAGCGTAGATCAGCTTGTTGGCGCCGATGGGGCTCTGGGCCGCTTCCTGGTTGGTCAGTTCATAGGTATCCACACCCATGGCTTCCGCGGTGATCTTTTCAGCACCGCAGAAGTTGTCCCGGAACCATTTCAGGCTCAGGCCGGCAGCCTGGGTAACACCCATCACATGCCATGCGCCGGGCACCGCGCAGCAGAAGGTATGCACGCGGCCCTTGGGGTCAATCGCCAGCTTATCGGTATGGGCAAAAACCACGCCGCTCGTTCCGATGGTCGTGAAGGCTTTTCCGTCTTCCACAACGCCGGTACCCACGGCAGCCGCCGCGTTGTCGCCGGCGCCGCCGACTACCAGCGTATCCTCGCTCAGTCCGGTCAGTTCCGCGGCCTTGGCGGAAATGTGGCCGGTCACTTCGCAGCTCTCGTACACCTTGGCCAGCATGTTCTTGTCGATGTCCAGGATGCCGAGCAGTTCATCGCTCCAGCAGCGGTTCGGAACATCCAGCATCTGCATGCCGCTGGCGTCAGACACTTCTGTGGCGAAATCGCCCGTCAGCATGAAGCGGACATAGTCCTTGGGCAGCAGCACGTGCTTGCACTTCGCGTAGTTTTCCGGCTCGTGGTTCCGCACCCAGATCAGCTTGGAAAGGGTGAATCCCGGCAGCGCGGGGTTGGCGGTAATCCGGATCAGGTTGTCATATCCGACTTTGGCGGTAATTTCTTCGCATTCCTTGGCGGTACGCTGGTCGCACCAGATGATGGAGGGGCGGATGACTTCGTCCTTCTCGTCCAGCATCACCAGGCCGTGCATCTGTCCGCTGATACCGAGGGAGACAACGTCTTCCTTGGCGACGCCGCTCTTCGTCAGTACGGTGCGGATGGTGCTCACCGCGGCGTTATACCAGTCTTTGGGATCCTGCTCTGCCCAGCCGTTCTGCGGCTGATACATCGGATACTCCACGGTCGCGGAGCAGATACCCTTGCCGTTCTGGTCAAACAATACTGTTTTTGTACCTGAAGTGCCCAGGTCAATGCCAAGCAGGTATTTCATATGCATTTTCCTCTCCATCCACTAAATATAGTGGTTAATCACTAAAAACTATTATAAGATTGTGGTTTTCCCCTGTCAAGCAACATTCCCGGTGTTTTCCTGTTCTCCTTCTGCTTTGAAACAGAAAGCGGGCCGGCTTTTTCAGCCGGCCCGCAGGTCCTTGTGTTTGGCTTAGTCGAAGCAGTCGCCCACGTGGTTGATCATCGTTTCCACACCCAGAGGCGTGTTGTACTCTTCAAACGTTTCGACTGTTTCGCCCGGTGTCTTCGGCTTCCGGCCGCCGGTGGTCGGCGGTTCAGGCCGTGTCCAGATGGTGTTGGTGAAGGTGGTCACATTGTTCTCCGTCACCACATCCGTCAGGTTGTAGCTCAGCACCTGCTGCTCCGTCCAGGTGTACGTGACAGGCTGTCCGTTCACCTTGGTGGGCAGGTCGTTGATGGTGGCTGTCCAGTGGTTCTGTGCGCTCAGCACGACGCTCATACCGTTGCTCAGCGTCATGGCGATGCTGGTGGGCCGCAGTTTCTTCGCGTCGTTGTTGTCGTTCCACAGCTTCCGGACCGTCACGCTGGTCAGTACAGGCTTGTAGTTGTTCCGGATGTTGAATCCGTGGATTTCCGCCTCGTACCATTCAACCGGGTCTTCGGTGATGGTGTACTTGATCTTCACCTTTTCATCCGTCATTCTCGGGAGTCCGGTGAATACGGTCTTCCAGCCGGTCGCTTCGCTCAGCTGTGCGCTGGCCACTTCCTTGCCGTCCGCCAGCAGCCTGATTGTAATGGCTCCGGGCCTGTTGCCGTCCTTGTTGTCGTTGTCATTCCAGGTCTTGGTGACCGGAATGTCCATCGGACTGTCATCCGGGACGAAAGGCTCCCAGGGCTCGATGTCAAATTCCTTCTCGATGACCAGCATGCCGGTCTCATAGGTATTGGTAATCACATAACCTGTGGAGGCATTGCCGGTAATCTTGGCCACATAGCCTTCCGGAACCGCGGTTTCAGCAACCGTGTACCTGATTTCTCTGATCAGGCCGGCTTCATTGATGTTCTTTGCCAGGCCGGTCCAGCTGTAGCTCCAGTTGTTGGAAGCATCCAGCGTGACCGCTGTGCCGAGCGCCTGTCCGTCCGCGTACAGCTGCACCTTGATGTCAGCGGGACGCTTCTTGGCCTTGTCATTGTTGTCCGCCCAGACCTTCCGGACCTTGATCTCGGTTTCAGCCGGTGTATAGGTGTTCGTCAGCGTAGTCAGCGTGCCTGTGGTCTTGCTGTTGGTCAGCTCGTAGCCTACAACCGCGGGTTCCTTCCAGGTGTACTTGACTTCCTTGCCGTTCGCCATCTTCGGCAGGCCGGTGATCATGCCGACCCAGTTGTTGGCGGCGTTCAGGATGACGATCTTGCCGGTGGCTGCGTTGTCAGCCAGCAGCTCGATGCTCAGGGAGACCGGCCGCAGTCCGTCGCGGTTCTCGCCGTCATTCCAGACCTTCTTCACGGATGCGGAGGTGAGTTCGCTTTCGTTCTTCACGTCCGTGGTCAGGCCCGCCAGTTCATCCTCTGCTGCGAAGGTCAGTTCGCCGGTTTCCACCGTGCCGGTCAGGCTGGTCAGGATTGTCTCCCTTGCCTCGCCTTCCCAGACAACCGTGTGTTCCGCCGTTACCGTGAAGGTAATCGGATCAATGGCCTTGTAGCCGTTGGGATGCTTCGTTTCAGTCAGGATATAGCTGCCGTCATCCAGGCCCCTGAAGGTGAACATGTCGCCGCTGTCAGCTGTGACGCATTCAATCAGCTTCTTTTCACCGTTGGCCATGATCTTCTCCAGCTTGAACTCAGCGCCGGGCAGGGCATCGCCGATCTCGTCCACCTTGTTCACTTCAGCCTTGTAGGTGAAGGCGATGACCGCGTCTTCCTTGGTTTCTTCCGTATCTTCGCTGGGCTTGCCGCCTTCGTCCACATTCGGGTTGCAGCTGTATTCAAGCCTGCCCGTGTTCACGTTGCCCTTCACGCCCAGGACCGCTTCCTTATTCAGGATCGCGGTGAAGTATACTTCAATCTTCGCTTCGTTCAGCGCGGTATCGGTGATCTTCCGTTCACCGTCACCCCACTTCATTGTCAGGTCGAAGCTGTGTTCGCCGGAAGTCAGCGTGTAGCTGTCCGCCTTCACTTCTTCGCCGTTCAGCGTCACCTTGTCGATGCCGTTGAAGCTCAGGCCGTTCTCCATCACATCGTGGAACGTGATGTGGTAGGCCAGATAATCGGTCACATTGTCCGCCAGGGTCGCCTTCAGCTGATACGGTACAGCGTCTCCGATGTCATAGTCGGCGCTGTCCTGCCATCCGCTTGTTACGCCTGTCGTGTCGTTGACGTCCTGGATCTTCTTCTCAAACTTCGGCTTCTCAGCCAGTTTGTCTTCGAGGACCAGTACGCCGTCTTCGCGTGCCTTCAGGCCGCTGCTGGTGACCTTTCCGTTCTTGTCAACCGTGAAGGTTGCGTCTGCCGCGAAGGCATAGTCCTTCGGAACGATGGTTTCAGTCAGGGTGTATTCTTCATCGGTCTTCAGGTTTTCCGCTTCATGCGGCTTGCCGGTTACGGAATCCCATTCGTCAACCACGCTGCCGTCCTTGTCCAGGATCTGCAGATGTGCTCCGCTCAGTTCTTCACCGGTGGAAACATCCGTCTTCTGGATGCTGACAACCGTGTTGATGAAGGTGATGCCCAGGTCTCCGGTTTCCGGATCCGTGGTGATCACGCCTTCCTGGTTA
>JAGAAC010000010.1 GCA_017615475.1 Clostridia bacterium
AATTGCGGTTATTATAACGGCGTCCAGGTCGTCGTCAATAAGGACGAAGAGAAGAACGCCTGATTGTCGACTGCATTTTTGGCCAAGGATTAAAGAATCGCAGCTCCGCCCATCAGGGTCGGGGCTGTTTCTTCTATTTACGGGAATGAGGGAGGATTACCATGGAGAAGAAAATGAGCGGCGCCGACATGGCGACACGGTTCAATCCACAGGAGATCGAAGCAGACATCTACAAAGCCTGGGAAGAATCCGGCGCGTTTACCGCGCACAGGGTTGAGGGAAAGAAACCTTTCACCATTGTTATGCCTCCGCCCAATATTACAGGCCAGCTGCACATGGGCCATGCCATGGACTGCATCATGCAGGATGCCCCGATCCGTTATCACCGGATGAAGGGTGATCCCACCCTGTGGCTGCCCGGTACTGACCATGCTGCCATCGCGACAGAGGTCAGGATTGTGGAGGCCATGCGGAAAGAAGGCCTGACCAAAGAGGGGATCGGCCGGGAAGCTTTCCTGGAGCGTGCCTGGAACTGGAAGAAAGAATACGGCGGACGCATTGTGCACCAGCAGCGGAAGATGGGTATCAGCTGCGACTGGAGCCGCGAACGCTTCACCATGGACGAAGGCTGCAGCCGCGCGGTGCGCGAGGTGTTTGTCAGGCTGTATGAAAAGGGACTGATCTACCGCGGAAACCGGATGATCAACTGGTGCCCCGCCTGCCAGAGCGCCATCAGTGACGCGGAAGTGGAATACAAGGATGTGGCCAGCCATCTGTGGCATATCCGTTATCCCGGCGCCGACGGAAGCGAAGGCGTAGTGGTGGCCACCACCCGGCCTGAAACCATGCTGGGCGATACCGGCGTGGCCGTGAACCCTGCCGATGAACGGTATACGGACCTGGTGGGCAAGAAGGTGATCCTGCCCATCGTGAACAAGGAAATCCCGGTGGTCGCGGATGATTATGTGGAGAAAGAGTTCGGCACCGGCGCGGTGAAGATGACTCCCGCCCATGACCCGAATGACTTTGAAGTAGCCCAGCGGCACAACCTGGAAATTATTACGGTGACCAATGACGACGGCACCATGAACGAGAATGCCGGACGCTTTGCCGGCATGGATCCCATGGAATGCCGGAAGGCCGTTGTTGAAGAACTGGAAAAACTGGGCCTGCTGGTGAAAGTTGAAGACTACAGCCACAATGTGGGCTTCTGCTACCGCCATGGGAATACGCCTGTGGAACCGCGGCTGAGCGAACAGTGGTTCGTGAAGATGAAGACCCTGGCTGAGCCGGCTATCGCCGCTGTGCGGGAAGGCCGGACGAAGTTTGTGCCGGAACGGTTCAGCAAAATGTACTATAACTGGATGGAGAACATCCGCGACTGGTGTATCAGCCGTCAGCTGTGGTGGGGACACCGGATTCCGGTGTGGTACTGCGATGACTGCGGTGAACAGATCGTGAGCCGCGAGGATCCGACGGTCTGCCCGAAGTGCGGCGGCAAGCTGCGCCAGGATGAGGACGTGCTGGATACCTGGTTCTCCTCCGCCCTGTGGCCTTTCTCCACCCTGGGATGGCCGGACAACACGGAAGACCTGAAATACTTCTATCCCACCAGCATGCTGGTGACGGGCTGGGATATCATCACCTTCTGGGTTTCCCGGATGATGGTTGCCGGTATCGAGAACATGGGTGAGACACCCTTTGAGACGGTGCTGATCCACGGCCTGGTGCGGGATGAACAGGGACGGAAGATGTCCAAATCCCTGGGCAACGGCATCGATCCGCTGGAGGTTATTGACGAATACGGCACCGACGCGCTGCGCTTCAGCCTGGTGATGGGCGTAAGCCCCGGCAATGATACCCGCTACGGCAAGGACAAGGTGGAAGCTGCCCGGAACTTTGCCAACAAGGTTTGGAACGCCAGCCGCTTCGTGCTGATGAACGTAAACGAGCGGAAAGCCTTTGATCCCGAGAAGCTGGAAACGGCGGACAAGTGGATCCTGACCCGTCTGCAGGAGGCAGTGAAGGATATCTCCGAGCATATGGAGGACGGCGACTTCGGCCTGGCTGCCACCAAGATCTATGATTTCGCCTGGAGCGAATTCTGCGACTGGTATATTGAGCTGAGCAAGTCCCGCCTGCTGGGCGAGGAAGGCGAAAGCAAGGAAACCGTGAAGGCAGTGCTGCTGTTCGTGCTGGAGAACCTGCTGAAGCTGCTGCATCCCTTCATGCCTTTCCTGACTGAACAGGTTTACAAGTACCTGCCCGGCAGCGAAGGCTTCCTGATGCTTCAGAGCTGGCCGGAATACAACGAAGCGTATGTGTTCGCCGGGGATGAAGAAAAGATGCAGGGCGTGATGGAAATCATCCGCACGATCCGCAACCTGCGCAGCGAGATGAACGTGGCGCCTTCCAAGCGCACTCACCTGATGCTGCTGCCGGCGGATGGCTGGGCCGATACGCTGAAGGGCGGCGAAGGATACTTCAAAAAGCTGGCGGGAGCGGAGCAGGTGGAAATGATTTCCGACCGCGGCGATGCCACCGGAAAGAATGTATCTGCCGTAGTGACAGCCGGTGAGCTTTTCATCCCGCTGGGCGACCTGGTGGACTTTGAAAAGGAAACCGCACGGCTGACCAAGGAACTGGAAAACCTGAAGAAGGAAATGGCCCGTTCCAACGGCATGCTGAACAACCAGGGCTTCCTGGCCAAGGCACCTGCCCAGCTGGTACAGCAGGAAAAGGACAAGCTGGAAGCCGCAAAAGCGAAGGCTGCCGCACTGGAAAACCGCATTGCGGAGCTGAAAGAGAATCTATGAGAACTGCCGAAGAGGTTGTAAATGAAATCCACTCCGCCCTGGGGGACGGAGACAAGCAGGGGCTGCGGAATACCGCAGCCCTGCTTGAGACTTTACAGGCATGGCCGGTGTGCCCGGTGATCCATGCAGCCGGTACAAACGGCAAGGGAAGCGTCTGCGCCATGCTGAACAGTGTGCTGACAGCGGCGGGATACAGGACCGGCATGTATACTTCTCCCTTCCTGCAGACCTACAGCGAACGGATCCGGCTGAACGGAAAGCCGATTACACAGGAGATGCTCGCCCGGTACGGCAATGAAACGCTGGACGCGGCGGAAAAACTGAAAAGGGAGAAGGATTATCACTGCACGCCCTTTGAGCTGGGCACTGCACTGGCATTTCACACGTTCCGGGCTGAGAATGCGGAGCTGATTATCTCCGAGACAGGAATGGGCGGACGGCTTGATCCGACCAACGCGGTACCGAATCCGACTGTCTGCACCATCACGGCCATCGGTATGGATCACATGCAGTATCTCGGCCATACGCTGTCGGCGATTGCAGGTGAAAAGGCAGGAATTATCAAACACGGGGTACCTGTGGTCTGTTATCCTCCGGAAGAAAAGGAAGTCCGGAATGTACTGACCGCCCGGGCGGAAAAGGAAAACGCACCGCTGAAGATCCCCGAAAAGGGACAGGTGCGGATCCGGGAAGCCAATGCCCGCTATACCATTGCAGATTATGATACCGGATGCCGCCGGTGGGAAAACCTGAAGATTTCCCTGCCAGGTGAACACCAGACAGTGAACGCGCTGGTGGTGCTCTGTGTGCTGGAAGAACTGGAGAAACAGGGAATCTCCGTACCGGAAGAGGCTGTGATCAGCGGGCTTGGAAACACTTTCTGGCCGGGAAGACTGGAATGGTCCGGCAATGTCATCATGGACGGAGCACATAACGCGCAGGGGATAGCGGCTTTCTGCCGGTATGTACAGGAACAGCTTTCCGGAAAGAAAAAGGTGCTGCTGACGGGTGTGCTGAAGGAAAAACTGTCTGAAGGCATGCTCAACGGACTGGCTTCCGTGACAGATACCGCAGTGGCGGTGACACCTGACAGCCCCCGGGCTATGGACGCGGAAGAACTGGCCGGATTGCTGCGCGGGAAGGGAATGGAAGCCTTGGCGGCGAACACTCTGAAGGAAGGCCTGGAAACCGCAAGGACGCTGGCCGGTGAAAACGGACTGATCCTGGCGACGGGAAGCCTGTACTTTATCGGGGCGCTGAGGGAGGCCTTAAGCCTTAAGGGTTAAGGCTTAAGGCAATGCAGAATTCA
>JAGAAC010000051.1 GCA_017615475.1 Clostridia bacterium
CCTCCGCAACCTCAATCGTCGCACTGCTCCCTTGGAGCGGTCGCATTGCTCGTTTCGGTTGACTCGTTCGGCTCGCTTCCGCTTTCAGCGGACAGCCCACTGGGCTGACGCTCACCTCGCTCCCCTGTTCCATACCGAACAAACTGCATCTGCTCATATATACTGAAAAGAAGGTCTTGTTGACAGGGGATGCTTTGCATCCCCTTGACTGATAGGGTGCACAGTAAGAACGATGTGTCAAGGATGCCGAAGGCACGGCGAAGCCGCTGCGTCCTTGATACGGAGAGATGACTGTGCTGGTTTTACTGACTGAACTATTTCAGTTTAGTGGAGTAGATGATATAATGCGTTTTAATATCGGAAATATAGAAATGGATATGAAAGGATCAGGACATGAGAACGAGCTCATTCTGGATTGCTAATTACTGTGTGCCCTGCCATGCTTACTGCCGGTACTGCCTGCTTTCTTCCTGCGGGAAAGCTACGGGCGTGGATTACAAAGATGGAAAAGAATTTGCCCGCAGGGTAATCCGGGAAATGAAGGAAGCACGTCCTGATCTGGCCTGCGGTTATTATCTCGGATATTGCATGGACACACCGGATCTTCCGGATTTTCTGAGCTTCAGCCGGGAGCATGACGCGCCGGCAGCGAAGTTTCTGCAGATGAACGGGTTTGCCTTCCGGGAAGATCAGGTACTGGCAGATCTGATGCGGATGATTCGTGAGAACGGTGTGGAAATGATTGACCTGACATTCTACGGAACGGAAGAAGCTCATGACCGTTTTGCGGGGAGAAAGGGTGATTTCCGTTTCCTGCTGCGAATGCTGGATCAGGCCGGGAAAGCCGGGCTGCAGGTGAATGTAAGTATTCCCCTTATCCGGGAGAATCTGTCCCAAATGCCGGAACTGTATAAGACGCTGTCTGCTTTCCAACTGAACAGGCGTTCCTGTTTCCTGCCTCACAGCAAGGGACGGGGCAGGACGCTGCCGGACCAGCGGATCACGAAGCAGGAGTTTGAACAGCTTCCGGAAGAAATCCGGAAAACTTTTGCCAAAACGAAGCATATGACGGAAGCGGAATGGATCGCGTCCGGAAAAATGGCAGAACCGGCGGAACGGGCCCTGACCCTGGTGCTGACGCCGGACAATTTCGGGAAGTACAGCCGGATGAGCGCGACGGAAATCCTGGAGGAGCTGGAGGAGATGGATGACCGGTATCTGAAAGAAATCCCCTCCGTTCAGGAACTGGCCGTGAGATACGGGAATCCGCAGAACCAGCAGCTGTTCAGGATCCGGGACCTGGTTCTGGGCTGGCAGCAGCGGTATATTGCTGAAACCGGAAACAGGATTTACGATATGCATGATGAAACACATTCTTTCAGTGTGCATATCTGATCGGAAATAAGAGATGGTTGCCAGTGTCCGTGTTTTAGGGAATCGCATAAGGGCAGAGGTGAATAGATCATGAAACCAGCGCTGAAAGAGATTTATCTGGATATAGAAAACCACTTGAAAAAGTATGGCTTTAAACTGTACAAGGGGAAAGTATGGAAATATGATCCGGTCATAGGATATGTTATAGGTGTTGAAGTGGAATTGACCCGATGGGGAACATTGAATGAACTATATGTATGTGGTTCTTCTTATCGGGCACCGATTAAGCAAAACAAACATTCAGCAAAAAAAGAGCCGCTGCCGTTAACCTGGTTGAGGACCAATACACTTTATAGCAGACATGGAGGGGAAAGTGTGTTTGCTATGGGAAGCCCGTATCAACCGGTGGATATAACATTGAGGCAGCAGTATGAAACGCTGCGTCCTTATCTGGAGAGACAGGTTTTTCCGTTGCTGATGTTTGATACAGATACAAAGACTTATTTGCAGAACACCGAAAAACTACATATTATGGCGTGTGAGGCTTTTTGGGGCGTTGAAGGGGTTACGGATATGAGCCTGGTTTTGGAATACTGTTATCATAACGATATAGATAGCGCTTTGCGAATCATTGATTTATATATGGTATTGTGTGATGCTCAGATACAGTCAATTGCAGAAGGATATAAACATCTTCCTTCGGATGAAAGACAAAAGATAACAGACAATTGGGAACAAGAGAAGAAAAAAGCATGTGGGCTGGCTGAAACAATTCAATCCGAACCGGAAACGGTCAGACGGATGATAGAAGAAAACACGGCGGTTTCAATCAAAAATTGTGGGAGTTTTTTCACTTCACGTTTTTTCAGCCGATAATCCGAACAGACACCGGGGGACACGCCCCGGTGTCCGTTTATTTGTGAATATGTAGTAAAAGAAAAGAAGATACTGTAAAATAGAAAAGATTTTTGAAATGTGCTGTTACGTTTCTCCTTTTTTTGTTACTAACCTTATGTAAAACGGGAGAAAGGAGTGGAAGGATTGCCTGAGGCTGAAGTGATCTATGATCAGTATAAGGACCTGGTGTTCGGATATCTGATCCGCCTGTGCCATAACCGGGATCTGGCGGAAGACCTGACACAGGAAACCTTTTATGCCGCGATCAGGCAGTGGGATACATTCCGGAAGCAAAGCAATACGGGAACCTGGCTTTGCTCAATCGCCCGGAACCAGTATTACCTGCTGCTGCGGAAAGCCGACAAGCAGCGGAAACTGCTGGAAAAGCAGCAGGCCGAAGCGGCTGAGGAAGATTTTACCGAAAAGCTGATGGACAGGATCACGGCGTTTGACGCCTACAAAATCCTTCACAGGCTGAAGGAGCCGTACCGGGAGATCCTGACGATGCGCCTGTTCAGCGAACTGAGTTTCCGTGAAATCGGGGACCTGTTCGAAAAATCAGAAGACTGGGCGCGGGTGATGTGCTTCCGGGCGAAGCGGATGATTGTTGAGCAAATGAAGGAGGAAACAAAGAATGAATAAGGACTGTGAGATCATTCAGGACCTGATGCCGCTGGTGATCGACGGTGTTTCCAGTGAAAAGAGCCGGGAAGCGGTGGAAGCCCATGTGAAGGAGTGCGCGGAGTGCGCGGCGGTTTACGAAGACCTGAAAAAGGATCTTTTTCATCAGAAATCTCCCGAAAAGCAGGAGAAAAAGGATGTGGAACGCTCCCTGAAGACGGTGCTGAAGAAAAAGAAGGTAAGCCGTTTCCTGAAGCCGTTCCTGCTGGGCATGCTGATCGTGGCGCTGGCTGTCGGCGGCATCTTCGGATATCAGTATCTGTCGGACCTTCAGGTGCCGCTGGATCCGGATCAGTATGATATTCGCTTGTTCCGGATGGAGAACGGGGATGTGGCTGTGATCGCGGATTATAAGGAACTGAACGGCAGCGACCAGTGGATCAATATGTGGATTGAAGGAGATTTAGAAGATCCCCTGCCGGAAGATTGTGATCCTTCGGATCCTGAACAGATGGAGAAACTGATAGAAGCGGGACGCGCCGTGCGCCATGATGATACTGTTTTCTTCCGGTATACCCAACGGGAGAAGTATACGGCGAAGAAATTCTTCCTGGGCCGTAAAAGGCAGGAAGTGCTCCATAAAGGACAGAAACTGGTTCATAATGAAATCCTGAAGTTTATACGTGCCGGGGAATTTTCGGAAAATACCTGCCTTGGATATCATGTCATGAAAGGCAATGACCGGCTTGTCTGGTCCCTGGGGGACGACCTGCCGGCAGCATCAGAGGAACTGGAGACATATTACCGGTATCTGAGGGATTACAGGCGTATCCATGATGAGATCTTTGAATACAGCGCCGAAGCCAGGGGCTATGTGGCTGTTGCTCCGGATGCTGAACGCCGCAGTGAATTGATGCAGCAGCACCTGAGTGTCCTGGAAGCTAATCTTCCGGAACTGCAGCCCTGGATCGGGGAAAAGCCGGAACCGCTGGATGAGGAAACAGTCAAATGGGCATTCAGTTACAGCACATGGGAGGATTGGGGAACGGAGAGCAAATAACCCCAGGGATATAAAGAAAGCCGCCTGATCATCAGGCGGTATTTCTTTCGTAAGCTGTTAAACGGCGGATTCTGGTATTTCCTTTGGGATATCTGTCGGGAAGTAAACCGCCATTTCTGTATCGCTCATTCCGAAAAATTCCTGGATATAGCCGTACAGCAGGATCGGCCGCTTCAGCATGGTATTCCGCAGCCGCTTGATCCGCTGCTGCCAGTACTGCCATGCGCCTTCGGATGTGGTCGGGAGTTCAGAAATGATAGCTTTGTCATTCAACGGACCCCAGCGGTCAAAATGGGCCTGCATGCTGGGCTCAATCCAGTTCACACAGGAGTCCAGTTCAGCATGCATCACTTCGGTGGTCAGGGAGCGGAAAAGATTTCCCAGTTTGGTGAAGAACAGGTCCCGGTATTGGTCCACTTCCAGGATTTTCAGGAAGATGCTGTTGTCGATTGCCTTTTCACCCATTCCTTTTGCCTTCAGGTAGCTGTTGACAGAATTAAAGGAGGAGTTGAACAGGCCGTAATCCAGATCGTTGATCAGGCATTTCCATTTTCCGCCCGGCACCCGGTAAACCACTCCGTGGCCGATATCGCTGTTCCCGAAATACATTTCCACGGTCAGCCAGTCCAGGAAGCTGTCGATGTCGATCTCCTGCTCCAGGTATGCCAGGTCTTCCGGATTGTTTGCCGGATCGCTTTTTTTGATTTTTTTGCGCAGGCCGGCATATTCGTTTCTGGCATCCTTTGTTGAATGTATATAGCCGCCGTTGATGGACAGGATGGTGACGTTTTCCGCCTGGTCATCCGGGATCTGTTCATACCGGCAGACGGTATGAACATCCATCGTTTCCCGCATGTTATAGACTCCCCAGTATTCACCGTTCAGGTAGACATTCACCGGCTTCCAGGCCTGGGTCAGCAGGTGCGCGTCCGTATGCCTCTCGATCAGCCGGTGCTGGAGCACGTCCAGTACGCGGGTCCATACACTGTCATTGCCGCCGTTCCGGAGCAGGATGGAGGGATAGGCGCTGGCGGCCCGGTCGTCAAAGAGCGGATAGTCAAAGGAACCGTCTGCCGCGTCAATCAGAAGGCTTTTTTGCGGCATATCCAGGGCATAAGCGTCTGAATCGTCAAGCCGCAGGGTGATGTCATCCGTAAACAGGACCGCTCCGAGTCCGTTCCGGTATTCCAGCTTTCCTTCAGCGCTGCCGCCGGATAAGGCAACATTACGGTATGTGGCATTTTTAAAGGGAATGCCTTGTGATTTGTCAATCTCGCTGCCTTCAGCCAGAAGACCGGTCTCCTCGTTCCACAGCAGGTCTTCCTCCACATACAGGTCAATCCGGTCCAGGGGCTGGTTCTGGTTCTCATCCTGCAGGATGGCTGCCGCAGGAAGGGATTCCTGACCTGATGCGCCGGGAGTTGAAAAGCTGGTGACGGGCTGCGTTACGGTATCCTGCGGCAGATTATCGACCCGGTTCAGCCGGACGGTCCAGAGTCCGGTGACGAGAACCAGGATGGCGGCTATGGCGGTCAGGGATCTGAAGCGGGCGGCGCGGTTCCCGGTAATAACCGGCATGTGCGCCGGTTCAATTCTTGTTTCTTCGGTGCCGTTATATACGGTAATCAAAGGCTCGGCCTCCTTCTTTACTTGTTCCAGGATTTTTGTTTCCTGGGAAGGAAGCTCATCCAGCCATGAAAGACTGTTCCGGACAGCCCGGTGAATGTGTTTTTGTGCTTTGTTTTCATTCATTGTTGTCATCGCTCCCTTCCAGTTCGTTTTTCAGCCTGATGCAGGCGCGGCTGCATCGTCTCGATACGGCAGAAGGTGTGATTCCCAGAATCTCAGAGGTTTCCTGCAGGTCATATCCCTGGACATACCGAAGCATGACGGCTTCCATGTATTTCCGGGGCAGGTTCATTACCGCCGCTGTCAGGGCTGCATGGGTTTCATCCGGCTGCTCCGCGGCAACGGGCAGGTCTTCCGGCTGGACAAACCGGTTTACACGGGTCACCCACGGGCTTCGCAGATGATCCCGGCAGAGATTGACCGCGATCCGGAGCAGCCAGCTTTTTTCCTTCTTCTCATCGCGCAGGCTGTCCAGATGGATATAGGCTTTCAGGAATGTCTCCTGGACAATGTCTTTTGCCTGTTCCGTGTCATGCAGGTACAGATAGCAGATTCTCAGGATGTCTTTTTCGTATCGGCGAATCAGGACAGTAAGTCTTTCCTGTTTTACAGAATCCGGGCCCTGGATTCCAGTCACAGACTTCACCTCCTGACAATATAGACGGAATGGAATACTGGGATTTGACTTTTGGGAAAACTTTTTTCCGGCCGGGCGTACCGTTGTATGATATACTACTCATGTCAACGGATCAATGGTATAATGCGTTCCAGCAAAACGCGGATGGAGATATCAGGGATGGAAAGTGCGAGACTGCTGATGAGGCCCATGGAAGACGGGGATGAAAACGCCTTTGTCAGCGGTATTGCTGACCGGGGCCTGCGAATTGCCTATGGCTTTCCAGCTGACATGGAGGACGATGTTTCTGTTCAGATCTTCTGTCATTTCCGGGGGCTGGACCGGGCGCTTTCACTGGTGGAAAAGCAGTCTGGGGAGATGATCGGATTCCTGCTGGATCTTGTTCCGGAACTGCCGGAGGAAACCGCTGCCCGTCTGCCGGGGAAGGGCAGGACCCTGGCTTATGCGGTGTTTCCGCCTTTCCAGCGGAAGGGTTATATGCAGGAAACACTGGAAGCCCTGATTCCGGAGCTGCTCCGGACCGCGGGCTATATTCACTGCGGGCATTTTGAGGAAAACGAACCCAGCAGGAACCTGCTGCGCAAGCTCGGCTTCCGGGAATATGCCAGGCACATGGCCGGGAAAAAGCTGATTGTGGATGAAATCCTGCCGGCCGGGCATCTGTAAAAACCGGACAGGGATAACAAAAAGCGGCATGGCCGAATGTATCAGCCATGCCGCTTTTTTGATGATCAGTTGTTTTTCCGGGCTTCAAAGTCCTCTTCGATTTTCTGTTTCCAGCTGCGGTCCAGTTTTTCAGAACGGCGAACGGTCCTGACGGCATCGCAGACTTCCATATAGTTCAGGGTCTGGCCCCTGCTGTCGTTGCAGAAGGTGACGGCCCGGTCCTCCCCGATGCCGAAGCGCGCGGCGGTTTCCACCGCGTCGATGTTCGCACCGAGAAACAGGAATTCCCAGCCGTATTTCTCCTTCTGCCGCTGTACCATGGCTTTGACCTTGTCGCTGGAATAATGGCGGCTGGCGTTTTCCATGCCGTCTGTTGTGATGACGAAGATGGTATGCTCCGGCCGGTCCTCCTCCCGGGCGTACTTATGGACGTTGCCGATGTGGTGGATGGCGCCGCCGATGGCATCGATCAGGGCAGTGCAGCCGCCGACATAATACTGTTTATCCGTCATCGGCTCAATCTTCCGGAGATCCACCCGGTCATGGAGCACCCTGCTTTCATCGGAGAACAGCACAGTGGAGACCAGTGCTTCGCCTTCCTCCTTTTTCTGCTTTTCAATCATACCGTTGAAGCCGCCGATGGTATCCGCCTCCAGGCCGGACATCGAACCGCTTTTGTCAAGGATGAAGACCATTTCTGTCAGATTCTTTTTCATGAAAAATCCCTCCTGTCCGTATCATGGCGGGGTCTCTCAACCCTGCACACAGAGGATAACGGAAACAGGAGGGAACAGGGTCGCCCGGCAGGCGACAAATTCAGCCCATGCCGGAGCCCAGCAGAGGCAGATCATAACTGAACAGGACTTCGTTGATTTCAAAGACGTTATAGATCCCGTGCGAGAGGCAGTATTCCAGGATAACATCGAATTTGCTGCTGCGGGTCAGGGAAAAGCCGGCTCTGTTCAGCAGTTCTCCGGCTTCCGGCAGGCTGAGTTCCAGCGCGACGGCAAAGGCAAGCACGGTGGATTTGCTGGGTTTGTATTCCGGATTGCTTCGGATCTTGCTGAACAGCTTCCGGTCCACATTGGCTTTTTTGTAGCACTGGACATCCGTCATTTTGCGTTTATCGATCAGATCCAGCAGCGTTTCGGAAAAGCCTTTGTCTGTATTTTTCAGGATACCCTCCCAGTCAGGCGCGGCCTGCGGGACAGGCGCCTCCTCACGGGCGGCGCCGGCTTCGATCGGCGCGGAACAGATGAGATCATCAATGATAGAGGCATTGTACTGAAGATCCTGGTCCAGCGCGGCTTTTTCATCCTGCTGCCATCGTTCCTCCCGGATCCGGTTCCTTCTGTTCTGCAGGCGCTGTTCCGCGTAGATGTCATCAATATATTCCTGTACATCGCGGAACAGTTTTTTGCCGGTCATCAGGGAATCATGCCCGAAGACCACAAGATAGACCATCAGGTCATGATCCATCAGGAAACCGGTGATGGTTTCCACCGCCGCTGCCATGGCTTTATCCGCCGGATAGCCGTATGCCCCGGCGGAGATCATGGGGAAGGCGATGCTTTCACAGCCGTTTCTGACAGCCAGCTCCAGGGAGTTCCGGTAGCAGGCGGAAAGCAGTTCCTTTTCCCCGTGCTGTCCTCCGTGCCAGACAGGACCGACGGTATGGATCACATACCTGGCAGGGAGACGGTAGCCTTTTGTGATCTTTGCCTCTCCGGTTTCACAGCCGCCCAGGGTACGGCATTCCTCCAGCAGCTCCGGTCCGGCGGCACGATGAATGGCGCCGTCAACCCCTCCGCCGCCCAGCAGGGAACGGTTGGCCGCGTTCACAATGGCGTCCGTATTCATTTTTGTTATATCGTTCCGGATCAGTTCAAAAGGCATGAGATCTCACGCTCCTTTTCCTGATTTTATCAGAGCGGCGGGTGTCCGTGCAAGTCCCGGACAGATCCCCTCGACAAGCTTCGCTTTTCATTGTATTGTATCAGCAGGAAAGATGTATGCCGGAGGAGCATAAGGACACATGAGGATTATTTTTGTTCGTCACGGAGAACCTGATTACGCGCACGACTGCCTGACAGATATGGGAAGGCTGCAGGCGGCGGACGCCGCGGAACGTCTTCGGAATGAAGGCATTGAGGAGATTTTTTCATCGCCCCTGGGCCGGGCTGCCGAAACAGCGGCGGCGACGGCGGAACTGCTGAAACGGCCGGTACAGACCCTGGATTATATGCGGGAACTGCGCTGGGGCAGTATTGACGGGACGCCGATTCCGTCGGACGGCCATCCCTGGGATTTGGCGGACCTGATGGCGGAGGAAGGCTGGGACCTGACAAGTCCCGCCTGGCGGGAACATCCCTATTTCAGGAACAACCGGGTCACGGAAAATGCGGACCTGGTGGCGGAAAAGACGGATGAATGGCTGCGTTCCCTCGGATATGAGCGGGAGGGTGCCTGCTACCGGTGCCTGAGGCCGGACAACCGGCAGAAAACCGTGGCGCTGTTCAGCCACGGCGGCTCTTCCGCGGCGGCAATCGGGCATATCCTGAACCTGCCGTTCCCCTATGCCTGCGGTCTGTTTCATTTGGAGTTCACGGGAATCACCATTATCCGGCTGGACCGTAATCCGGGGTCGCGGAGGCTGCCCTGCCTGGAGCTGGCCAATGACGGACGCCATATCCAGGGACCGCATTACCACCGGCTGAAGGACATGTAAGGTTCCGGAGGGATCGGAAATGAAAAGAGGAAACATACGCCGCTGGACTGCCGTGCTGCTTGCCGCGCTGGTTCTCGGGATGGGGAATGCTTCCGCGTCCGGGGAGTGGCTGCCGGTTTCCGGCGGGGAGGATCCGGCGGAGGCCGGATTCCTGGTTCAGGAATATACCGGAACGGTCCGGATTACCTTCCTGGGGGACTGCACCCTCGGCGGGGAGGAAAAGAACCGGAACGCGGCCCGGGGTTTTAACCGGGTGGTTGAACAGAACGGCTTTGAATACCCGTTCCGGAACCTGTCTGTGCTGACTGCCGCGGATGACCTGACAGTGGCCAACCTGGAAGGCGTGCTTTCCGACAGGAACCTGACCAAAGTTAAAAAAACCTATAACTTCATCGGTCCGGCGGCCTATACAGGAATTCTGAAGGCCGCATCCGTGGAATGCGTGACCCTGGCGAACAATCACTCCCATGATTATGATAATGCCGGCTATCAGGATACGAAAGCGGCGCTGGACGCGGAGGGGATTGCGTACTTCGGTACAGACCAGCCCGCTGTCTGGCGGAATGAGGAAGGACTGATGATCGGATTCCTGGGGGTATCCGGCTCAGTATCCGGCAACAGGGCAAAGGAATACCGGAGACAGGCGGAATACCTGCGCTCCATCGGCTGTGCTGCCGTAATCACGGTGATGCACGCCGGAACGGAATACGCTTCTGAACCGGACAGCTACCAGCATCAGATTGTGAATCTGGCGCTGGAATGCGGATCGGACCTGGTGATCGGCCATCATCCCCATGTGGTGCAGGGCTATGAAATCCGGGACGGCGTGCCGGTGGTTTACAGTCTGGGCAACTGCGTGTTCGGGGGCAACACCAACCCGCGGGATCATGACGCGCTGGCGGTGTGCGCGGAACTGTACTTCCGGGACGGCGTGCCGGAAGGAATGACCCTGCGTTTTTATCCGCTCTCCGTTTCCGGGGAGGCGGGCAGAAATGACTATTCCCCTGTTCTCCTGGAAGGCGCGGACGCGGAGCGGGTGCTGAAAAAGATGGAGGAATCCACGGGCGTTTCGCCCGGCTCTTTTGATCCCGCTGAGGGAGCGGTTGTTACCGTTCCCGCGAAGTAAAAGAGTATTTACCTGCCGGAATACCGGCAGGTTTTTTGCCCTGTTTCAGGCAGGCCGGCATTGAAGCGCCCGGGGAAGAATGATATAATCCGGGTATAGAGGAAATGGACTCAGAGACAGCAATATACGGCAGGAGGAATGAAGATGAAGAGATTCGGATGCGTGTTTATGGCATTGCTGATGGCCCTGGCGTTCCTGCACGGGCCCGCGGTGCCTTCCGCCCTCGCAGAGGAGGAATATACCCTGCCCCGGGAGGAGGGAACCCGCCAGGTGACCTTCTACTGGTACGGGGACGATAATGAGGATTACGACACCTGTGATATGTGGATCTGGTTCCCGGATGCCGACGGCCACGGCTACCTTTTCCATCCCTGCGAATACGGGGTCAAGGTGGTCCTGAACGTTCCGGAGAATGTCAGCAAGGTGGGCTTTATTGTCCGTAGGAACTGTTCCGATCCGGGCGGAGCAAGCTGGGGAAATGCCAGCAAGGATTATGACGGGGACCGCTATGCCGAGCTCACCGGGGACACCACGGAGGTGTACCTGAAGCCCGGGGATCCGGACCAGTATAAAAGCAGCGACGGCGGAAAAACGCTGTACCAGGAGAGAATTATGACACTGGCAGGCATCACGGACATGGACAAGATCCAGTATTACCTGAATCCGGCCATGCGGATTGAGTCCCTGGACCAGGTAAAGGTCACCGAACAGGAAACCGGAAGAGCACTGGAAATAACAGCCCTGTCCAGCCTGAACAACGAAGTGGTCACCGGTACCATCACTGTCGGGGAGGAACTGGACCTGACCCGGCTGTATACTGTTGAGGTCGAAGGCTACGGCGCCCTGACTGCCGTGCCCACGAAGGTTTTTGATACCGAAGCCTTTGCGGAACGGTATCTGTATGACGGGGACGACCTTGGTGCTGTGATCGGTGAAAACGGGACAACCTTCAAGGTATGGGCGCCGACCGCCGGGCGGGTGGTGCTGAATCTGTTTGAGGCCGGTGACGGCTGTGATGCTTATGAAACCCTGGATATGGTCCGGGGAGAGAAGGGCGTATGGAGTGCGGAAGTGCCCTGCGGCGCCGGAACCTATTACACCTACACGGTCACTACAGCTGCCGGTGAGCAGGAGGCAGTGGATCCCTATGCCCGCGCGGTGGGCGTGAACGGGGACCGGGGCATGGTTATCGACCTGTCCGCCACGGATCCGGAAGGCTTCGCGGCAGACACGTATGTGGACAGCATCAGCGCCTATAATGAGGCGGTGATCTGGGAAGTGCATGTACGCGACTTTTCCAACAAGCTGGCGTCCTCCGCCTATCCCGGCAAGTACCTGGCTTTCACCGAGCACGGCCTGAAAAACGCCACGGGAGAACCGGCCGGGATTGATTACCTGGAGGACCTGGGGATCACCCATGTGCACCTGCAGCCGGTGTATGACTATGCGACGGTGAATGAAGCGTCTGAAGAGCCGCAGTTCAACTGGGGCTATGACCCGAAAAACTACAACGCGCCGGAAGGCAGCTATTCCACGGACCCGTATCACGGGGAGGTCCGGATCAAAGAGTTCAAGCAGATGGTGCAGGCGCTGCATCAGAGCGGGATGGGCGTAGTCATGGATGTGGTATACAATCACACCTATGACGGCAATTCCTGCCTCAACCGGATTGTGCCGTATTATTACTACCGCTTTGATTATATGGGCGACTGGTCCAACGGCTCCGGCTGCGGAAACGAAACAGCTTCTGACCGGGCCATGTTCCGGAAGTACATGGTGGATTCTGTCACCTACTGGGCGGAGCAGTACCATGTGGACGGTTTCCGGTTCGACCTGATGGCGCTTCACGATGTCCAGACCATGCAGGAAATCGAACAGGCTGTCCACGCTGTGAATCCGCGGGCACTGATTTACGGCGAGGGCTGGACCGGCGGAACCACAACGCTGATGGAAGGCAAACGGGCCAGCCAGTCGAATATGAAGAAAATCCAGGCGTCCGAAGGGGCTGCCGGCGGAGTCGCCGTGTTTAATGACAGCATCCGGGACGGACTGAAGGGCAGCGTTTTCAACGCGTCCGAAAAGGGATACATCAGCGGCAATGTCAGCAAGGAAAGGGCCTGGCAGGTGGTCTTCGGCATGACCGGCGGCGTAAAGAACGCGATGGTTTCCTGGTCAGCGAATAACAACGGCGTGATCAACTATATGGCATGTCATGACAACCATACGCTGTTTGACCGGCTGCTGGCTTCCAATCCCGAGTATCCCCTGGAGTACCGCCTGAAGATGAACCGGTTCGGTATCTCCATTGTGATGATCGGCAAAGGCATTCCCTTCTTCCTGGCGGGTGAGGAAATCCTGCGCTCCAAGGGCGGTGACTCCAACAGCTATAAATCTTCGGATGAAGTCAACAATCTCCGCTGGGATGACCTGGTACCCGGCAGCGACGCGATGGCCATGCGGGATTTCTACCGCTCCCTGATCGCGCTGAGAAAGGCCAATCCGTTCCTGACAAAGAGCGAGATTGCCTGCGAGGTGCTGAAGGACAATTCCATTGAAGTGACCTGGACACAGGACGGAAAGCCTGCAGCGTACGCGGTGATCAACCCGGGCATGGACAAGGAAGTGACCCTGCCGGAAGGAGAGTGGCAGGCACTGATGCTGAACGAAACCATTGATCCGGACGGAACACAGGCGCTCAGCGGCACGGTGACCGCGGAAGGGCGCACGGTGCTGCTGGTCCGGGCAAAATAAAACGCGGGAGATTGTATGAAGAGTATTCTGATCAGGGATACCACCCGGGAGGAACGGGCGGCCATTGTGGCGGAAGCTGTTGGCAGCCTGGAGGGGGCCTGTGACGGCTGCGCTCCCGGCATCATCCGGATGTATGATGAATACATTGAAGGACGGATGGAACTGCGGGAAGTCAACGCGGCTTTCCGGTCCGGTTATGTTTCGGGAAAAGAAGGCCCGGAAAGGACCGGATGCGATATGCTGTAAAGAAAAAACTGCCGGGAAACCGGCAGTTTTTTCATGCCTGTCCCGGCTTGCTTATTCCACCGCAACCACCTATAATGGGTTCAGGAAAAGAGGTGTGTGGGCTGTGAGACGGGAGAAGAACCAGTATATCTTTGCTTCGGAACTGACCAAAAGGAACCGGAGCCATCATTTCCGCGTCGTGTTTCTGGTTTTCCTGCCGCTCCTGCTCCTGATCCTCTGGGTGGCGAGTATCACTGTTTCCAACCGGGTGCTTGTCAAAGACATGAAACTGACGGTGCTGAACCTTCACCCGGATCTGGAGAACTTTTCCATTCTTCATATCAGCGACCTTCACGGCGCCCGGTTCGGCAAGGAACAGAAGGCGATTGACGCGGCCCTGGGGACAACCCGCTATTCCTGCGTGGTGATGACCGGCGATATGCTGGGAGAAGACCGGGACGTGGAACCGCTGCTGGAACTGGTGGCGCTTCTGCCCCATGACACACCGAAATTCCTGATTCCCGGCGATATGGACGGGGATATTGTTGAAACCACCGCCCACAGCAGCCTTTCTGTCTACGCGCAGTGGGTGGAGGAGCTGCAGGCGGCTGGAGTGACGATCCTGGATCGCCCGGCGCTCATAACCCGTGAAAAGGGACGGATCTGGTTTGTTCCGGAGGAACTGTATTCGCTGGACCTGGACGGAATGCAGAAAATCTACCAGGGACAGTGGGATGACCTGAACAACCGGGCTGCTTCACTGACGGCGGATAACGCTGCGCGGCTGCGCTACCTGGAATATGAAATTAAACGGATAGAAGACCTGAAAGAGATCAAAAAGCAGTTCAGACAGGAAGATATACAGGTGGTTCTGACCCATACGCCGCTCAGCAGTGATTATGTGGCTGACCTGGTTTCCTGGGGGAGCAAGGAAGAGGCATTTTCCATGCGCTACGCATCTCTGATCCTGGCAGGTCATTATAACGGCGGACAGTGGCGTATTCCCTTTGTCGGCGCCGTTTACGTTCCGGAACTGGGCTGGTTTCCGGAGGATGAGCAGGTGGAAGGCCTGAGCTATGTGGAAGGCATTCCGCAGTATATCAGTCCTGGACTGGGATCCGATCCTCATTATGAGCATCAGCCCGGCCGGGCATTCAACAGTCCGGTGATCACCCGGATTCTGCTGACTAGAAGAGTTGACTGACGATATTCTGGAGTTAATCGATCATGTTTCTGAAAAAACGGGAGCCCCGCGGACGGATTGAAATCAATATGACGGAAGGTCCGCTGCTTTCCCGGATTCTTGCTTTTTCCGGCCCGCTGATCATGACGGGCATTCTGCAGCTTCTGTATAACGCGATGGACGTCATCGTGGTGGGCAACTATGCCGGCCACGAGGCACTGGCCGCGGTTTCTTCCACCGGGTCACTGGTCAGCCTTCTGGTGAACGTGTTCATGGGGCTGGCTGTCGGGGCCAGTGTGGCGGTTGCCAGGCACTATGGTGCCCGGGATATCTGCGCGATGCGCAGGGCGGAACACACGGCGATGACGATGGCCCTGTTCACGGGTGTCGGCGTGGGGATCTTCGGTTTTGTGATGGCCCGGCCGATTCTGCAGATGATGGATTCCCCGCCGGACGTAATTGACGGGGCGACGCTCTATGTGAAGATCTATTTCCTGGGTATGCCTGCCAATATGCTGTATACCTTTGGCGCGGCGGTGATGCGCGCGGTGGGTGATACGAAGCGGCCCATGGTTTATCTGATGATTTCCGGCCTTGTGAATGTGCTGCTGAACCTGCTGCTGGTCATTGTGTTCCACATGGATGTGGCCGGCGTGGCCATTGCCACAGTTGCCAGCATGGTGGTCAGCATGGTGCTGGTGCTGCTGTGCCTTTTCCGTACCCGCGGGGTGATCCAGCTGAACCTGAGTGAATGCCGGATCGACGGGAAGAGCCTGCTGGAAATTGTGAAGATCGGCCTGCCTGCCGGCCTGCAGGGCAGCCTCTTCTCCGTTTCCAATGTGCTGATCCAGTCCTCTGTCAATTCCTTCGGTTCCCTGGTGGTGGCCGGCAACGGTGTGGCGAGCAATATTGAAGGGCTGGTCTATACTTCCATGAACGCCCTGCATCAGGCGAATATGACCTTTGCCAGCCAGAACTACGGGGCCGGAAAGGCAGACCGGGTGCGGAAAACCCTCTGGTGCTGCATGGGCAGCGTGACCGTTATCGGGCTTGGGCTGGGACTGCTGGTTTGGCTGCTCGGAACACCGCTTATGAGCCTGTATAATTCTGACCCGCGGGTGATCTCCTACGGATTGATTCGTATGAGCGTCATCATGCCGACCTATTTCCTCTGCGGACTGATGGAGGTCATGGTCGGCCAGCTGCGGGGAATCGGCTATTCCGTTATGCCGATGATTGTTGCCCTGACCGGGGCCTGCCTGCTGCGGATTGTCTGGATCCTGACAGTCTTTGCGCAGAATCATACCCTGACGATTCTTTATATGTCCTATCCGGTATCGTGGTTCGTGACTTTTGCGACCCACTTCCTCTGCTATCTGTTTGTGGCCCGAAAGCGGCTTGATCAGCTGAAAGCCGCGCCCGTGCCGGACTGACCTGTCTGAAGGAGGGCGGAATGATGGATGCCGCGGTATCTGCTGCCCGGGAAAAACTGAAGAATGTCACGCCGCTGAAGAGAGACTGCGGCCGTGTCTGCGGGGCTGCCTGCTGCCGTCCCCTGGAAGGGGAGGAAACCGGCATGCTGCTCTTTCCCGGTGAAGCGGAAGCCTACGCGGACCGGGAGGGCTGGGAGATCCGGCATACGGCGCGTGGAGATATGGTGGTCTGCCCCGGTGTGTGCGACCGGGAGGACCGGCCGCTTTCCTGCAGGCTTTTTCCGCTGCTGCCCCTGATCGGGGAGGACGGGAAAATCCGGGTGGTGACCGACCTGCGCGCCCGGGCGGTGTGTCCGCTGGCCCGCCAGGGGAAAAGCGCTATGGATCCGGCTTTCGCGGAGGCTGTCCGGGAAGCGGGTGAGCTGCTGGCACAGAGTGAGGAACAGGCCTTGTTCCTGGATGTGCTGGAGGAAGAGCAGGAGGAAATGGCGGAATTGTTGAAACAATTCCGAATTTAGAATTAAGAATTCAGAATTATATATGGTTTACTAATCGATTTGTTGAGGTGAATGGTTTTTGAGTTGAGGACGGGAGGTGCCGGAACATGTTTGAACAGGTGAAAGCGGAACGGGAAGTCTTCGGAAACGGGGAGAACCTGCTGGTTTGCGGCAGTGTGATGAAGCTGCCGGATGAGATCCGCGCGCTGGCCGGGAAGGCGCAGTGCGTATATGTGGATCCGCCCTTCATGACCGGTGAGAAATTCATGCGCCGCCGGCCCTATGGGGAAAAAGGATGGAAAACCGGTACACCTGCGCCGCGCTATCCGGCCTATGAGGACCGGTACACCAGCGAAAAGCAGTACCTGCGCCTGCTGCGCCGGGTTATTTCCGTCGCGAAACTGCTCCTGAACGAGACTGGCGTGTTTTACCTTCACCTGGACTGGCGTATGGCGGCTCCGGCCCGTCTGATGTGCGACCGGGAGTTCGGGAAAACCCGCTTCCTCAATGAGATTATCTGGGCTTATGAGAGCGGCGGAAGGGCGAAAAAGTACTTTTCCCGCAAACATGACGTCATCCTGCTCTACGCGAAATCCAAAGATTATTTCTTTGACCTGACCCGGGTGCCGCTTGCCCGCGGGGACGGAAAGCGGAACCATATGGCCCGCGGCCGTGATGAACAGGGCCGGCTTTTCTCCTATATCACCTCCAACGGCAAGGAATACCGGTATTATGATGATGAGCCGGTCTATCCCGGTGATGTCTGGAATGATATCAGCCACCTGCAGCAGCGGGATCCGGAACGTACCGGCTACGCAACCCAGAAACCGCTGAAGCTGCTGGAACGGCTGCTGCTGCCGGTGACTAATCCCGGGGATATTGTGGTGGACCTGTGCTGCGGAAGCGGTACGGCGCTGGAGGCGGCGCAGAAGCTGGACTGCCGCTTCGCCGGCCTGGACCTGAATCCCGAAGCCGTGGCGGTAGCCCTGTCCCGGCTGAAGCCCGAAAACCTGACGGTGATCTGTCCCTGCGGCGGAAAGGCGGAACTGCTGGCGGAGAATGAGGAAAGCCGCTTCCGGATGGACGGTCTGGAGGTATCCCATCCTGCGTTCCCGGCCCGGACAACGCCCCTGGACAGCCTGGAAAGCTGGGACACCGGGATAATCGAGGACGGCACTTTCATAGCGGACCAGTGCTTCCGGCGCAGTTACCGCTATCCGGAACTGCAGCAGATCCTGAAGACGGAAAAACCGGTATCCGCGGTGATGACCACAGACGCCGCGGGAATCCGCCGGGCCTATGAAATAAAATAATAGTGATCGTCGTTTCCACTCTGCTATCGCCTGACGGCTCAGCAATCGTGGACGTCTGTAGCTAAGGATTTGTTATTCAAATTGAAATTTGGACAAATCCGTTTGTTCCCCTTGTCTTTTACGAAAAGCGATGATACGATACATTTGAGATCCGGCGGGAGAGCTTCCCGCCTCAGAAATAATGATGAATTATGAATTATGAACTATGAATTGTGAATTGTGAATTGGAGGATCTGCACATGGCACCGAAGAAAACCGCAAAACCCGAAAAGGCCCCCGCCGCGGGCAACAGCATTCAGGAAGAAAAGCTCAAAGCGCTGGAGCATGCGCTGGCTGACCTGGATAAGCAGTTCGGCAAGGGTGCCGTTATGAAAATGGGTTCCGATGCCGTGAACCGCGATATTCCCGTAATCCCCACCGGCTGCCTGACGCTGGACTACGCCCTGGGCGTCGGCGGTATTCCCCGCGGCCGTATTGTTGAGATCTACGGACCTGAATCTTCCGGTAAGACCACCGTTGCCCTGCATGTGGTGGCGGAGGCACAGAAGGCCGGCGGCATCGCCGCGTTCGTGGATGCGGAGCACGCGCTGGATCCGCTGTACGCCAAGAAGCTGGGCGTCAACATTGACGAGCTTTATGTTTCCCAGCCGGATACCGGTGAGCAGGCCCTGGAGATCACCGAAGCGCTGGTGCGCAGCGGTGCGCTGGACGTAGTCGTGATTGACTCGGTGGCCGCCCTGGTGCCGAAGGCTGAAATCGACGGCGAAATGGGAGATTCCTTCGTGGGTCTGCAGGCCCGCCTGATGAGCCAGGCCCTCCGCAAGCTGACCGGCGTCATCAACAAGACCGGCTGCGTGGCGGTGTTTATTAACCAGCTGCGTGAAAAGGTCGGCGTGATGTACGGCAACCCGGAAACAACACCCGGCGGCCGCGCCCTGAAGTTCTATTCCTCTGTCCGCCTGGATGTCCGCAAGGGTGAAGCGCTGAAGAACGGATCCGAAATCATCGGCAACCACACCAAGGTCAAGGTGGTCAAAAATAAAGTAGCTCCGCCTTTCCGCGTTGCTGAATTCGACATTATCTACGGCGAAGGCATCAGCAAGGAAGGAACCCTGCTGGATATGGCCGTGGAATACGGCATCATTACCAAGAGCGGCGCCTTCTTCTCCTACGGGGACCAGCGCCTGGCCCAGGGCCGGGACAATGCCCGTATTTACCTGCGGGAGCATCCGGAACTGACCGCGGAGATCGACCAGAAGGTCCGCGCGATCCTCTTCGCGCCGAAGGACATCACACCGGATGAGGCAAAGGCCGTCGAAGCCCAGAAGCAGGAAGAAGAGGACGATCTCGCCCTGCTGGAGGAAGACATTTGATACCCGAAGAATTCACGTTAGCACTCTCGACACGAGAGTGCTAATTTTTTCTTGCAATTCATATACCGGGGTGCTACAATACCCGTGTAAAAAGGATTTGAAGCCCGGCAAGGACTGCCGGGCGGCATTTTTCATGAGCAGTGCGACGATTGAGGTTGCGGATACACGGAGAAAATTTATAATTTTCGGAGGGATATATATGGCAATGAAGAAAGAAAAAGGTTCCGTATCCATTGATGCGCAGAACATTATGCCGGTTATCAAGCGCTGGCTGTATTCAGACAAGGATATTTTCCTGCGGGAGGCGGTTTCCAACGCCTGCGACGCGATCACCAAGTTCCGGATGCTTCATCCGGACAGTGAGGAGGCTATGAGCGTCACTGTCACCGTGGATAAGGAGAAGAAGGAGATCCGCATTTCCGATACCGGTATTGGTATGACCGCGGATGAGGTTCGCAAGTACATCAACCAGGTGGCCTTCTCCGGCGCTGCGGAGTTTATGAAGCAGTTTGAGAACGAAAAGCCCGAGGAGAAGGGCGATATCATCGGTCACTTTGGCCTGGGCTTCTATTCCGTCTTTATGGTCAGTGAAAAGGTGGAGATCCAGACCCTCAGCAGCGAGGGAGAGGCGGATCCGGTCCACTGGGTGTCCGAGGACGGCATGAGCTTCGAACTTTCCGGCGGCAAGCGGAAGGCCCACGGCACGGATATCATTCTGCATATCACGGAGGAGGAGAAGGAATTCCTGGATGTGTGGAAGGTCCGGGAGGTCCTGAACCGCTACTGCGGTTATATGGCTTATCCGGTGATGTTGGAGGATGCCAACGCGAAACCCGTGGAAAAAGACGTGCCCGTCGGGGATGAAAAGAATGAGGACGGCACTCAGAAGACCGAAAAGGTCATCGAGGTTCCGAAGCCCCAGCAGATCAACGATACCGCTCCCCTGTGGCTGAAGAAACCTTCGGACTGCAAGGATGAGGAGTATAAGGAGTTCTACCATAAAGTCTTCATGGACTTTGATGATCCCCTGTTCTGGATCCACCTGAACGTGGACTATCCCTTCAACCTCAAGGGCATCCTGTATTTCCCGAAGCTGAAGAACGACTTCGGCACCCACGAAGGGCAGATCAAGCTCTTTGCCGGCCAGGTGTTCGTGGCGGACAACATCAAGGAAGTCATTCCGGAGTTCCTGATGCTGCTCAAGGGCGTCATTGACTGTCCCGACCTGCCCCTGAACGTCAGCCGTTCCTTCCTGCAGAATGACGGCTATGTGAAGAAGATCAGCTCCCACATCACCAAAAAGGTGGCGGACAAGCTGAACAGCCTCATGAACACGGAGCGGGAAACCTATGAGGGCTACTGGGATGATATTGCGCCCTTTGTCAAGTACGGCTGCATCAAGGACAGCAAGTTCTTTGACATGGTGAAGGATTCTATCCTGCTGAAGAAGACGGACGGCAAGTACAGCACGCTGTCTGAATACAAGGCTGCCAACTTCGACAAGACCGAAAAGAAGGTCTATTATACCAACGATGAAAAGCGCCAGGCGGCTTCTGTGAAGCTGTATACGGACCGCGGTATTGAAGTCGCGGTGATGAACACCATCATCGACAGCAACTTCATGTCCTTTATGGAATACCAGGGCAAAGAGGAGGACCGGGTGGCCTTTGCCCGGGTGGACGCGGACATTGACGGCCTGAAGG
Source organism: Clostridia bacterium (assembly GCA_017615475.1). GTDB lineage: Bacteria > Bacillota > Clostridia > Christensenellales > Aristaeellaceae > Aristaeella. Next base: position 21,217 of record JAGAAC010000051.1, read on the forward strand.
AGGAATCTGAGGAAGGCAAGGACCTGGATGCCGGCAAGCTACAGACCCTCTTCCGGGGCGCTCTGGGCAAGGAAAACCTGGAAGTGAAACTGGAATCCCTGGGTGACGCCGACATGACCGCCATGGTGACGGAAGATGAGCAGATGCGCCGCTATAAGGAAATGAGCCGTCTCTACGGCCAGAACTTCCCGATTCCGGACAGCTTCACCCTTGTGCTGAACCGCCGCAATACCACGGTCCAGGCACTGGCGGAGCGGGATCCGGAGGATGAAACCACAAAAATGCTCTGCTGCCAGGTATATGACCTGGCCCGGATGGCGGCCCAGCCGCTGGAAGCGGAGGAGATTACCGCTTTCCTGGATCGCAGCCGCAAACTGCTGGCCATGATGGTGAATAAATGATAGTATAAGATAATCCTTTCAGAAAGGCAGGAATAAAATGATGCTTTGCGTTGTCTCAGCTCCATGCAGAGTCTGAGGAACCTGTATGGAGTAAGTATTTTTTCCTCAGGCTTTGCTCTTTCATAATCAAAAAGATGAAATGGAGCAAAGAAAATGAGAAAAAACAGAATATTACGGGATTTTTATATCCTTTGGAGCACCCAGAGCCTGTCACATCTGGGCAGCGCGATGACAAGCTTCGCACTGACAATCTGGCTGTATGAAAAGACGGGCTCGGCCCTCAGCACCGCTGCCCTGAGCATCTGCACCTATGCGCCGTATGTGGTCATGAGTATCTTTGCCGGCGCGGTCTCGGACAAATATGACAAGAAAAAAACCATGCTGGTGTGCGACGCGCTGGCAGCGCTGACTACCGTTCTGGTTTTTATCCTGTACAGGACAGACCTGCTGTGCATGTGGCATTTGTATGCAATCAACGCGGTCTCCGGGCTGATGAATACAGTGCAGCAGCCCGCGTCGGAAGTTGCGAACACGCTGGTGGTGCCTGAAGAGCATTATCAGAAGGCAAGCGCACTGCAGTCGCTGAGCCGGTCGGCGGTCAGCATCGGAACTCCGCTGCTTGCTCCGGCCCTTTACGGCCTGGCAGGGCTGGATGCTGTGATAGCCGTGGACCTGGTGACCTTTGCCGCGGCCTTTCTCGCGCTTCTGTTCTTTATCCGGCTGCCTGCTGTCAGCAGCGGGACCGGAAAGGAAGAAAAAGTGCTGAAACTGGCCGGAGAGGGACTGCGGTTTCTGAAAAACAACCGGCTGGTGCTGGATGTGATCCTGTTTATGTCAGGGGTCAACCTGGTTGCCTCGGCATTTGACGCGGCACTGCCCGCGCTGGTTATTCCGCGGTACGGGAACAGCATCTACGGGGTTGTGACCGCCTGCGCCGGGATCGCCATGGTACTGGGCAGCGCGCTGATGACGGTCATGCCAAAGCCCCGGGACAGGGTACGGGTGATTTATCTGACCATGCTCTTTTCCCTGGGAACGGAAAACTTCCTGCTGGCGTTTTCCCGCAGTCCGGTTCTGTGGTGTATTGCCCAGGTAATCGGGTGGATCCTGGTTCCTGTGATGAGCGCCAACGAAAATGTGATTCTGCGCCGCAGCATCCCTGTTGAACTGCAGGGAAGGGTTTACGCCTGCAGAAACACCCTGCAGTTTTTCACAATTCCGATCGGCCTGGCCCTGGGCGGATTCATGGTGGATACTCTCTGTGAACCGTTTATGAGCGCAAACAGCGGGAACAGCCTGCTGACGGGGCTGTTCGGAAGCGGAAAGGGCTCCGGCGCGGCGCTGGTGATGTTTATACTCGGCGCTGCGGGAATAATCCTGTGCCTTGTGACAGGACGGAGACTGAAAAGATACCGGTATACGGAAGAATAATACAGGGGGCGGAATATGTTTTACGAAGCCAAGGGCGATCCGGTGCGGATCGCGCGGATGTACATGGACTCCCTGCTGGTGGAAAGCCGGGTGGTCGGCGCGGTGCGGCCGGATACGACCTTCCGCTTCCTCGGCGAAACCTTTTCCACGCCCGTGATGACCGCGGCGCTCAGTCACCTGGACCTGGTGTCCATGGCGGAAGGCGCGAAGCAGGCGGGTGCCTGTGTCAGCATCGGTATGGGCGGCAATGAAGAGATGGGGAAAGTCCTGAAAACCGGGGCAAAAGTGATGAAGATCATCAAGCCCTATGCGGATGAAAAGGAAATCCTCAGCCGCCTGGAGTACGCGGAGGAAAACGGCGCCGTTGCTGTGGGCATGGATGTGGAGCACGCCGTTAATACGGATGACGCGGAGGACTCCGTGGTCATGGGCCTTCAGATGAAACAGCCGGCCCTGGCGGAATTGGAGAAGTATATCCGGCATACAAAACTGCCTTTCTTTATCAAAGGTGCCCTGAGCGTGCAGGATGCGCTCCGCTGCCGTGACCTGGGTGCGGCCGGCCTGATCCTCAGCCATCATAACGGCCTGACGCGGTTTGCCGTGCCGCCGGTGATGGTTCTGCCGGAGATCCGTAAGGCAGTCGGAAAGGACCTGCTTCTGATTGCGGACGGCGGCATTGAATCCGGCGTGGATGCCTTCAAGGCGCTGGCCCGCGGCGCGGATGCCGTAACCATGGGCAAGGCCCTGATGGGACCGCTGAAGGAAAAAGGAGCGGAAGGCGTAAAGGAAATCCTGCAGAAGACAACGGAGCAGCTGCAGGCTATGATGATCCGTACCGGGACAAAGAACCTGAAGCAGATGGATCCCTCTGTAATCTGGGAGCCGGTGGCTTACCGGCATGGATAAAACGGCATAACAAAACATCTCCGCCCTGACGGACGGAGATGTTCTTTTTTTATTTTTCCGGCAGCATGGCGGCACTTTTGATCCGCCTGCCCAGGCGGCGCTCCGTATAATCCCGCAGCAGACTGAAGGGAGCGGTTTCTTCCGGTGAGTTTACCCAGCCGGCGGACCCGAGGGTCAGCGCCTTCCGCATCCACCGGATCTGTCCGGGGGTCAGGGGCGCCTGATCGCGGCGGCTCCGGCATTCGGCGCAGCAGATACCGCCTTCTTCAGCGTCAAAATAGAGCGGGGCGTCGTCGTCCGGTTTCTTTCCGCAGAACACGCAGTGGTTCAGCCGGGGTTTGAATCCCTGGCAGGCGGAAAAGTGCAGCAGGAAACCGGCCAGCAGCGGTTTCCATTCCTGGTCGGAAAAGGTCAGCCGGGACAGGGTATGAAGCAGCAGCATGAAAAGCTCCTGCTGTTCCTGCTCCGGCTCGGCAACGGCTTCCGCCAGGTTCAGCAGGTAGATTCCGCAGGTCAGCCGGTCATAATTGTTCCGGAGGGGATAAAAGGTTTCTATCAGTTTGACGGAGGTGACGGTAATGTGACCTCCGTTTTCATGCAGCATATAATCCCCCAGCGCGAAAAGTTCGCCGGAGTTCAGGTTGTGGGATTTGGGCTTGCGGCAGTTCCGGATGATGGCGTCGATCCTTCCCCGGGAAGGGGAAAGAAGGGTGACCATCCGGTCATTATCCCGGTAATTGACGTGCCGCAGCACAATGGCGGTATTTTCTGTCTGAACCATATATTCCTCGGTATTCAGGCCCTTTGGCAGGTTGGCGGATTCTTAAAGCTATGCTATCATATGGAACAGTTGAATGCAAGATGATGGTCTGTCATGGAAGACAGGGAAAAGAGACCTTTGTAAGTTCCTCCGGAAGAGGAAAGAAAGGGGAAAAGGGCATGGACGAGCTGCTGCTTCATCGGGCACAGCGTGGCGATCCGGATGCGTTTGAGCAACTGATCGGACCGCTGGAACAGATGATCTGGCGGATTTGCTGGCATTATACCGGCAACCGGGAGAACGCCGAGGACTGCGGCCAGGAAACCATGATCCGAATCTGGCGGAGCCTGGAAAGCTACCGGGGAGAATGCGCCCTGGAAAGCTGGGTATACCGGATCGCGGCAAACTGCTGCATGGACTTCCTGCGAAAGAAGAAACGGGATCAGAGCGTATCCATGGAACCCCTGCGGGAACAGGGGTTTGATCCGGCGGATCCCTCCCCGGGAACGGAGGAACAGGTGGTCGCCGCGGAGGAGAAGAGCCGTCTGCGGGAAGCCATTACACTCCTGCCGGAGGATCAGCGGGAAGCGCTGATCATGACCCAGCTGGAGAAGGTCCCCTATGAGGAAGCCGCGAAGCTTCTCGGCGTATCGGAGGGAACCGTCAAAAGCCGGGTGAACCGGGCAAAGGCCTGGCTGAAAGAGATTCTGTCGGAGGCGAGGGAACTTTCTCCGCCGGGAAACGTCCAAAGAGATGAAAGGAGGTTGCGGTCATGAAACAGACAGAAACGGAAAAGACGCTGCAGGCGGATCCGGAACTGGATGCTGTGCTGGAGCAGATGGCTGAGGAAGTTCCGCCCATGCCCGCGGACTTCCATGACAAATGGATGAATGCTGTCCGGGCGGAAGCGGAACAGAAGGCTCCTGCCGCGGAAGAAAAAACTGAAAAATCCCCTGTATCCCTTGTCCGGTGGACCCGGATTCTCAGTATTGCCGCAACGTTTGTATTCCTGATCGGCGGGACGGTTCTGTACCGGAATTCAAAGCGTTCCATGATGGAGTGCGAGGAGATTGATCTGATGCCGGCTGTGGTGACAGCCGACCTGGAAACAGTGCAGGAGGAGGCGGAGGCTGCCGAACTGTATACTGCCGGGGCAATGGCCGGGAGCAGTGCTGATTCCGCTTCGTCTGCCAGGGGGGAACAGGCATCCGCTGCCAAGGCGGCTTCCAATGCCGAAGCACCCGTGGCATTTGATATGGAACCGATGATGGACATGGACGCTGTGATGGAGGACGCTTCGGAAGAGCCGGCGGCGGAATATGAAGCCGCGGCGCAGTATGAAGCTTCTGAAATGTCCGTTTCCGAACCGTCGGCAACATCCTGTCCCACGGAACCGGTGACGGAAGCCGTGACAGAAGAGACAGCGGCGGAGCCGGCGGCACAGGAAGAGGAAGGCTTCCTGGCAGGAGCAAAGGAATTCCTGACGGATATGGGTGAATTCCTGCTCGCCGCGCTGCCGTACCTGCTGGTCCTGGCGGTTCCGGCCGCGGCGGCCCTGGTGCTCCGGTACCGGAAAAAGAATAAAAAAGAATAAAGCCACCGGAGAAATATAATGATTCTGTATCACATGAGCGACACCCTGGCGGAAGGAAAGGAACTGACGCCGGACTATAAGAAAAACAGTACCTTGGTTGAGTCTTTTGTCAAAGCACTGGATATCAGCGTGGAGATGTTCCAGATCCTGATACTGAATGCGGGTTATTTCGGCAGCGTCCTGGAGAAATACAATCTGTCGGGAATGCCGGCCCATGAAATCAAATGGGGAACGGAAGGCATTTTCGAGTATGTCCGCAGGAAGGAATTCCCCGGGCAGATCGGCAGGATCCAATGCAATTATTTCTATCCGGACCTGCAGCTTTGCGGCGAACTGTATTATGAGGACTGGGGACAGGCGCCTGAGGAGGAACGCGCGAAAATCAGGCTCTATGAGGCTGAAGTGGAAGGCAGGACAGCCGCGTATGATATGAGGCTGTTTGACGAGGCCTTTGACATTCTGTGCGAGAGGACAACCGCCGCTGACATTGAACGCTGTATGGAGCTGGCGGGGAAGTATTTCCGCGGTGAAAAAAGCGCTTCTCCCGTCATGGAAATCCTCAGCGACGGAACCGCCGTGGTAAAGCGCGAACTGGACAAGAATATCCTGGCGAAACAGCCGGGGCAGGAATAACCAATCTCACTGAAAAGGAGAATAAAGAACCGATGGAGCTTTTTGACCTGTATACAGCCGACCGGGTAAAAATGAACCGGACAATGGTACGCGGAGAGCCGGTGCCGGAAGGCTGTTACCGGATTGTTGTCCATGTCTGTATTTTTGATCCGGAAGGCCGGATGCTGATCCAGCAGCGCCAGCCCTTCAAGGATGGCTGGTCCAATATGTGGGATATCACCGTCGGCGGCAGCGCTGTTGCGGGAGATACCAGCCGGACGGCGGCAGAACGGGAAACAAGGGAGGAAATCGGCCTGTCCATTGACCTGACCGATGTGCGTCCGTCCCTGACCCTGTACTGGGAGCATGGTTTTGATGATTATTATCTGCTGACAAGGGAACTGGATCCGGCAAGCCTGCACCTGCAGTATGAGGAAGTGCAGACCGTACGCTGGGCTGACCGGGAGGAAATTCTCCGGATGATTGATAACGGGGAATTTATCCCGTACGAGAAGGGCCTGATTGATCTGCTGTTTTTCCAGAGGAATCACCGTGGCGCGCATACGCGGCGGGATACGACACGCGCCTGAGAATATGATGATGCAGGAGAAAACATGGACAAAAGCACACTGTATGTGACCGACCTGGACGGAACCCTGCTGCGGGGTGACGCGACCCTTTCCCCTTACACGGTAGCAGCGATCAACAAACTGACGGAAAAGGGACTGGCTTTCACTTATGCCACAGCACGTTCTGTGGAAAGCGCCCGGCCTATCACGGAGAAACTGCGGCTGCCGCTTCCCGTGATTACCCGGAACGGCGCGGTGCTGGCGGACAATGCTACAGGAAAGCACCTGGAGAAGGCGCTCTTTACGGAGGAGGAGATAGCCATCCTGAAGGGTCTGCTGCCCGAACTGCCCCGCTGCGGCTTTGTTTCCTGCTTTCTCGGGGAGGATATGTTCAAGGCATATGTTCCCGGGACGCTGGTAGCCGGTATGGAAAAGTATGTGGAGTTTTACCGGAACGATCCCATGATGAAGCCGGTAACCTCACTGGAGGATATGTTCTTTGGCCGGCCCGGGTACGTTACCATGATCGATGACCGGGAGAAGGCCGCGCTGATCTATGAAAAAGCCAGGCAGTATCCCTTCTGGGAATGTAATTTCCAGAAGGATACCTACTGGGACGAATACTGGGTGGAAATCTGCCCCCGGAACTGCACCAAGGCGAAAGCGGTCCTGAAGATGAAGGAACAGTACGGATTCGGGAAGGTGGTCGTTTTCGGGGATTCCGTCAACGATATGCCTATGTTCCGGATCGCGGATGAAGCCTACGCCGTCGGGAATGCCCTGGAAGACCTGAAGAATATAGCCACCGCGGTGATCGGCCGCAATGAGGAGGACGCGGTGGCCCGGTTCCTGGAAACCCGTCCCATACAGGAGCGGGAAGCCTGATCCGCGGAGGAACAGAAGCAAAATACTGTTTTCTATTTTGCGGGATCAGCCCTGTATTTCAGGCGGCTCCCGGTATATGATCAGAACTGTAAAGAGAAAAGTACTGTCCGGAGATACAGACCGAACAGAGGGAGGAAGAGAAATGTACTGCGAAAAATGCAAGCGTATTGTTGAAACCAACATTTGCCCTGCCTGCGGCAGCAAAAAGGTCCGGGAACCTGAAACCGGAGATCTCTGCTTCCTGACTGAGCAGGATTATGTGTCCTCCGGAATCCTGGAAGACATCCTGAAGGAAGAGGGAATTCCTTTCCTGAAAAAAGAAGTCATGGGTGCGGGCCTGTCTTTCAGGGTCGGCCCCATGCTGGACCGGAGCCGGTTCTATATTCCCTTTGAGCATATGGAGAAAGCCCTTCCCCTGCTGGAGGA
>JAGAAC010000052.1 GCA_017615475.1 Clostridia bacterium
TCGTTCCGCTTGTGCATGTTGCTCAAAGCGCCGGAAAGAATGACGTTCCAGTGCTGGAAGAACACGGACGGGGTTTCCCCGGGCTGGAAATGGAACATAGCATATCCGTAGGCGTCTTCCTTCTGGTGCAGCAGCATCAGGAAGAACACCTGCGCTTCGCTCCTCCGTCCGGCGATTTCCGGCAGGAGCTTCCGGCGCTCAAAGGTGATCATCGGCATTCCGTGATCCTGCCGGTCACGCATAGCATGGACCAGGCAGGCCGTATCCGTAACTTCCTCCGCGAAGATCGGGTTGCCTTCCTCGTCCTTTCCTTTTTCAAACAGGCACAGGTAATAGTCACGGACAGTCGGGGTATCCGCCATCTTGCTGACCAGCACACGGTGCAGTTCCTTCAGGTCGTCACAGGCGTTCAGTTCAATCGTCAGGTAGGTCATGCTGACTTCCCTGGACGCCATCCGGTCAACCTCAGCCCCCCGTTCCACGCTGGTATTGTAGTAGAAATCGTCCCCCCGGTATTTGCAGCCGCAGCTTTCGCCCAGAACCAGTTTCGCGCCGATGGGCATTCTCCGGGGTACTTCAGCTTCTGCTTTGGCGTTTTTGTTCCGGATCTGCCGGTCCACTTCCTGCATCGCCAGCATGGCCATGCCGAAGAAATCCTGTTCAATAGTGGTCAGTTTCGGTTCCTCCAGGGGAACTGTAGGCACATTGTCATAGCCGGTGACGATTACGTCCTCCGGCACCCTGATTCCCTTCTTCCGCAGTGTCTGCATCAGGCCGACAGCCATATAGTCATTGGCGCAGACCACGGCCTGGGGCCGGTCATCCGGATCGGAAAACAGCTGCTCATATGCCTTCTCGCCGCAGGTAAGCCACATGTTTCCCCTGACGATGTCCTTTTCTTCATCCACCGCCAGCCCGTGGGCTTTCATTTCCTCCATGTAGACCTGCTGCCGCAGGTTGCTGTCCGGGTGTCCCTCATAGCCCGCCAGGAAGCTGATCCGCTTCAGCCCGTGTTCCTCAATCAGGTGCTGCATCAGTGGGCGGAATGCCAGGTTTTCATCAGTATATACGCAGTCATATTCTTTGCTCAGGTGACGAATCAGGACGATGGGACATTTAGCCCGGGCCTTCAGTTCCTCCTCCAGCTGTTCCCGGAATCCTTCCACCTCGTAGGTGTCCGGCGCAACGATGATGCCGTCCAGCTGTTCAATCGGCGCGAAGGCGAACATCCCCCGCTCCTGGCTGTCATATTCATTCTGGCTGGAAAAGTAACCTACGGTTGTAAAAACAACAACATCATAGTCAAACTTCTTTGCCGCTTCCTCCAGCGCCCGGTAAACAGCATTGTCAAAAAGCGAATAAGCCTTGCATATAAAGACTCCGATCGTTTTTCGTTTGCTGAAACACATAATCTCACTACCCCTTTGGATGGTTGTTGGGTTTTCTCGCGGTTCCGCTCTTCCTTCGGGCGGTATCTCCTGTAATCGCCTTGTTCTGCGTAATCGTTAATCCTGTTGGACAGTATATGTTTTCTCCGCTCGCCGGTGTTTTTTTCGGCAGCCGTGCCAGTTACTTTGTTTTATTGTTGTTTATCTAAATTGTGTATCTTATTGACCAGATTTTCCGATTCTCAGGGTTAGATGTAACGTTCTTCCCTTCGTTTGTATTTTGTATTTCGCCGTACAGGCTTTTTATTCCTCTTTTTATATCTTATTATTTACATGAAAAACAAGGCTTTGTCAAGTTCGTAAAGATAATTACATGATTTTTATCTTTACTTTTTGCCATGTATCTTTTTGTCAATCGTTTTTTGCAACAAAAAACACCCGGCATGAACCGGGTGTTGATATTTGTTCTGATCAGTTGTTCATGAACCGTGCCTGGCGTTCCACTGTTTCCGGATGGATTGCGTACAGGATGGCCTGTTCCTTGTCGATCTTGCCATCCTTCAGCAGCCGGGCCAGTTCGGTGTCCATGGACAGCATGTCCGGGCCACCGCCGAAGATTGCGTTGTCAATCTGGTGCGTCTTTCCTTCACGGATCAGGTTCTGGATGGCGGGATTGACGCACATGACCTCAAATACCGGATAAAGCTTTCCTTCCTTGGTCAGGACCAGGCGCTGGGAAACAACAGCCTTCAGCACCATGGAAAGCTGTGCCCGGATCTGATTCTGCTGGTTGGCCGGGAAAGCATCGATTACACGGTCAATAGTCTTTGCCGCTCCCAGTGTATGCAGGGAGGACAGCAGCAGGTGTCCTGTCTCCGCCGCGGTAATGGCGGTAGAGATGGTTTCAATGTCCCGCATTTCACCCAGCATGATGACGTCCGGCGCCTGGCGCAGGGAGGCACGCAGTGCACGGGCGAAGCTGGAGGCATCTCCGGGAACCTCCCGCTGGCTTACGATGCATTTCTTGTGCGGATGCAGGTATTCAATAGGATCCTCAATGGTAATAATGTGACCGCTCCGGGAATTGTTGATCTGGTCCACCAGGCAGGCCAGGGTGGTACTTTTACCGTTGCCGGCCGGTCCGGTCACCAAGATCATGCCGCTGCGAAACTCCGCAAGGCGCAGGACGATATCCGGAATATTGCGCTCCTTCGGGTCCGGAATACCAAAGGCCACAACACGGCATGTCATCGCCAGCGAACCCCGCTGGCGGTAGGTGTTACAGCGGAAGCGGCTCAGGTCGCGCACAGCGAAGGAGAAGTCATCGTCTCCCTCATTGTCCAGCGTTCCCTCGTCCCGATGCGCCAGTTCGTACGCACGGTCCACCAGCACGGCAATGTCATTCGGCAGGGCCCGTTCTTCCGAAATCGGAACCATCTGTCCGCTGACCTTTGTCATGATCTGGGAGCCGGGCACCACAAACACATCGGACCCGTGATACTCCAATGCCTTCCTCAGGATGTCATCAAGCGTCTCTTTCATTCCCAATCATCCTCCGGTTCATCCACCACCAGCTTGTGGGAAATCCATTTTGCCCGCTGCTTTTCTCCGGGAGGAAGCAGCTGTACGACACACTCAAGGTTTCTGTTGTCCATGGGTTCTGTCCAGGCAATCCGGTCTTCCTCCAGGGTCATTCCCTCTGGAAGAAGCTCCTGCACCTTGGCCAGGTATGTTTCCATATCCGCCGCGTCTTTCTGCGCGGTCACCAGCAATGCGTCCAGTTCCGCAAGCTTCCGCTCGCTCTTAGTATTCAGTTCATAAACCCGTTTGACCATTTCCGCGCTTCTGGCACACAGGTTATAGTCGTTCCTGGCTCCGATCTGCGTCAGCATGGCCATCATACACAGGGAAAGGACCACCACGATCAGGATCAGGGAGGCGGCTCCCGGACCCAGCGCTACTTTACGCTTGTTCACGGGCTCACCTCCTTCGGAATAAACCGTGTGGAGGGCAGTGCCAGGAGGGTTTCCCCATCCTTCACTCCGGCAATCTCATAGGTCCGGAGTTCTCCGGTTTCTGTCGTTTCCTCCTGCAGGGTAACCTTCAGCAGGTAGCCGTCTTTTTCCAGCACCCAGCTGCCGTCTTCCGCCGCAAATCCGTAGGAAGCCAGTACGGCATCCGGATCTTCCGCGGCATATAGATCCTCGGCAATGTTCTGCGCTTCCAGCATGGAGGCGTTGGTTGCCTTGGCTGTCCTGCTCTTCAGTTTCGCGTCGGCAAACACCTGAACCAGAATGGCGGCGGAAATCATGAAGAAGAAAATCACCAGGAGCAGCTCTACCAGCAGGGCATTTGCGCGGCTTCTGTTTTTCATTTGCCGGCACCTCCCGTCCGCAGGGCCATCCGGATGGTGCTCTTCGTCCCGTTGGGGGATTCCAGGTCCACCTTCAGCATGCCGTCTTCAATGGAGGGTTCAAAGGCGTTCAGTTCGCACAGGGTTTCCCCGCTGTCCACCCTGAACTCTGTTTCTTCGCTGTTAAAGCTTTCCCACAGGTAGGAACGGGCTTCCCCGTCCAGCGGCTCCGGATCCACGGCGCAGTACAGCCGTTTGTAGTACTTCTCGCCGTCATACTCGTTCACGATGGTCAGTGTGGTGATCCCCAGCTCATCAAAGTGTTCGATCTCCACATCGCCGCCGTCCTCAGCCCATACCGCGCTGCGTACCACCGCGGTCATGATGCGGGAATTGTTGTTCGTGTCCGCGCTCTCCACTGTGTTCCGGTAAATCTGTGCGCCCATGGTCACCAGGAAGGTGCTCAGGCAGGCAAACAGGGACAGCAGGAGAAGAACGAATACGCTCTGGATAATGCGCGGGGAACGGGATAAAACAGGCTTGCTCACTTGTCTGTCTTCCCTCCCCTCTCAGCGACTTTTATGTAGGGCATCAGGTTCGATGCCAGGGGTTCATAAAAGACGTAATACCGGTCATCATTGTATGACAGGTGATAATGCTCCCGCAGGTAAGCCAGGTCGTCCGGATACATGCCTTCCACCGCGTAACAGGTCAGGGCGGCGTTCTTCACGGCATCGCGGACAATCTGCAGTTCCCGGTCGGTATTCTTGGTGGTAATGTTGTTGATCAGCAGCACAAAGGCCAGAATCAGAGCGATAAAAATGAGGATTGACGCAACGTCTTTTTTATTGATTCTCATCTTGTTCACTCCTTTCCTTTTTGATCAACCCGGATAACATCAGTCATTGTTCATTGTGTTCAGTCTTTTACATGGAGCCCAGCACGCCCGCCATCGGCAGCATCACGCTCAGCAGGATCGCGCCGATCACGATGGACAGCAGGGCCACCAGCGTCGGTTCAACGATGGAGATCAGGTGATCCAGGCCGTCTTCCACCTGTTCCTCATAGATCTCGGCGATCTTTTCCATTACCTGCGGTTCGTGACCGGAAGCAGCGCCGACCTTCAGCATGCGGTTATGGAAATCCGCGAACAGTTCGCTCTTGGCAAGGGCGTCCTGGAAGCTCAGGTCCTTCTTCATTTCATCGCGGATAAAGTTGACTTTGTTGATGGATTCCTGATCCGCCAGCGCGGCAGGCGCCATTTCCAGCGCGTTTTCCATCGGGAAGCCGCTGTGGAGCATCAGGCCCAGGATACCGGCAACGCGGGATGCGGAGAGCTTTTCCGACAGCCGGCGCACCGGCGGGAAGAGATTCTTCAGGAAGCTCATCGTCTTGTCTTTATGCTTTGTCTTCATCAGGATCATGATCACGATGGCGCAGATCACCGCCAGGGCGATCAGTCCCAGCACGATCCAGCCGGCCCAGGAGCCGATCTTCATCAGCACGGAGCCGCTGCCGGTGGAATCAACACCCAGAGAAGCCAGCACCCGGCGGAAAATCGGCAGCACCCGCCACAGCAGGATACCGATGATGACCACCAGCATAGCGCCCAGCACCAGCGGATAAGTGATCGCGCTTACCGCGGCGGAACGGATCCGCCCTTCCCGCTGGTAATAGGTGGAAAGGCTCACCATAATATCTTCCAGGCGACCGGTCTTCTCGCCGATATCAACCATTTCGATCATGTAGGAAGGCCAGTCTTCCTCATTCTCTTTCATGGCAATGTAAAGGGAGCCGGTTTCATCCACCACCTTGTACAGGTTGGTATAGGGATGAACCTTGTCGTTCCCCTTCATTTCATCTTCAGCCAGCATCTCGATGCCGTCCCGGAGCGTCATGCCGGAGCTGAGCATCAGCGCAATCTGATCGCAGAAACTGCTCAGTTCTTCCGAGGACATGATCCTTGTTTTCTTCTTCGCCCCGTTTGCCATTTCGACCCCTCCAGTTCTGCCTTTTCCCGGCAGGATTAATAGTATCTCTCGTAGGTATAGGTTGCCGTTTTGGAACTGTTGCCCAGCTCCGCCGTGGGATCAAAGAACTTCTCTTCTCCGTTCACCACAGCCAGAACCCAGGCGTGATAAATCGTCTGATTTTTCTCTCCCACTGTGCCGATCATCAGTCGCGCGGGAATGCCCTGGGACCGCAGCATGGCGCAGGTCATGGCTGCCAGGTCCTGGCAGATGCCCATATGGGTATTCCATAATTCGTCAATCTGCGGCAGCTGGCCGGCCTTAACTGTCACGCTCTTGATATAGTCATATACAAAAGTGCCGCCGATCACGAACTTGCAGATCGCGTTGTATTTGTCTTTCGGGTCTGTCAGGTCCTTGCACAGTTCTTCCTGCGCATATTTTACGCAGGGTGTATTCTCGTTATAATTCACATACTGGTTCGGATACAGGAAGCAGCTGAGCTCGTCCGGCATATTGACCGTCAGCTTGACGTTGCCTTCCTTGGAGTACTTCTTCCCTCCGGCATTTTCATACAGGGAAACCTGGTATTTGCCGCTTCCGAACTGAAGCGGGAATACCTCGTATTCCCCGTCGCTGTTCAGGTCGTAGTTCAGTTTGGCACCGTCGGTGGAAATCTGGAGCTTCAGGCGCTTGTTTGTCTTCTTCGCCTTGACCATAATATAGCCTTCAGACATGTTGCTGCAGTCTACGGTCATTTTTCCGTCTTTTTTCACCGTCTTGCCGGTTGCCTCAGGGAGTTTGATACCGAAAGCCGCGGCAATGATCGCAGCACAAAGCACAAGAATAAGCATTGCGCACATAATAAAGCGCGTCCTGCCCATTCTCGCGATCATAGCTATTCCCCCCAGCAGAGCTTGTGAAAACCAATGTAGTAAGTGTATCACATGGATAGTCCTTTTGCAATCAGTTTACACCCAGGGAAATAAAAAAGCCCCGCAGTCTTTCGACTGCGGGACGGGATGCCGGAATTACTTGTTCACAGCGTCCTTCAGAGCCTTGCCGGCCTTGAAAGCGGGAGCCTTGCAAGCAGCGATCTTCACGGAAGCGCCGGTGCGGGGGTTGCGGGCAACGCGGGCAGGACGATTCTTGGCTTCGAAGGTACCAAAGCCGATCAGCTGCACTTTCTCACCCTTGGCCATGCTCTCAGCGATCACGTCCAGAACGGCGTTCAGAGCGGCTTCAGAATCTTTCTTGGTCATTTCGGTCTTGGCTGCCAGAGCAGCAATCAGTTCACCCTTATTCATATGGGGACCTCCTTGAAAGAATTTTCGTTTTCAGTATAACCAATCCATGCCTTATGTCAAGTCTTTTTTTGCCGAAACGCCTTATTTTGTGCCATTTCGGGCGATTTAAGCACTAAATATTCCATCTTTTTCCGTTTTCACACTCCCGGGATACCCTTGCGCGGCTGAAAACGCTGTGATATCATTTTTTTCGGGCTTTTACAGGATATTGAAGGAGTGAAAAGCATGCTTCCGAAACTGATTGTGATTGAAGGAACCAACGCCTCCGGGAAAAGCTCCCTGGGTGTGGAGCTGGCTGCCCGTTTCGGAGGCGAAATCATCTCCGCGGATTCCCGCCAGGTTTTCCGCCGGCTGGACCTGGGTTCCGGTAAAATCACTGAGGAAGAAATGAACGGTGTCCCCCATCACCTTCTGGACGTACGCAATCCCGGGGAATTCTTCTCCATGGCAGATTTTCAGCGCCTTGCCTATGACGCCATCGACGATATCCTTTCCCGCAGCCGCGTGCCTTTCCTGGTAGGCGGTACCGGCCTGTATGTGGATGCCGTTGCGGACGGATATGAGCTCAGCGATAAAGCACCGGACCAGGCGCTCCGTGCTCACCTGGAAACCTTTGAAACCCCTGAACTGTATGAAATGCTGAAGCAGAAGCTGCCGGATACGGATATCGATCCGAAGAACCGCCACCGGGTCATGCGTGCCCTGGAAAAGCTGGAAGCGGATGATTACCGTCCTGCCGGAAAAAAACCGCGCTATGAGCTCCTGAAACTGGGTGTCACCTGGCCCCGGGAGATCCTGAAGCAGCGGATTGATATCCGCCTCGAAAAGCGCCTGCAGGAAGGCATGGTGGAGGAAGTAAAGGCCCTCTTGGATGAAGGCGTCAGCGAGGAATTCATGGTTAAGCTCGGCCTGGAATACAAGTACCTGACCTGGTACCTGACCGGTAAAATCGGCTATGAGCAGATGAAGGAAGAGCTCGCCGGCTCCATTAAAAAGTTCGCTAAGCGCCAGATGACCTGGTTCCGCCGCGATCCCCGTATCCATTGGCTCGACATGTCTGGTGATCCTGTCGCCGAGGCTTCCGCCCTGATCGAAGCATTCCTGGCCTAAATCAAATAAATCATTATGCATTATGCATTGATAATGCTCCCCTACTACGCGGAGCGCATATAATCAATAAAACTCCTGCGATCACATCGCAGGAGTTTTTTCCGCCATTATTCATTCTTCATTTTTCATTCTTCATTATTCATTGATGAACGGCTGAATCATTTCAGCCGTTCATCCAGCTCCTCCGTCTTCCCGCCCGTCCTGGCCGCATATCCCTGGTACATCGCCTTCCACAGCTCTTCCCGCTGTTCCGGGGTCAGCTTTTCATCTGCTTTGATCCGTTCAATCATCTCTGCCACCGGCACGGCCAGCTTCTTCTCCTTGTTCCTTTCAATGTGGAACCCGAAGATATTTCCCATTACCTGGTTGCTTCCTTCCAGGAACAGTTCCACGTATTCCCTGGCCAGCCTTTGCAGATACTCCCTCTGCTTCTCCTCCGGGTTGTCAAACCGGGCAAAGCACGCTTTCAGCTCAGGCGCGTCAAACA
>JAGAAC010000053.1 GCA_017615475.1 Clostridia bacterium
CTGACGGAAATTCATCCCTACATTCGCAGCCGGATCGATCAGGAAGAAGCAGCTATGTCTTTTGCCGGGAAAGACCTGGATGTGGCTGTCCTGGAACTGCCGTACATTTTCGGAACACAGCCCGGACGCAGGCCGGTATGGGTTTTCCTGGTTGAGAATGTCATGAGCATGAAAAAGGTGACCATGTATCCGACCGGCGGTTCTACAATGGTTACTGTTCATCAGGTGGGCCAGGCTATTGCCGGCGCACTGGAAAAGAACAAAGGCGGGAAATGCTATCCGATCGGCTGGTATAACCTGACCTGGCCGGAAATGCTGAAGATTGTACATAAATATCTGGATTGCCCTGATAAAAAGATCATTACCATCCCGAAATGGATGTATGCCCTCGGCTGCAAAAAGATCATGAAGGAACAGGCGCAGAAAGGGATCCAGGGCGGTCTGCATATGGTAAAGTTTGCGGATATCATGTGTTCCAATCTCTTTATCGACAAGTCGGAAGGCTGTACTGAACTGGGTGTGTCAGAAGATGACATAGACGCGGCAATCGGCGATTCCATCCTGCTATGCAAGGCAGTGATCGAGAAGAAGACTGAAGTGCTCGGAATGAAGGGAGAATAACCGTATGAAGAAGCCTGCTGTATTTATGACCGGTGCCGGCGGCGGTATGGGATATGAAAGCTTTAAAGCAATGCTGCCGGATATCGGCAAATTGTACGATCTGATTATCCTTGTGCGGAACAGTGAAAAGAACCATCAACTGTTCGACCCGCATGAAGGGATGCCGGGCCTGACCATCAAATACGGCGATCTGCTGAACCATAATGATGTGGATGAATGTATCCGGCTGAGCAATCTCTGCCTGCATATTGCAGCCTTTGTTTCCCCCCAGGCGGATTATCATCCAAAAAAGGCTATGCAGAACAATTACGGATCGGTCAGGAACCTGATCGAATCGATTCATGCTCAGGGCAAACAGGACACCTACAAGTTTGTGTATATCGGTACCGTTGCGGAAACCGGAGACCGGATGCCGCCGATTCACTGGGGCCGTGTCGGAGATCCGATCAAACCCAGCATGTTTGATTATTATGCGGTATCCAAGGTGGCTGCGGAGCGCTATGTGATCGAATCCGGGCTGAAATACTGGGTCAGCCTGAGGCAAACCGGCATCATTGGTCCGGCAATGGCCGAAATCAACGATGCGATCCAGTTCCATAACTGCCTGGACAACGTACTGGAGTATTGTTCCGACCGGGACAGCGGAAAAGCCATGCGGAACCTGTGTGCTTTTGACGCGGACGGTTCTCTGGACGGGAGCTTCTGGGGACATATTTACAATATTGGCGGCGGCCTTTCCTGCCGGGTGGATACTTACACGATGTATAAGATCATGTACGGTGAGATCGGCATCAAAAACATTGATTACGTACTCGACCCGAAGGATTACGCTACGCTGAATTTTCACGGGCAGTATTATCTGGATTCGGATAAACTCGAAGATTATCTGCACTTCCGCTCGGACAGCATGCAGTATTTCTATGATGCTTACCTGAAAAAACTGGGAGCGGCCAAGCCGTTCGGACGGATCATCTGCAAGCTGCCCGGCGGTCAGAAGCTGATGGGATCCATCATTAAAGGCACATTCAAAAAGCTGCTGGACAGTGAGCATGGGACAAAGCATTTTATCGATGCCAATATGGAAGACCATATCGATGCTTACTGGGGCAGTAAGAAGAAATGGGAAGCCCTGCCTGACAAAGCGAGCCGGATGGATCACTTCACTGATTGGGATAAAGTGGTTCCTATTGATCACGGCTATGATGAAAGCAAACCGGAAAAAGAGCTTTCTCTGGATGACCTGAAGGGTGCCGCAAAGTTCCGCGGCGGAGAATGTCTGAGCGAATCTATGGAGCAGGGAGACTGGACCAGCAAACAGTCCTTCCGCTGCGCCTTTGGACACACCTTCGAAGCCAGTCCGCGGCTGGTGCTCGAAGGTGGGCACTGGTGCCCGGAGTGCGAACGAAAGAGCTGGAATTACGGAGCCCGGGCAAAGGTGGATCCTTTCTTCGCCCAGGTCTGGAACCCGCTGCATGATCCGGATGAAATGAGAGAGTATCCCAAGGAAGTTACGGAACTGGATGTGTAAAACAGACGGAGGACGCTGTATGAAGAAGTATCTGGCGATCGACATCGGCGCTTCAAGCGGACGCCATATCATAGGCTGGACAGAAAACGGAGAGATCCGCACTGAGGAAGTTTACCGTTTTCCAAATGGCGTTACAGAAAAAGACGGACATCTGACCTGGGATATTAAAGCGCTGCTTTCCCATGTAAAAAAAGGGATTGAGAAAGCCCTGGAGATTTATCCCCAGATCGATAGCTTGTCCATTGATACCTGGGCGGTAGACTATGTGCTGATGAAAAACGACCGGGAAATCCTGCCTTGCTATGCTTACCGTGACAGCCGAACGGAAGCTGTGATTCCGCAGGTGCATGACAGGATCGCTTTTTCTGAGCTCTACCGTCGTACAG
This sequence comes from Clostridia bacterium, assembly GCA_017615475.1. Classification (GTDB taxonomy): domain Bacteria; phylum Bacillota; class Clostridia; order Christensenellales; family Aristaeellaceae; genus Aristaeella. Next base: position 2,536 of record JAGAAC010000053.1, read on the forward strand.
GGATTCAGTTTCAGCCCTTTAATACGATTTATCAGCTATACGCGGATAAGCTCGCAGGAAGACTTGAAGGGGTCACGGATTTCCTGATGATTCCGGAATACCTGATGTATAAACTCTGCGGAATGAAGAGTCATGAGTACACCAATGCCACAACCGGTGGAATGGTAAATGCGGAAACAGGCGCATTCGATCCGGAGATCATCCGGAAACTGGAACTGCCGGAACGACTGTTCTGTCCGTTACAGCAACCGGGTACTGTCATCGGAGAGTACAAAGGGATCAAAGTCATGCTTTGTGCCACCCACGATACCGCCAGCGCCGTGGAAGGAATCCCGATGGAAGGGAACCATCCATACATTTCCAGCGGAACCTGGAGCCTGCTGGGTGTCAAGACAGAAAAACCGATTACCAACGCTGCCAGCGAACTGGCCAACTGGAGCAATGAAGGCGGCGTCGGATATAACCGGTATCAGAAGAACATTATGGGTATGTGGATCGTAAACCGCCTGCGGGATGAGCTTTGTCCAGGCAGCGACTGGAAAGAGATCCTGGCGGAAGCGGAAGCGAGTCGCTTTGAGGAAACCGTGGATGCGAACGCCCAGGGGTTCCTTGCACCGAAACGCATGAAAGATGCGTTTGATGAGGCGTTGAAAACCACGCCACAGTATGCGGGAGACTATTTCCGCTGCGCCTATCGTTCTCTGGCGCTCAGTTATATGAACGCGATTCAGGAATTACAGCACAATACAGGCTGCCATTATGACAAGCTTTATATTGTCGGTGGCGGCGCGAAGAATCGGTTCCTGAACCGGCTGACAGAGATAGCAACAGGAAAAGAGGTCGTTGCTTTACCCATTGAAGCGACGGCCCTTGGGAACTTAAAAATCCAAATGAAGGAGGAAGCGTAAATGTTAGTTGAAACCAAAGCCAGGATCGGTGTATTCGCTATAGCGCTGGGTGCGTATCTGCCTCAGTTTCCATCCCTTGTGCCTGAATTTGAGGGACAGTATCGTGATTTCAAAAAGCTGATTCCGGATGCTGTGGAATTAGTTGACGGCGGGATTGTCACCACGAAGGAAAAAGCGATGGAAGCCGGGGA
>JAGAAC010000011.1 GCA_017615475.1 Clostridia bacterium
GCGGATAATCCAGGTACCGGTCGGATTCAAAGCAGGTTTCCGTTTCCCCGGTTTCCAGGTCATAACGGCACAGGCGGACCCGGCCTTCCTTAAAGCCCCCGTAAACGATATAGAAAAAGGATCGGCCGTCCGCTGAAAACAGCCCGGAGGTCACGGCGCCCATGTCGTCCATTCCCATTTTATCCGGATAAGTCGCGGTCAGGATCAGCTCTCCCGTGGAGACATCCAGCAGGATCGGATCAACAAACAGCTTCATATACATCAGCGCAAGATCCTTGTTGCCGACAAATGCGTATCTTCCGTCAGGAGAATAGACAACGCCTTCCTCCCCGACCAGGTTTCCCAGCTTTGTCGTCAGGGTAGTAAAGTATTGCTCCAGGTTGCCGTATTCATCCTTCACACCCCGTTCGGCAGACGGATGAACCGCAGATACCTTCTGGTCATACACCGCCGCCATAGACTTTCCGACAGTAAAAATGCCGGAATATCCGCACGGTGCCATGGACCACAGGCAGGGTTTCTCATTGCTTTCTGTCAGCAGCGAAACATCGCCTTCCAGTATCGTGAAATCAAAGTCTTCCGGTATCTCCATAAGCATCGGGTTCCCGTAATCAAACACCGCGTCCATATTGGCAGCCGCGCAGGCGGAAAAAGCCGTCATCAGGATCATCAGGGTTAAAACAATACAAGTCAGTTTCTTCATAGTCACACTCCCTTCAGATAAGAAGACGAATGATAACACACTTTGGTTCCATGGATCGGTCAGGGGACTGTTTCGGTCTGCCATGCGTCAATGTAAATATATCCGTTTTTTTGATATAATAAATAAAAAATAAAAAAACTTTCAGATTCCAAAGCAATTTTCTTTCATCGCCGCGTCTGTAAATGTGGAAGGAGGAGAAGGAATGTCCATTGCACCCGCATCGGATGAACAAACGATCATTCATCTGATGAACACATACGGCACTGATATCAGGCGGCTTTGCCTGTATCTGCTGAATGACTCATACCTGGCCGAAGACGCGGCGCAGGAAACTTTTTTCAAAGCCTGGAAGCATTATGCCGGCTTCCGGAAAGACTGCTCGGAGAAAACCTGGCTCAGCCGGATCGCTGTAAATACCTGCCGAAGCATGCAGCGCGGTTCCTGGTTTAAGTCCATTTTCACCCAGGCGTCTGAGGAAGACCGGGAGAAGGTAACGGAACTGCCGCCGGATTATGACCCCACGGTCTGGAACGCGGTACAGGCGCTGCCGGAACATCTGAAAAGCGCGCTGGTGCTCCGCTATTACGAAGGGCTGTCACTGCAGGAAGCGGCCAAAAGCCTTGGCATAAATATCAATACGCTGAATTCGCGTGCCCGCAAAGCCAAAGCAATCCTGCAGGAGAATCTGAAGGGATGGTATTTCGATGAAGAAGATTGATATCCGAAAGACCCTGGATGAACGGGGCCGGAATACAGAGTGGACGGATGAAAATTCCTGGACTGTGCTGGGGATGATCAGGCGTGCCAAAGCCAACCGCAAAGAGTTCAGCCTGCGCAGGCTGATGCCTGCCGCGGTGGCGCTGGTGCTTTTGCTGGGCTTCGGCGTTACTGCCCTGACCCGCAGCCCCGGCAGACCGGACCCGATCCTGGACAATACTCAGTATACCGCTCAGCCCATTGTGACCGCTATGGCCCCGGGCCACGTGGAAAACGCCGATGACCTGCCGGAAGGAAGTACGGAAAAGAAGGTCATCGAAGCGCTTAAAGAGTCCTGCCCGGAAGTCGCGGATCTGCTGATACCGGTCAACCGCGTCTGTGAAAAGGACGGAGTCCGCCTTGAAATCATATCCGGACTGGTGAAGGAAAACGAGTCCTGGATTCTGTACTCCCTGCAGGACCTGGAAGGAAAAAATCCCGGAACGGCTCTCTGGGCCGAGCTCTGGAGCTCTTCCATCGGAGACCCGGACCAGGGCCAGGAACTGACGCTTTATCAGGATGAAAAGGAACACAAAGTCTATCTTTGCTCCTATACTCATTACAGCGAACCGGTTTCAACAGAAGCCCGGATGATTGCCATGGGAGTCAACTATTATGAAGCCCGCCGACTCGCGAATCTGGACGCGCTTCAGCTGCTGAAGGACCACGGAGTAACAGGCGAAGGCATCCTTTCCCCGGAACTGATTGCCGGAACAGCCATGGACGGCACCCCGATACCCAAAGAAAAAGTGAAGGTGCTGGATTATACGCAGCCGATGAATATTCCGGTAGTCGGGAATGTTCTGCTGACCGGTATCGGCTGGGTTGACGGGCAGTTCCACGTGCAGTTCCATAATCCGGACACCCGGACGGTTATCGGTGAGAATGTCACCGTGTCAGGCGACTGGTTTGCCTACATGGACTTTAACGATGATTACTGGAAAGACAGCCTCTATGACAGCGTGATCTGGGATGAAAACGGCGATGGTTCCGTGGACTGGAAAGAATTCATTGTGGACTGTGACGCGGAATACCTTGAAAAGCTCAAACCGCAGATAGAGGTCAGCACCCTGGAAAACCTGGTGAACGGCAGCTGGGAAGTTGATCTCCCGCTGAACCTGGTCTGTGCGGAAAGCGGACCGGTTGAAGTCGAAATGAAAAGATCCCCGCTGGATGAGGATACCGAATATAACATCCGGCAGTTCTTCCGTGACTGGGTCGGCGGAGATGCTGACAGGATGTGGCAGGATGTCGCATATGACTGGAGAACGAGCCGGGAAGACGGCGACGGAAGTCTCCGCAGCCTGATTGCTTCCGGAACACCGCTGAGCTTCCAGATCAATGATGTTAACAAAGGGACCGCTGACGGGGAACAGATTGTCACCATCACCATGGAAATGAAAATCCCGGGTACGGAGACGCCTGTATGCCGGCGGTATCAGGTTCCTGTACGCCCGGCGGAGTGGGGGCCCCTGGTGGATCCTGCCGGCTTCATCGACTGGGAAGACGCGGAATATGATCCGTCCCGCGAAACTTTCCTCCTGGATGACGAGACAAACCTCAACCGGGCGCTGACGGAAGGATACGGATATGCGGCAAGCCGTCTGAAAACTGTAAACCTCAGCAGCGCTGAAAAGCAGGGAATCCGCCTGGATGTGATCTCTGGCTTTGTGTCGGATCAGCGAGTCCAACTCCTCTGCTCTGTGGAGGATACAGAAGGGGCATATGCGGAGTTCCCCTCTGATCCCGTCTTTACCGGCGATTTCGGAGCGGACGCAGAAGTCTCGCCTGTCGCGCTGTACCGCAGCACGGCTGGACACTATGGAGTCTATATGGTTTATGTTGATTTCTCAGAACCTGTCAGCCCGGAAAACCGTACGATCACACTGACCCTGAATTCCGCGAATGTATGTGAAGGCTTCCGGGCAGACCTGATGCCGCTGCTCAAGGAACACGCGAAGGCAATGGAAGGAACTGAACTGCCGCTTCATGCGGAAAAAGTCCTGCAGCACAGGGACCGGGGAGCGACCGAAGTGCCTGGCCTGAAGGTACTGGACTACACCCAGCCGCTGAACATTCCCCTGTTCCGGGATACTTACCTGACCGGTGCCGGCTGGATCGACGGGAAGCTGCATGTACAGCTCTGCTATCCCCTCACGGCTTCTGAAGACCACAAAAAGCTGTGGATCAACACCCTCCACGGCGGGAAAATGGATATCCTGCGGAAAGAGGCGGATTACAGCCCGCTGTATTGGTTTGACGATACCGC